>NZ_JBSFUS010000011.1:0-381018 GCF_053591915.1 Streptomyces sp. NPDC002853 | reverse complement strand
GCCCAAATCGCATCCCCGATTTACCCCACCTCATAATCCCCCCGCACGTCCGGCCCCGGCCCCCCCCCGCACCCCGGGGGGCGGCCGGCGCCCTACGTGTATTCAGCTCTGCGTGGGTTCAGCCCCCGGCTGCTTCAGCCCTGCTGCCGCGACGGCCGTGAAGGCCTCCGCAGTGCCGCCCACCGCTTGGCGACCCGCTCGGACCCCCGTGCCTTGACCGCCGTCCAGCGGTCCGAGACCGCCCACACCACCCGTGCGGCCGAACGCGGGGCGAGTGTCGCCCGCAGCCGTGCCGAGCGGTTCGACGTGGCCCACAGGCCGTCCGACACACGCCGCACGTCATCGGCCAGGCCCGCCGTCAGCTGCGGCCGTGGCGCATAGAGCACCTGTTCGACCGCAGCGGCCAGCCGGTGGACCGATTCCGCGGGTGCCGCGGTGAGCTGACCGATCCGTACGATCCGGGCGGCCGCCTTGCGCGGGGTCTGTGACTCGTCCGGCGCGATCCCGTGGTCCCAGGCCGTGTCGGTCACCTCGAGCCAGGCGGCGAGGGTCCGCGCGGCCGCGTCCGCCTCCGTACGGCCCGTCGAGCCCAGGCGCACCGCACGGATGCGCCGGCGCCACAGCATCGGCAGCAAGGGCAGGCCGAGGACCACCAGCGCCCCCAGGGTCACCGCCACGATCGTGTCGATCGGCGGTCCGTCACCGCCCGAACCGCCCGCGACCGCCGGGGCCGTGCTCGCGCAGCCGCCCTGCCGCTGCTGGTCGGGCGGGCAGCTCGCGGAGGCGGAGGGCTCGTCGGACGGCGCCGACGACGAGGTCGGCTCCGGCGCCGCCGGGTCGCTCGCACCGTCGGAGGGGGTGTCCGGACGCGTGTACTCCGGCACCGTGCCGCGGTTCGGGGTGGGCTCGAAGCGGGTCCAGCCCACGCCCTCGAAGTACAGCTCGGGCCAGGCGTGCGCGTCCCGCAGACCGACCGACATCGAGCCGTTCGCCTGCGCGGCGCCGGGCGTGAAGCCCACCGCCACGCGCGCCGGGATGCCCAGGGTCCGCGCCATCGAGGCCATCGCGAACGAGAAGTGGACGCAGAAGCCTTCCTTCTGCTCCAGGAAGCGGGCGATCGCCGCCGGGCCGCTGCCCGCGCGCACCTGCGTGTTGTAGGTGAAGCCGCCCTCCGAGGCGAAATAGTCCTGGAGATTGACCGCTTTCTCGTAGTCGTTCGACGAGCCCTTGGTGATCCTGCGGGCCTCGGACGCCACCACGGACGGCAAGGTGTCGGGCACCTTGGTGAAGTCCCGCGCGATCTGCCTCGGCGGCTCGGCGGCGTTGGCCAGCTGCTCGGCCGTGGGCTCCACGATGAGGCTCTTGACCTCGTACTGCGCGCCGCGTGTCGTCTGCCCGCGGTCGCCCACCAGAGCGCGCCCCACCGGCTCGTACCGCCAGCGGCCGTTGATCTTCACCTCGCTCGCCGGGTAGGGCATCGGCAGCCAGTTCTGCGCGTAGCTGTCGGCGGCCGCGATGTTCGTCTGGATCTCGCTCCTGCGGACGTCGGGGTAGAGCCCCGGCGGGTCCTCCAGGCGCGGGGGTACGTCCTCGATGCTGCGGACGGTGGTCTTCCAGGTCGTGCCGTCGAACTGGTCGAGGGAGACGATCCGCAGGTAGAGGTTCTCCGTCTCCTTGGCGTTCGTCTTGTACGAGATGACCTCGCGGTCGTCCGGTTCGTTCAGGCTGTCCTGGAGCGCGACCAGCGGATTGACCGCGGAGATCGTGCCGCCACCACCGGAACCCGAACCTCCGGCGCCGCCGGAACCGTTGAGGAGCCCGCCGTCCAGGGCGGGCAGCGCGAGCGGCACCACCAGGGCGATGCCCAGGGCCACCGCGCCGATGCGCCGGCCCGTGCGGACCGGCGCGATCGCACCGCTGTCGGTCTCGAGGCCCCCGGAGATCCGTCCCGGCGCCCGCGCCGCGCCCCCGAAGACCCGCCCCCACTGGGAGAGCCGGTCCCGGCCCTCCGCCAGGAGCAGCAGCAGATACCCGGCGGCCGCGAGCAGGAACCACAACCACCCGGCGCCGTCCCCGGAGAGCCCCGCCGCGACCGAGTACAGCGCGAGCAGCGGCAGACCCGCGGGCGCCGCCGTACGGAACGTGACCGCGAGGGCGTCCACCGCGAGGCCGATCACCAGGACGCCGCCGACCAGCATCAGCCGGATGCCGTCACTGAGCGGCGCCGGGATCGCGTACTGCCCGACGTCGTTGCCGCCCGCCTCGAGGAGCAGCCCGAACTCCCGGAACACGTCGGGGCCCGGGATCACCCCGCCGATCGCCTGCCTGCGGGCGAACACCAGCGTCAGCATCAGCAGCGTCACCAGGGCCTGCACCGCGACCGTGACCGGCCGGGCCAGCGGGACCCGCCGGGTGAGCGCACCCACGCCGCTCTGCAGCGCGAGCAGGATCGCCGCCTGGACGAACCACGTCGCCGGATCGACGAGCGGCAGCAGCGCCCCCGAGGCCATCAGCGTGGCCGCCGTGGCACAGAGCGCGAGTCGCGCGCGCCCACTCATGAACGTCCCCCTGTTGTCGTGCCCTTGGTCCTGCCTGCCGGGCCGCCGATCGCCCCCGGCCCCCGCCTCATCCCCAGCCCCCGGTCGTCGTGCCCGCCGTGGGAGCCGGGCCCGCGCCTGCCCGCAGATGGTCGGCCTGACGCCACAGGTCCACCAGGGCGGCCCCGGGAGGCACCGCCACGGCCGTCCAGCCCGCCTCGCGCAGCATCCGGACCCGCTCGTCGCCGGGGCCCGCGGGAGCGCCGCCGGAGCTCTGCGCCCAGACCGTGGCGTCCAGGACGAAGGCGACCGCGGCGCCACTGCGCTGGCGCATCTTGGCGGCCACCGTCGCCTGTTCCTCGTCGAGGTCGCCGAAGAAGGCGATCAGGAGGCCTTCGTTGCCGCCGCGCAGCACGTCGTACGCGGGTGAGAGCCCCGTGCCGTCCGAGTGGTCGATCACCGCGAGGGTGTCCATCATCAGCCCTGCCGCGTCCGCCGACTCCTGGCTCGCGCCCGCGAAGCCGTCCGAGCCCTCGCCGGGCACGGAATTCCCGGTGTCCGTCAACAGCCGTACGGAAAAGCCCCGTTCGAGCATGTGGACCAGCGTGGACGCCGTGCCCGACACCGCCCACTCGAAGGCCGAGTCGGGCCCGGCACCCCGGAAGGCCCGCGCCCGGGTGTCGAGCAGGACCGTGCAGCGGGCCCGCTGCGGCTGCTCCTCGCGGCGCACCATCAGCTCCCCGTAGCGAGCCGTGGAGCGCCAGTGGACGCGGCGCAGGTCGTCGCCGTGGCGGTAGCCCCGCGGGATCACGTCGTCCTCGCCCGCGAGGGCGAGCGAGCGGTTGCGCCCGTCGCCGTACCCCTTGGCCTCGCCGGTGAGCCGCACCGGAGGCAGCGCTTCCACCCGCGGGATGACCGTCAGGGTGTCGTACGTGGAGAAGGAGCGGGTCAGTTCGCACATCCCGAAGGGGTCCGTCAGACGCAGTTGCAGCGGGCCCAGCGGATAGCGCCCCCGCAGGTCCGAGCGGACGCGGTAGGAGACCTCACGGCGGCCCCCCGCCTCCACCCTGTCGAGCACGAACCGGGGCCGTGGTCCCAGGACGTAGGGCACCCGGTCCTGGAGCATGAGCAGCCCCGTGGGCAGCCGCGAGACGTTGTCCATCCGCAGGTGGACCCGCGCCTCCGAACTGGCGGGCACGCGCCCGGGGGAGAGCCTGCGGCTGCCCGCGACGCGGTAGCGCGTGCGGTAGAGCACCGTCGCGCACACCAGCGGGAGCACGGCGAGCAGCAGCCCGACCCGGAGCAGATCACTCTGCCCCAGGACATACGCGCAGATGGCCGCGGCGACCCCGGCCGCGAGGAACGAACGCCCGCGCGTGGTCAGACCCGCGAGCGCGGTCCGCAGTCCGCCCTTGCCCTCCTCGTCCTGCGCCGGCTGCGGCCCCCCGGCCGCCATCACAGCCTCCGTGCGCCGGGCGGCTGCTGGTTGAAGTAGCCGCTGTTCGGCTGGACGGCGGCGGGCACGGGCGTGCGCTGGAGGATCTCCAGGACGACGGATTCCGCCGTACGCCGGTTCAACTGGGCCTGGGCCGTGGGCAGCAGCCGGTGCGCGAGCACCGCCACGGCGAGGGCCTGGACGTCGTCCGGCAGCGCGAAATCGCGGCCGCTGAGCGCCGCGGAGGCCTTGGCCGCCCGCAGCAGGTGCAGCGTCGCGCGCGGCGACGCCCCGAGTCTCAGGTCCGGGTGGTTGCGGGTCGCCGCCACCAGGTCCACGGCGTACCGCCGTACGGCCTCGGCGACGTGGACCGTGCGGACCGCGTCGATGAGCTTCACGATGTCGTGCGCGTGCGCCACCGGCTGGAGGTCGTCGAGCGGCGAGACACCGCCGTGCACGTCCAGCATCTGCAGCTCGGCCTCCGCGTTCGGATAGCCGATCGAGACGCGCGCCATGAAGCGGTCGCGCTGCGCCTCGGGGAGGGGATAGGTCCCCTCCATCTCGACGGGGTTCTGCGTCGCCACCACCATGAAGGGGCTCGGCAGCTCGTAGGTCTGCCCGTCGATGGTGACCTGGCGCTCCTCCATGGACTCCAGGAGCGCCGACTGCGTCTTGGGGGACGCGCGGTTGATCTCGTCGCCGATCACGATCTGCGCGAAGATCGCGCCGGGCTTGAACTCGAAGTCCCGGCGCTGCTGGTCGAAGATCGACACACCTGTGATGTCCGAAGGCAGCAGATCAGGCGTGAACTGGATGCGCCGCACGGAGCAGTCGATGGACCGTGCCAGCGCCTTGGCCAGCATGGTCTTGCCCACGCCCGGCACATCCTCGATCAGCAGATGCCCCTCGGCGAGGAGCACGGTCAGCGAAAGCCGTACGACCTCTGGCTTGCCCTCGATCACACCCTCGACCGACCCGCGGACACGCTCCGCTGTGGCGGTCAGATCTGTGAGGCTCGCTCGATCGTCATAGGTCGTCACCCGGCCCTCCTCGGACACGTTCTCCCGGGCCGACGCATGTGTGTGCGGCCCGGCCCACCCCGAATCACGGACACCACGCACGAATCGTTCAGCGTGGTGCCCACCCCGCATTCTTGTTGGGCATACCGGGTTGTGTCACTCGCCCGCGGATAACTGGCGGCGATATGTCAGCTCTTACGGCCTTTTGCCTGCCGAGGTGTTCCGGAAAGATCGGCTCCGGACCCGGTCACGCAGGGTCGATCTCCCGCAGCAGACCGGTGGTCACATCGAAGACGAATCCCCGCACATCGTCGGTGTGCAGGAGGAACGGCGAGGTCCGCACCCGCTGCATCGACTGGCGTACGTCCTGATCGACGTCCCGGAAGGACTCCACCGCCCAGGCGGGCCGCTGGCCGACCTCGAGCTCCAGCTCGTGCCGGAACTCCTCGGTGAGGCTCTCCAGACCGCAGCTGGTGTGGTGGATCAGCACGACGCTGCGCGTGCCGAGTGCGCGCTGGCTGATCGTCAGGGAACGCATGACGTCGTCGGTGACCACGCCGCCCGCGTTGCGGATGGTGTGACAGTCGCCCAGCTCGAGGCCGAGCGCGGCGTGCAGATCGATGCGGGCGTCCATGCAGGAGACGACGGCCACGCCGAGGACGGGGCGTGCGTCCATGCCCGGGTCCGTGAAGCCGGACGCGTACCGCTTGTTCGCCTCGACGAGGCGGTCCGTGACGGTGTCGCCGGCGGCTATGCCGCCGGTCTGCTCTGCGGGGAAGCCCGTGGGCGATGCGGAAGTCGACATGGCTACGACGGTAGTCGGCACTGATCGCCGGGGCCCGCTGTGAGAAGGGACAAAGAACGTCAATGAGCCTTGTTGTGAGCTAACCCACAGGGGTGCGGCGGCTACACCCGAACGGGTGACGAGGCGTCTTTCGCGGTCCGTCGACGACCCGTCCGCGACGCGCAGGCCAGTTGATTGACCGGGCGACACGGTGGACTAAAGTGACGCGAAGTGGGAGCCGTGACCCTGCTCCCAGCTGGACTGTTCACCCGGAGATTCCCTGAATCCCCCCACGTGCGCGACGCGTACGTACGGCTCGGCCTCCTCCCGCTCCCGGTCGGCTGACGCCACTTCCCCGGCGCCAGCAGGCCATTCCCCTTCTGGAGCGGGCGGGGACCCGGCCGTGCGCACCGCGCTCCGCGCCGGACCTGAGAGGGCCCTTTGAGCCACACCCGACACGTCCCGGTGATGCTCCAGCGATGCCTGGACCTGTTGGCCCCCGCGCTCGCCGAGCCGGGCGCGGTCGTCGTCGACTGCACCCTCGGACTCGGCGGCCACAGCGAGGCGCTGCTCTCCACCTTCCCGTCGGCCCGCCTCATCGGCCTCGACCGGGACAAGGAAGCCCTGCGGCTCTCCGGGGAGCGGCTCGCCCCCTTCGGTGACCGGGCCGACCTCGTGCACGCGGTCTACGACGAACTGCCCGAGGTGCTCGACCGGCTCGGCATCGCGAAGGTGCAGGGCGTCCTGTTCGACCTCGGCGTCTCCTCGATGCAACTCGACGAGGCCGACCGGGGCTTCGCCTACGCGCAGGACGCGCCCCTGGACATGCGCATGGACCAGACGACCGGCATGAGCGCCGCCGAGGTCCTCAACACGTACGCACCGGGTGAACTGGTGCGGATCCTGCGCCAGTACGGCGAGGAGAAGCAGGCCAAGCGGATCGTGAGCGCGGTCGTCCGCGAGCGCGAGAAGGAGCCGTTCAGCAACAGCGCGCGGCTCGTCGAGCTGATCCGTGACTCCCTGCCGCAGGCCGCCAAGCGCACCGGCGGCAACCCCGCAAAGCGCACCTTCCAGGCCCTGCGCATCGAGGTCAACGGCGAGCTGAGCGTCCTGGAGGCGGCCATCCCGGCGGCCGTGAAGGCGCTCGCCGTCGGCGGCCGCATCGCCGTCCTGTCGTACCACTCGCTGGAGGACCGGCTGGTCAAGCAGGTGTTCGCGGCCGGCGCCGCGACGACAGCCCCGCCCGGCCTGCCCGTCGTCCCCGAGCGCTACCAGCCCCGGCTCAAGCTGCTCACACGCGGCGCCGAACTCCCCACCGAGGAAGAGGTCGCCGAGAACCGCCGGGCGGCCCCGGCACGGCTGCGGGGTGCGCAGCGCATCCGCGAGGAGGCTCCGTGAAGCGCGCCCGCCGGGAGGACCCGTGAACGGCGTCCCTGAGGAGGCCCCATGAGCAAGAAGCCCGAGCTGCGGGGGAGGGCCGCCCGCCTGGCGCGGCTGCTGCCGTCGGGGCCGAGCCAGGCCGCGCGCACGCCGTTCGTGCTGCTCGTCGTGCTGCTGCTCGGCGGCGGTCTGATCACGCTGCTGATCCTGAACTCCTCGCTCAACGAAGGCTCGTTCCAGCTGAGCGAGCTCAAGAAGGAGACGACGGAGCTCACCGACCAGGAGCAGGAGCTCCAGCGGGACGTGGACGCCTACGCCGCCCCTGAGGCCCTCCAGCGCCGCGCCCGTGAGCTCGGCATGGTGCCGGGCGGTGACCCGGCCTTCCTGAACCCGGACGGCACCGTGCGCGGCGTTCCCGAAGCCGCCGAGCAGTCCTCCGCGCTGCGGCCTGATCCGCGCCCGCAGGAGGTGGCGTCCCCGGCGCCCTCGGTCTCGCTCCCGGTGGCTCCGTCGCCCACACCACTCCCGGCGTCCCCGGCGCCCTCCGCCCCGGCACCGGACGCCTCGCCCACGCCCCACCCCTCCGCGACGCCCGGCCCCACGACCTCCGGCAGGTGACGTAAGTGACGGACCGCCAACCCCCGCGACGCAGGGTCCCGGGACCCGCGCGGCCCTCGCGCCCCGCCCGCCCCGGCGAACAGCGCCGCACAGGAGGGGGGTCCGGGCCCGCGCGCCGCCCGCGCCCCGCCACCCCCAGGCAGCCGCCCCGCACCATCCGTCTCGGCAGCCCGCGGCCCCGGCTTCGCATGGTGAGCCTGGGGCTGACCCTGGTGATGCTGGCCTTCGTCGTGCGCCTCCTGCAGGTGCAGGCGGTCGACGCGAGCGTCTACACCGCCAAGGCCGAGAAGAACCGCTACTTCAGCCATGTCCTGACCGCCGAGCGCGGCGGCATCACCGACCGCCGCGGCGTCGAACTGGCCGCCAGCGTGGACGCGTACGACATCACGGCCGACCCCACGATGTTCACCGCCAAGGAGATGGGCATCAAGGACGCGCCCGAGCAGGCCGCAGCGCTCCTCGCCCCGATCCTCGACAAGGACACCGACCGGCTCACCGAACAGCTGAAGACCCCCAAGACGCGCTACGTCCTGCTCGCCCGCAGGCAGACCCCGCAGGTCTGGAAGCAGATCAAGGACCTGCGCAGCGCGCTCGCCGACAAGGAGAGCGCCGACAAGAAGAGCGCCAACATCCTCGCGGGTGTCTTCCAGGACCCCAGCAGCAAGCGCGTGTACCCGAACGACGACCTGGGCGCCGGGATACTGGGCTGGGTCAACGCCGAGGGCAAGGGCGCGGGCGGCCTCGAGCAGCAGCTCAACAAGGAGCTCGCCGGCAAGGACGGCAAGATCAGGTACGCCCAGTCCGGCGGCCACCAGGTGCCCACCGCCGGCAGCACCGAGACGCCGGCCGTGCCCGGCTCGGACGTCGAGCTCACCATCGACCGCGACATCCAGTGGGCCGCGCAGAGCGCCATCACCAGGCAGGTGGAGAAGTCCGAGGCCGACCGCGGCTACGTGATAGTGCAGGACAACAAGACCGGCGAGATCCTCGCGATGGCCAACTCCCCGGGCTTCGACCCGAACGACCTCTCGCAGGCCGACGGGACGGCCATGGGCAACGCGTCGCTCCAGGACGCCTTCGAGCCGGGTTCCACCGCCAAGGTCATGTCGATGGCCGCCGTCCTGGAGGAGAACGCGGCCACGCCCGCCACCCGTGTGACGGTGCCCAACCGGCTGCACCGCGGCGACCGGCTCTTCCAGGACGACATCGACCACCCGACCTGGCACCTCACGCTCAACGGCGTGCTCGCCAAGTCCAGCAACATCGGCACGATCCTGGCCACCGGAGAGCTGGGAAAGACCCAGAAGGAAGCCAACCGGTCGCTCTACTCGTACCTGCGGAAGTTCGGCATCGGCAAGAGGACCGGGCTCGGCTTCCCCGGCGAGACGGACGGCATCTTCGCGCCCGCCGACAAGTGGTCCACCTCGCAGCAGTACACGATCCCGTTCGGCCAGGGCTTCTCCATCAACGCGATGCAGGCGGCCTCCGTCTACTCGACCATCGCCAACGACGGCGTACGCGTCGAGCCCACGCTGGTGCGCGGCACGAAGGGACCCGACGGCCGCTTCACGCCCGCGCCCAAGCCCAAGAAGACCCGGGTGGTGAGCGCGAAGACCGCCAAGACGCTGTCGCGGATGCTCGAATCCGTCGTCGACGACGAAGAGGGCACGGGCACCAAGGCCCGCATCCCCGGCTACCGGGTCGCGGGCAAGACGGGTACGGCCAACCGGGTCGACCCGGAGACCGGCAAGTACAAGGGCTACACCTCGTCGTTCGCCGGTTTCGCGCCCGCCGACAAGCCGCGCGTCACCGTCTACTGCGCGATCCAGAACGCCACCAAGGGCAGCTACTTCGGCGGCCAGATCTGCGGTCCCATCTACAAGGAAGTCATGCAGTTCGCCCTCAAGACGCTCCAGGTCCCGCCCACCGGCAAGGGCGCGGCCCGGCTCCCCGTCACCTTCGAACCCTGAGCCCCACCAGGACAAACCCGTGACAACGATCACTCCGCGGCCGGGGAACCAGCCCCCGCCACACCGCCCGCTTCGCCCTGAGCCCGGTGCGCCCGGTACGCTCACCGCCGTGCCACACGCTGATCAGTCCCAAACCACCCAGAAGGGCGTTCCCGTGACATATCCGGGGCCGCCGCGGCCGGTCCAGGTCTCCGCGACGCCGCTCGCCAGGATCGCCGATCAGCTGGGCGTCGCCGCCCCGGGCACCGGGGAGGTCAGCGGCATCACGCACGACTCCCGCGCGGTCCGCCCCGGCGACATCTACGCCGCGCTGCCCGGCGCCCGGCTGCACGGCGCCGACTTCGTCGCCCAGGCCGCCGACCTCGGCGCCGCCGCGATCCTCACCGACCCGACGGGCGCCGAACGCGCCGCCGTCACGGGCCTGCCGGTCCTGGTCGTGGAGAACCCGCGCGGCTCCATGGGGGAGCTCGCGGCCACGGTCTACGGCCACCCGGGCCGCGATCTGCTGCAGATCGGCATCACCGGCACGTCCGGCAAGACCACCACGGCGTACCTCGTCGAGGGCGGTCTCAAGGGCGCCAAGTCGACCGGCCTCATCGGCACGGTCGAGATGCGCATCGGCGACGAGCGGATCAAGTCCGAACGCACGACCCCTGAGGCGACCGACCTCCAGGCGCTGTTCGCGGTGATGCGCGAGCGCGGCGTCGAGGCCGTCGCCATGGAGGTCTCCTCGCACGCCCTCGTGCTCGGCCGGGTGGACGGCTGCGTCTTCGACGTCGCCGTCTTCAACAACCTCAGCCCGGAGCACATGGAGTTCCACTCCGACATGGAGGACTACTTCCAGGCCAAGGCGCAGCTGTTCACCAAGCTGCGTTCCAAGGTCGGAGTGGTCAACTTCGACGACGAGTACGGGCGCCGGCTCATCGACGAGTCCGAGGTCCCCGTCACCACCTTCTCCGCCGAGGGCCACCCCGACGCCGACTGGCGCGCGGAAGGCGTAGAGGTCACGCCGTTCGACTCCACGTTCGTCGTGGTCGGCCCGCAGGGCGAGCGGATCACCGCCAAGTCCCCGCTGGCCGGCCCTTTCAACGTCGCCAACACGCTCTCCGCGATCGTCTCGCTGGCCGTCGCCGGGATCGACCCGCAGCAGGCCGCCGACGGCATCGGCGCCGTGGCGGGCGTCCCCGGCCGCCTGGAGCGCATCGACGCCGGCCAGCCCTACCTCGCGGTCGTCGACTACGCCCACAAGACGGACGCCGTCGAATCGGTCCTGCGCGCCCTGCGCAAGGTCACCGAGAACAAACTGCACATCGTCCTCGGCTGCGGCGGCGACCGGGACAAGACCAAGCGGATGCCGATGGGCGCCGCGGCGGCCAGGCTCGCCGACACCGCCGTACTGACCTCCGACAACCCCCGTGGCGAGGACCCCCTCGCGATCCTGGCCACGATGCTCGCCGGTGCCGCCGACGTGCCGTCCCACGAACGCGGTGACGTCGCCGTCTTCGAGGACCGCGCCGCCGCCATCCGCGCGGCCGTCGCCCGGGCCGAGCCCGGCGACACGGTGCTGGTCGCGGGCAAGGGCCACGAGCAGGGACAGGACATCGCCGGGGTGGTGCGTCCCTTCGACGACCGCCAGGTACTTCGCGAAGCAATCCAGCAAACCCAGGGATGAATCTGTGATCGCCCTCTCCCTCGCCGAGATCGCCAGTGTCGTCGGCGGGCAGACGTACGACATACCGGATCCGTCCGTCCAGGTCACCGGACCGGTCGTCAGGGACTCCCGTGAGGTGGAGCCCGGCAGCCTCTTCGTCGCCTTCGCCGGCGAGCGCGTCGACGGCCACGACTACGCGTCCGCGGTGATCGAGGCGGGCGCCGCCGCCGTCCTGGCATCGCGCCCCGTCGGCGTCCCCGCCATCGTCGTCGACGACGTGCAGGCGGCGCTCGGCGCCCTCGCGCGGCACGTCGTGGAGCGGCTCGGTGCCACGCTCGTGGCGCTCACCGGCTCCGTCGGCAAGACGAGCTCCAAGGACCTGCTCGCCCAGGTGCTGCGGAGCAAGGCGCCCACGGTCTTCACGCCGGGCTCGCTCAACAACGAGATCGGCCTGCCGCTCACCGCCCTCAGCGCCACCGACGAGACGCGGTTCCTCGTCCTGGAGATGGGCGCACGCGGCATCGGCCACATCCGCTACCTCACCGGCCTCACCCCGCCGAAGATCGGCCTCGTCCTCAACGTCGGCACCGCCCACATCGGCGAGTTCGGCGGACGCGAGCAGATCGCAGTGGCGAAGGGTGAACTCGTCGAGAGCCTGCCCGCCGACGGCACCGCCGTCCTCAACGCCGACGACCCGCTCGTCCGCGCCATGGCTTCGCGCACGAAGGCGCGCGTCCTGCTCTTCGGAGAGGCCGCCGACGCCGACGTACGTGCCGAGAATGTCCGGCTCACGGAGATCGGACAGCCTGCCTTTACGCTGCACACACCCTCCGGGTGCAGCGACGTGACCTTGCGGCTGTACGGTGAGCACCACGTGTCGAACGCGCTTGCCGCGGCCGCCGTCGCCCATGAGCTGGGCATGTCCGCAGACGAGATCGCCCGCGCGCTCTCCGAGGCGGGCACGCTGTCCCGCTGGCGGATGGAGGTCACCGAGCGCCCGGACGGCGTGACGGTCGTCAACGACGCCTACAACGCGAACCCCGAGTCCATGCGAGCCGCCCTGCGCGCGCTCGCGGCCATGGCCAAGGGACGTCGTACGTGGGCGGTGCTCGGTCATATGGCCGAGCTCGGTGACGAGGGGCTCGCCGAACACGACGCGGTCGGACGGCTCGCTGTCCGGCTGAACGTGAGCAAGCTCGTGGCAGTCGGGGGCAGGGAAGCGTCCTGGCTCCAACTGGGCGCATACAACGAGGGTTCGTGGGGTGAGGAGTCGGTGCACGTGTCCGACGCACAGGCGGCGATCGACCTGCTGCGCAGCGAGCTGCGCCCGGGAGACGTCGTGCTGGTGAAGGCTTCCAGATCGGTCGGTCTCGAGCGGGTCGCCACGGCGCTGCTCGATGACTCCGCGTCTCCCGAGGGGCAGGTCGCCGGCCGATGAGGCAGATCCTCTTCGCGGGTGTGATCGGGCTCTTCCTGACCCTGGTCGGAACCCCGCTCCTTATCAAGTTCCTTGCCCGCAAGGGCTATGGGCAGTTCATCCGGGACGACGGCCCGCGCGAGCACCACAGCAAGCGCGGTACGCCGACCATGGGTGGCATCGCCTTCATCCTCGCCACGCTCATCGCGTACTTCCTCACGAAGATCATCACGGGCACGGAGACCACGCTCTCCGGTCTCCTCGTGCTCTTCCTGATGGCGGGCATGGGCCTCGTCGGCTTCCTCGACGACTACATCAAGATCGTGAAGCAGCGCTCGCTCGGTCTGCGCGCCAAGGCGAAGATGGCCGGCCAGCTGATCGTCGGCATCGGCTTCGCCGTGCTCGCGCTGAACTGGCCGGACAACCGCAACCAGACCCCGGCCTCCACCAAGCTGTCGTTCGTCACGGACTTCGGCTGGTCGATCGGCCCGGTGCTCTTCGTGGTCTGGGCGCTGTTCATGATCCTCGCGATGTCGAACGGCGTGAACCTGACGGACGGCCTCGACGGCCTCGCCACGGGCGCCTCCGTGATGGTCTTCGGCGCGTACACCTTCATCGGTGTCTGGCAGTACCAGGAGTCCTGCGCCAACGCCGTCACGCTGACCAACCCACAGGCGTGTTTCGAGGTCAGAGACCCACTCGACCTCGCCGTCGTGGCCTCCGCCCTGATGGGTGCCTGCTTCGGCTTCCTGTGGTGGAACACCTCGCCCGCCAAGATCTTCATGGGTGACACCGGCTCGCTCGCCCTCGGCGGCGCGCTCGCAGGACTCGCGATCTGCTCGCGCACCGAGATGCTCCTCGCCCTGCTCGGCGGCCTGTTCGTCCTGATCACGATGTCCGTCGTCATCCAGGTCGGCTCGTTCCGCATGACCGGCAAGCGCGTCTTCCGCATGGCGCCACTGCAGCACCACTTCGAACTCAAGGGGTGGTCCGAAGTCCTTGTGGTGGTCCGCTTCTGGATCATCCAGGGCATGTGCGTGATCGTCGGACTCGGCCTCTTCTACGCAGGATGGGCAGCCAAGAAGTGACCAGCTGGCAGGGGAAGAACGTCACCGTCGCCGGGCTCGGCGTCTCCGGGATCCCGGCGGCCCGCGTGCTGCACGGCCTGGGCGCCCTCGTCACGGTCGTCAACGACGGCGACGACGAGCGCTCCCGTACGCAGGCCGATGAGCTGAGGTCCGAGGGCATCAGCGTCCGCCTCGGCGACGGGGCCACCCTGCCCGAAGGCACCGAACTCGTCGTCACCACACCCGGCTGGCAGCCGGACAAGCCGCTCTTCGCGGCAGCCGCCGCTGCCGGTGTCGAGGTGTGGGGCGACGTCGAGCTCGCCTGGCGCCTGCGCGACCCCGATGCCGCTCCGTGGCTCGCGGTCACCGGCACGAACGGCAAGACCACGACCGTGCGCATGCTCGCCTCGATCCTGGAGGCGGCCGGTCTGCGCACCGCCGCCGTCGGAAACATCGGGGTCTCGCTCCTCGACGTCGTCACGGGCGACGAGCCGTACGACGTGCTCGCCGTCGAGCTCTCCAGCTACCAGCTGCACTGGGCGCCCTCGCTGCGCGCCCACTCCGCGACCGTCCTGAACCTCGCGCCCGACCACCTCGACTGGCACGGCTCCATGGAGGCGTACGCCGCCGACAAGGGCCGGATCTACGAGGGCAATCAGATCGCCTGCGTCTACAACGTCGCCGACAAGGCGACGGAGGACCTCGTCCGCGAGGCCGACGTCGAAGAGGGCTGCCGCGCCGTCGGTTTCACGCTGAACGCGCCCGCGCCCTCGCAACTGGGCGTCGTGGACGGCATTCTGGTCGACCGTGCGTTCGTGCCGGACCGTCAGAAGCAGGCGCAGGAGCTCGCCGAGATCTCCGACGTGCAGCCGCCCGCGCCGCACAACATCGCCAACGCCCTGGCCGCGGCCGCTCTCGCGCGCGCCTACGGCGTGCCCGCGACGGCTGTACGCGACGGCCTGCGCGCCTTCCGTCCGGACGCCCACCGCATCGAACACGTCGCCGACGTGGCCGGGGTGGCGTACGTCGACGACTCCAAGGCCACCAACACCCACGCCGCGGAAGCCTCGTTGGCGGCGTACGAATCGATCGTCTGGATCGCGGGCGGGCTCGCCAAGGGCGCCACCTTCGACGAGCTGGTCACCAAGTCGGCCAAGCGGCTTCGGGGTGTCGTCCTGATCGGCGCCGACCGCGCGCTGATCCGCGAAGCCCTGGCGCGACACGCGCCCGAGGTCCCGGTCGTCGACCTCGACCGGACCGACACTGGGGCGATGTCCGAGGCGGTACGGCAGGCGGCACGGCTCGCCGAGCCGGGGGACACCGTACTGATGGCTCCGGCCTGTGCGTCGATGGACATGTTCACCAACTACAACAAGCGTGGTGACGCGTTCGCGGACGCGGTCCGCGAACTCGGCGCGAGCGCCTGACGCGGGCCCAGTGGTCCGGGGCGCCCGGCACCCTTAGGAGGGCACGTGGCAGCGTCTTGGTGGCTGGGCGGGGGTCCTGATGGCAGGCAGTAGCGGGCGCGCGCCCACGCGCCTTGCCAAGCGTCCCGCGCCGGTCCGTTCCCCGCGGGCTCCGCGCCCGCCGAGCGAGAACGCGGTGCGGCGGTTCGTCACCCGGCTCAAGCGCGCCTGGGACCGGCCGCTGACGGCCTACTACCTCATCTTCGGCAGCAGCCTGCTGATCACCGTGCTCGGCCTGGTGATGGTCTACTCGGCGTCGATGATCCAGGCGCTGCAGCTCGACCTGCCCGCCGCGTACTTCTTCCAGAAGCAGTTCGTCGCGGCCGTGCTCGGGTCGATCCTGCTGCTCGTGGCCATGCGCATGCCCATCAAGCTGCACCGGGCGCTCGCCTATCCCATCCTCGCCGTGACCGTCTTCCTGATGGTGCTCGTGCAGGTCCCCGGGATAGGGCGCAGCGTCAACGGAAACCAGAACTGGATCTATCTGGGCGGCCCCTTCCAGCTCCAGCCCAGCGAGTTCGCCAAGCTCGCCCTCGTCCTGTGGGGCGCCGATCTGCTCGCCCGCAAACAGGACAAGCGCCTCCTCACCCAGTGGAAGCACATGCTGGTGCCGCTCGTCCCGGTCGCCTTCATGCTGCTCGGCCTGATCATGCTGGGCGGCGACATGGGCACGGCGATCATCCTCACGGCGATCCTTTTCGGCCTGCTCTGGCTCGCGGGGGCGCCCACCCGGCTCTTCGCGGGAGTGCTCTCGATCGCGGCCCTGCTCGGCGTCATCCTCATCAAGACCAGCCCCAACCGCATGGCGAGGCTCGCCTGCATCGGCGCGACGGATCCGGGCCCCGGCGACCAGTGCTGGCAGGCCGTGCACGGGATCTATGCCCTCGCATCCGGCGGATTCTTCGGTTCCGGCCTCGGCGCGAGTGTGGAAAAATGGGGTCAACTGCCGGAACCGCACACCGACTTCATCTTCGCCATCACCGGGGAGGAACTCGGCCTGGCGGGGACGCTGTCGGTGCTCGCCCTGTTCGCGGCTCTAGGCTATGCGGGTATCCGCGTGGCCGGACGCACGGAGGACCCCTTCGTACGGTATGCCGCGGGAGGCGTGACCACCTGGATCACGGCGCAGGCCGTGATCAACGTCGGTGCGGTGCTCGGTCTGCTGCCGATCGCCGGTGTCCCGCTCCCGCTGTTCTCCTACGGGGGTTCGGCCCTGCTGCCGACCATGTTCGCCATCGGACTCCTCATCGCCTTCGCGCGGGAGGATCCGGCGGCAAAGGCGGCCCTGGCCATGCGGCAACCTCGGGTGAGATGGAACACGATGAGACGGCGCGTCAAGGCGCGTTCGTCCGGAGAGCGGTGAATTTCGGTGCATGTCGTACTCGCCGGTGGGGGGACCGCCGGCCACATCGAGCCCGCGCTCGCCCTCGCGGACGCCCTGCGGAGGCAGGACCCGACCGTGGGCATCACGGCCCTGGGCACGGAGCGTGGACTCGAGACCCGACTCGTACCCGAGCGGGGCTACGAACTGGCGCTGATCCCGGCCGTTCCGCTGCCGCGCAAGCCCACTCCTGAGCTGATCACCGTCCCGGGGCGGCTGCGCGGCACGATCAAGGCGGCCGAGCAGATCCTGGAGCGCACGAAGGCGGACTGCGTGGTCGGCTTCGGCGGCTATGTCGCGCTGCCGGGCTACCTCGCGGCCAAGCGGACCGGTACGCCGATCGTCGTGCACGAGGCCAACGCGCGCCCCGGCCTCGCCAACAAGATCGGTTCGCGGTACGCGCACGGGGTGGCCGTCGCCACGCCGGACAGCAAGCTGCGCAACTCCCGCTACATCGGCATTCCGCTGCGCCACACCATCGCCACGCTGGACAGGGCCCGGGTCCGTCCGGAGGCGCGTGCCGCCTTCGGCCTCGACCCGAACCTGCCGACGCTCCTGGTCTCCGGTGGCTCGCAGGGCGCGCGGCGGCTCAACGAGGTCGTCCAGCAGGTCGCTCCGGTCCTTCAGCGCGCCGGGATCCAGATCCTGCACGCGGTCGGCCCGAAGAACGAAATGCCGTACGTCGAGAACATGCCCGGTATGCCGCCCTACATCCCGGTACCGTACGTGGACCGGATGGACCTCGCGTACGCCGCGGCGGACATGATGCTCTGCCGTGCGGGCGCGATGACCGTCGCCGAACTCTCCGCCGTCGGGCTGCCGGCCGCCTACGTCCCGCTGCCCATCGGCAACGGCGAACAGCGGCTGAACGCCCAGCCGGTGGTGAAGGCGGGCGGTGGACTCCTCGTGGACGACGCCGAACTGACGCCCGAGTGGGTGCAGGGCAACGTACTCCCGGTGCTCGCCGATCCGCACCGGCTGTACGAGATGTCCCGTGCGGCCTCGGAGTTCGGCCGCAGGGACGCCGACGACCTCCTCGTCGGCATGGTGTACGAGGCGATCGCGTCGCGCCGCAACGGGTGAGACGGCACTAGAGCACAAGAAGGCAGGGGACCGTGGCCGGACCGACCACCGCCGAACGGCAGAAGCCCGCTTCTGGTGGGTCCCGCCCGCCCCGCCCTCCGCGCTCTCTGCGATCCCGCGTACGCATGCCGCGGCCGCGCACCCTGATCTTCTCGCTGATCGCGCTCACGCTGGTCGGTGCGGGAGGATTCTGGCTGTTCTACGGCTCGCAGTGGCTGCGCGTGGAGCGCGTGACGACGTCGGGGACCCGGGTCCTGACGCCCGAAAAGGTGCGCGCGGCGGCCGCGGCTCCGGTCGGGGCACCCCTGATCTCGGTCGACACCGACGCCCTTGAGGACCGGCTGCGCAAGAGACTTCCGCGCATCGACTCGGTCGAGGTCGACCGATCCTGGCCGCACACGATCGGTCTGAAAGTGACCGAACGCAAGCCGGTTCTGCTTATCGAAAAGGGCGGAAAGTTCGTCGAAGTGGACGCCAAGGGAGTGCGATTCGCCACGAGCGGACAAGCGCCCAAGGGTGTCCCACTCCTGGAATTGAGGCCGGATCAGGAGAACGCGGAGGCGAGTCTGCGCCGTTTTGACTCGCACCGACTGCGGCGTGAGGCGGTACAGGTCGCGGGTGCGCTGCCCGCGGCGGTGGCCCGCGATACTCGGGCCGTCAAGGTCCGTTCGTACGACTCCATCTCGCTGGAGTTGAGCGGCGGACGCACCGTGGAGTGGGGCAGCAGCGAGAAGGGTCAGACGAAGGCAAGCACACTCACCGCCCTGATGAAAGCCGCCCCCAAGGCACGGCACTTCGATGTGAGTGTCCCCACCGCCCCTGCGTCGTCGGCGAGTTGACGCATATCGCCGCAGGCCAGCACCCTGGTTCGGCAGCGCTACGGCTGATCACATAGGGTGAAAAGAAAAACGGGAGGTTCGGCGTGTTCGTTGAACGTGCGCCACTTGTCGACTTAGTGTCCTGTTCGGAAGAGTCCAAGGAACAGACACACTGGTAACCCTAAACTTCAGCGTTAGGGTTCGGGTCGGCGTTCGGACCGTCCCATTCGGCATCAGTCGTCGCGGCGCTTGACCGCGAGGCGGCGACACGTAACTCGAGGCGAGAGGCCTTCGACGTGGCAGCACCGCAGAACTACCTCGCAGTCATCAAAGTCATCGGTGTCGGCGGCGGTGGTGTCAATGCCATCAACCGGATGATCGAGGTCGGTCTCAAGGGCGTCGAGTTCATCGCCATCAACACCGACGCGCAAGCCCTGTTGATGAGCGACGCCGACGTCAAGCTCGACGTAGGCCGGGAACTCACCCGTGGCCTCGGCGCCGGAGCCAACCCGGCAGTCGGCCGCAAGGCGGCCGAGGACCACCGCGAGGAGATCGAGGAGGTCCTCAAGGGGGCCGACATGGTCTTCGTGACCGCCGGCGAAGGCGGTGGCACCGGCACCGGCGGCGCACCTGTCGTCGCCAACATCGCCCGCTCCCTGGGCGCCCTGACCATCGGCGTCGTGACCCGGCCGTTCACCTTCGAGGGCCGTCGTCGCGCCAACCAGGCCGAGGACGGGATCGCGGAGCTGCGCGAAGAGGTCGACACCCTCATCGTCATCCCCAACGACCGGCTCCTGTCCATCTCGGACCGCCAGGTCAGCGTTCTGGACGCCTTCAAGTCGGCGGACCAGGTCCTGCTCTCCGGTGTCCAGGGCATCACCGACCTCATCACGACCCCGGGTCTGATCAACCTCGACTTCGCCGACGTCAAGTCGGTCATGTCCGAGGCCGGTTCGGCACTCATGGGCATCGGCTCGGCCCGCGGCGACGACCGCGCGGTGGCCGCCGCCGAGATGGCGATCTCCTCGCCGCTCCTGGAGGCGTCCATCGACGGAGCGCGGGGAGTCCTGCTCTCCATCTCCGGCGGCTCCGACCTCGGCCTCTTCGAGATCAACGAAGCGGCCCAACTGGTCAGCGAGGCGGCCCACCCCGAGGCCAACATCATCTTCGGCGCCGTCATCGACGACGCCCTGGGCGACGAGGTCCGGGTCACCGTCATCGCGGCGGGCTTCGACGGCGGGCAGCCGCCGTCCAAGCGCGACACCGTCCTCGGCTCGGCGTCGTCGTCCAAGCAGCGTGACGAGCAGCCGGCGGCCACGAGCCGTCCGGCCGAGTCCCGTTCGCCTTACGGCGGCCTCGGCAGCGTCACGTCGCACGAGGAGCCCTCGGCCCCGGAGCCCGTCGAGACGACCCCGGTCAACGAGACCCCGTCCGCGCCCGTGGCCCCGCCGCAGGTGCCGCCGGCCCGTCCCTACTCGGACAGCCAGGCCGAAGAGCTGGACGTGCCGGACTTCCTGAAGTGATAGACCGGCACAGCACCACGGGCGGCGCGCACTTCGCCTTCACCGACAGGTGGGGCGGGGTGAGCGCCGTTCCGTACGCGGAGCTCAATCTCGGCGGCGCGGTCGGCGACGACCCCGAGGCCGTGCGCACGAACCGTGCGCTGGCCGCCACATCGCTCGGCATCGAGCCGGCGCGCGTGGTCTGGATGAACCAGGTCCACGGCCCCGACGTCGTCGTGGTCGACGGGCCCTGGGGCTCCGACGCCGAGGTCCCGGCGGTCGACGCCGTGGTGACCGCCCGCCGCGGCCTCGCCCTGGCGGTCCTCACCGCGGACTGCACGCCCGTCCTGCTCGCCGACCCGGTGGCCAAGGTGGCCGCCGCGGCGCACGCGGGCCGGCCCGGCATGATCGCCGGGGTCGTGCCCGCGGCCGTCGAGGCGATGATGAAGCTCGGCGCGGACCCGGCCCGCATGGTCGCCCGCACCGGGCCCGCCGTCTGCGGCCGCTGCTACGAGGTGCCCAAGGAGATGCGCGCCGACGTCGCCGCGATCGAACCCGCGGCGTACGCCGAGACGAGCTGGGGCACCCCGGCGGTCGACGTGACCGCGGGGGTGCACGCCCAGCTGGAGCGGCTCGGGGTGCGCGACCGGGAGCAGTCGCCGGTGTGCACCCTGGAATCCGGTGACCACTTCTCGTACCGCCGCGACCGGACCACCGGTCGTCTCGCGGGCTATGTCTGGCTGGACTGATAGGGCATGACGGACCGTAAGTCTCAACTCGCCGCAAATCTGGCACAGGTCGAGGAGCGCATCGCCGCGGCGTGCGCGGCGGCGGGGCGCAAGCGGGAGGAGGTGACCCTGATCGTGGTCACCAAGACCTATCCCGCGAGCGATGTGCGCATCCTCTCGGAACTCGGCGTGCGTCATGTCGCCGAGAACCGCGACCAGGACGCGGCCCCCAAGGCCGCCGACTGCTCGGATCTGCCCCTCGACTGGCACTTTGTCGGTCAATTGCAGACCAACAAGGTCCGTTCTGTGGTCAGTTATGCCGATGTGGTGCAGTCCGTGGACCGCCCCAAGCTCGTCACCGCCCTGTCGGCCGGTGCCGTGCGGGCCGAGCGGGAGATCGGCTGTCTGATCCAGGTCGCCCTCGACGCCGAGGAGAACGGCCGGGGCGAGCGCGGGGGTGTGGGCCCCGGCGGAATCGAGGAGTTGGCCGGGCTGGTGGCCGAGGCCCCGGGGCTGCGGCTCGACGGTCTGATGACCGTGGCGCCGCTCACCGGTCCGTACGCGGGACGGCAACAGGCGGCGTTCGAGCGGCTGATGGAATTCTCAACCCTCATGCGCGCGACTCATCCGGCTGCGAACATGGTGTCGGCAGGGATGAGTGCGGACCTCGAACAGGCCGTGGCGGCCGGAGCGACACATGTGCGCGTCGGTACGGCGGTACTCGGAGTCCGACCCGGGCTCGGGTAACGTCGCCAAGAAGTCGGACCACAGCAGAAAATATGGTCATTCTCGCTGTTGGGCGGGGAGGCCTCGTGGATCGCGGGCAGTTGGTGACGACAGCCGATCCACCACAGAGCGGAGGACTCAGAGCATGGCCGGCGCGATGCGCAAGATGGCGGTCTACCTCGGCCTCGTGGAGGACGATGGGTACGACGGTCCGGGGTTCGACCCCGATGACGAGTTCGAACCCGAGCCGGAGCCCGAGCGGGACCGCAGGCGGCACGAGTCGCCGCACCAGCCCCATCAGTCCCGTCAGGCACACGTGCCCGAAAGGGACGAATCGGTACGAGTGGTGCAGCCCCCCGCACAGCGTGAGCCGGTCGCCCATTCCGCTTCGCTAGCCGCGGAATCCGGACGTCCGGCACGTATCGCCCCCGTGGCATCCATCACACCTGAACGTCAGAGCCTGGAGAAGAACGCACCGGTGATCATGCCCAAGGTCGTGTCCGAGCGGGAGCCCTACCGCATCACCACGCTGCACCCGCGGACGTACAACGAGGCCCGTACCATCGGGGAACACTTCCGCGAGGGCACTCCGGTGATCATGAATCTGACCGAGATGGACGACACGGATGCGAAGCGACTTGTCGACTTTGCCGCCGGTCTGGTGTTCGGTCTCCATGGCAGCATTGAGCGAGTGACGCAGAAGGTGTTCCTGTTGTCGCCTGCTAACGTCGATGTAACGGCGGAGGACAAGGCTCGCATCGCAGAGGGCGGGTTCTTCAACCAGAGCTGAGACGTAAGTGAAGCAGTAACGCAGAACCGGCAAACGCAGCACGGGTAACAGGGGAGAGGGAACCGCGAACATGAGCGTGGTCTGGCAGGTGCTTTACATCGCGCTGATGTGCTTCCTCATCGTGCTGATCTTCCGGTTGGTCATGGACTACGTCTTCCAGTTCGCCCGCTCATGGCAACCCGGCAAGGCGATGGTGGTCATTTTGGAGGCCACCTACACTGTCACTGATCCACCGCTCAAGCTTCTGCGGCGGTTCATTCCGCCGCTGCGTCTCGGGGGCGTGGCGCTCGACCTGTCCTTCTTCGTACTGATGATCATCGTCTACATCCTGATCACCGTCGTCAGGTCGGTGTCTGTGTGAACGATACGGTCTTGCCGAATGCCGACGACTACGTTGAGGTGAAGAGATGCCGTTGACCCCCGAGGACGTGCGGAACAAGCAGTTCACGACCGTCCGCCTCCGAGAAGGCTATGACGAGGACGAGGTCGATGCCTTCCTCGATGAGGTCGAAGCCGAACTGACTCGCTTGCTCCGCGAGAACGAGGACTTGCGCGCCAAACTGGCCGCTGCCACCCGCGCCGCTGCGCAGAACCAGCAGCAGGGCGGCATGCGCAAGCCTCCGGAACCGCAGGACCAGCGCGGTCCCGGCGCACCGGTGCCCGCCGCAATATCGGGCCCGCAGCCGGTGCCGCCGCAGCAGCAGCACCCGCAGCACCAGCAGATGGGCGGTCCGCCGCAGCTGCCCGGTGGTGCGCCGCAGCTGCCCGCAGGCCCCAGTGGGCACGGCCCGCAGGGCGGTCCGCAGGGACCGGGCCCGATGGGTCAGGGTCCGATGGGCGGCCCCATGGGTGGTCCCATGGGCGGCCACGGTCCGCAGATGCCCCAGCCCGGTCAGGGCCCCGGCGGCGACAGTGCCGCGCGCGTGCTCTCCCTCGCCCAGCAGACCGCTGACCAGGCGATCGCGGAGGCCCGTTCCGAGGCCAACAAGATCGTCGGCGAGGCGCGTTCGCGCGCCGAGGGCCTTGAGCGTGACGCCCGTGCCAAGGCTGACGCCCTGGAGCGGGACGCGCAGGAGAAGCACCGCGTCGCGATGGGCTCCCTGGAGTCCGCCCGCGCCACGCTGGAGCGCAAGGTCGAGGACCTGCGCGGCTTCGAGCGCGAGTACCGCACGCGTCTGAAGTCCTACCTGGAGTCGCAGCTCCGTCAGCTGGAGACCCAGGCCGACGACTCGCTGGCCCCGCCGCGGACCCCGGCGACGGCTTCCCTTCCGCCGTCCCCGGCGCCTTCCATGGCACCGGCCGGCGCGGGCGCCCCGTCGTACGGCGGCCAGCAGTCGATGGGCGGCAACCAGCAGAACGCCGGTCCGTCCTACGGCGGCCAGCAGCAGATGTCCCCGGCGATGACCCAGCCGATGGCGCCGGTGCGGCCGCAGGCTCCGCAGCCCATGCAGCAGGCCCCGTCGCCGATGCGTGGCTTCCTCATCGACGAGGACGACAACTGACGGCCGTTTCCACGCCTTAGGCGTCGGCAGCGTTCAGGGCGAGGCTCCCAGTTCTTCTGGGAGCCTCGCCCTTTTCCGTACATGGGCGCGCAACGCCGAAGGCCCGGCCCCGCCATCTCTGGCGGGACCGGGCCTTCGCTGCTTCCCGGGGCGGTTACGCCTTACGGAGACGGAACGTGAGCGACAGCGACTCGTCCGTGAACGTCTCGCCGTACGCCTCGTCGGCCTCGCCCTGCTCGAAGTCCGTGGCGAGGACCTCGTCCGCGATGAGCTCGGCGTGGTCGGCCAGGGCCGTGAGCACGACCGGGTCCGTGGAGGTCCAGCGCAGGGCGATCCGGTCCGCGACGTCCAGGCCGCTGTTCTTGCGGGCCTCCTGGATCAGGCGGATCGCGTCACGGGCGAGGCCTGCCCTGCGCAGCTCCTCCGTGATCTCCAGGTCGAGGGCGACCGTGGCGCCGGAGTCGGACGCCACCGACCAGCCCTCGCGCGGGGTCTCCGTGATGATGACCTCGTCCGGGGCCAGCGTCACCGTCTCGCCGTCCACCTCGACGGACGCCGTGCCCTCGCGCAGGGCCAGGGACAGCGCGGCCGCGTCGGCGTCGGCGACGGCCTTGGCGACCGCCTGGACGCCCTTGCCGAAGCGCTTGCCCAGCGCGCGGAAGTTGGCCTTCGCGGTGGTGTCGACCAGTGAGCCGCCGACCTCGGAGAGCGACGCCAGCGAGGAGACGTTGAGCTCCTCGGTGATCTGGGCGTGCAGCTCCGGGTTGAGCGAGTCGAAGCCAGTGGCCGCGACCAGGGCGCGGGACAGCGGCTGACGGGTCTTGACGCCCGACTCCGCGCGCGTGGCGCGGCCCAGCTCCACCAGGCGGCGCACCAGCACCATCTGCTTCGACAGCTCCGGGTCGATCGCCGACAGGTCGGCCTCGGGCCAGGACGTCAGGTGGACCGACTCCGGGGCGTCCGGGTCGACCGGCACCACCAGGTCCTGCCAGACGCGCTCCGTGATGAACGGCGTCAGCGGGGCCATGAGCCGGGTGACCGTCTCCAGGACCTCGTGCAGGGTGCGCAGGGCCGCCTTGTCGCCCTGCCAGAAGCGGCGGCGGGAGCGGCGTACGTACCAGTTCGAGAGGTTGTCGACGAACGTGGACAGGAGCTTGCCCGCGCGCTGCGTGTCGTAGCCCTCGAGGGCCTGGGTGACCTGGTCGGTGAGCGCGTGCAGCTCGCTGAGCAGCCAGCGGTCCAGGAGCGGGCGCTCCGCGGGCGCCGGGTCGGCGTCGCCGGGGGCCCACTTCGACGTGCGGGCGTACAGGGCCTGGAAGGCGACCGTGTTCCAGTACGTGAGGAGCGTCTTGCGGACGACCTCCTGGATGGTGCCGTGGCCCACGCGGCGTGCCGCCCACGGGGAGCCGCCGGCCGCCATGAACCAGCGCACCGCGTCGGCGCCGTGCTGGTCCATCAGCGGGATCGGCTGGAGGATGTTGCCCAGGTGCTTGGACATCTTGCGGCCGTCCTCGGCGAGGATGTGGCCCAGGCAGACCACGTTCTCGTACGACGACTTGTCGAAGACGAGCGTGCCGACCGCCATCAGCGTGTAGAACCAGCCGCGCGTCTGGTCGATGGCCTCCGAGATGAACTGCGCCGGATACCGGCTCTCGAAGAGCTCCTTGTTCTTGTACGGATATCCCCACTGCGCGAAGGGCATCGAACCGGAGTCGTACCAGGCGTCGATGACCTCGGGGACGCGCGTCGCGGTCTCCTGGCAGGTCGGGCAGGGGAAGGTGACCGCGTCGATGTACGGGCGGTGCGGGTCGAGCTCCGACTGGTCGGTGCCCGTCAGGTCGGAGAGCTCGGCGCGCGAGCCCACACACGTCAAGTGGCCTTCCTCGCAGCGCCAGATGGGCAGCGGGGTGCCCCAGTAGCGGTTGCGGGACAGCGCCCAGTCGACGTTGTTGTTCAGCCAGTCGCCGAAGCGGCCGTGCTTGACCGAGTCGGGGAACCAGTTGGTCTTCTCGTTCTCCTGGAGGAGGCGGTCCTTGATGGCGGTCGTGCGGATGTACCAGGACGGCTGCGCGTAGTAGAGCAGCGCGGTGTGGCAGCGCCAGCAGTGCGGATAGCTGTGCTCGTACGGGATGTGCTTGAAGAGCAGACCGCGGTCCTGGAGGTCCTCGGTGAGCTTTTCGTCGGCCTTCTTGAAGAAGACACCGCCCACGAGCGGGACGTCCTCCTCGAAGGTGCCGTCCGGGCGCACCGGGTTCACGACGGGGAGGCCGTACGCGCGGCAGACCTTGAGGTCGTCCTCACCGAAGGCGGGGGACTGGTGGACCAGACCCGTGCCGTCCTCGGTGGTCACGTAGTCGGCGTTGACCACGTAGTGCGCGGGCGCGGGGAACTCGACGAGCTCGAAGGGGCGCTGGTAGGTCCAGCGCTCCATCTCGGCGCCGGTGAAGGTCTGTCCGGTGGTCTCCCAGCCCTCGCCGAGGGCCTTCTCGACGAGCGGCTCGGCGACGACGAGCTTCTCGGAATCCTCTGAACCCTTCGTCGCGACGACGTACGTGACGTCCGGGTGCGCGGCGACCGCGGTGTTGGAGACGAGGGTCCACGGGGTGGTCGTCCACACCAGGAGGGCCGCCTCGCCCGCCAGCGGGCCGCCGGTGAGCGGGAAGCGGACGAAGACGGAGGGGTCGACGACCGTCTCGTACCCCTGCGCGAGCTCGTGGTCGGAGAGGCCGGTGCCGCAGCGCGGGCACCAGGGGGCGACGCGGTGGTCCTGGACCAGGAGGTCCTTGTTGAAGATCTCCTTCAGGGACCACCAGACGGAGTCGACGTACTCGGGGTTCATGGTGCGGTACGCGTCGTCGAGGTCGACCCAGTAGCCCATGCGGGTCGTGAGGTCGGCGAAGGCGTCGGTGTGCCGGGTCACGGACTCGCGGCACTTGGCGTTGAACTCGGCGATGCCGTACGCCTCGATGTCCTTCTTGCCGTTGAACCCGAGCTCCTTCTCGACCGCGAGCTCGACCGGGAGGCCGTGGCAGTCCCAGCCGGCCTTGCGGGCGACGTGGTAGCCCCGCATGGTGCGGAAGCGCGGGAAGACGTCCTTGAAGACGCGGGCCTCGATGTGGTGGGCGCCCGGCATGCCGTTGGCGGTGGGCGGACCTTCGTAGAACACCCACTCGGGGCGGCCCTCGGACTGCTCCAGGCTCTTGGCGAAGATCTTCTGCTCGCGCCAGAAGTCGAGCACGGCGTGCTCAAGGGCGGGCAGGTCGACCTGGGCGGGCACCTGGCGGTACTGCGGCTGCGTATTCAACGGCTGCGTGTTCAACGCGCTTCCTCCGGCGGACGATTCCGTTCCGTCGGAGGGACGAGAGCCCTTGTCGTGCTCCCGCGGTACCACCCTCCTTGGCCTTCCCTGCGCGTGTGGCGCACGGAAAAGCCCCCTCATTGGGGTCGCGATGCCGGGTCTACTGGCCTCTGCCTGGGCTTCGGCTTTCTTCCGGCGACTCCGGGGTGATCTTCACGTCGCGCCTGCCCCCGGGCTCACACCGTCCCCGGGTCGCTCATGGCCGCGTACGCCGCTACTCGTCCCCATCCACGCTTCTCGCTCCGCCCAGTGTAAGGGCCCCGGGCGAACGCGGCCGACCGGTTTTCGCGGGGCGGCGGGGGCCGGCGGCGGGGGCTTCAGGCGTGCTGGGGGACTTCGTCCCTGAGGGATTCGCGGACCATCTTGCGCAGCTCCGCGCTGTCGGTGTGGCCGTGGACCGACACGGCGTGCTCACTGGCGGCACGGACCACTTCCTCCTCCTCGCCGGAGATGGCGAGGGTGCAGTTGGTCTCGCTCGGGAACTCTCTGCAGTCGGCTGTCTTGCGCATGGTGCACCTTCTTCGGTTATGCACCAGTTTATTCCTGTTTCCGGCCTCGAATCGGCTCGCGCCCGGTGGCGTCCGTACCGCCGGGACTGACCCGAATGGCGACATGCGCCGAGCCCGGTTCCTGGCCCGTCCCGCCGGGCGGATTACCGGGCTGGGAGCTGGGCACAACGCATGCATGCTCGCCGCGCGGCACCCGTGGGGCGGGCGCATCAGGCGGCGTGCCCCGTTGCCGCGGGCTCCGAGTCGATTTATCGTCCCAGCACGAATCGCGTGCAAGATCACAATATGTGAAGGGGCCGCGGCCATGGTGGCGAAGAAGACCGCCGTACAGCATCCGGCGTCGGGCAGATCCACGGGCGCGGCCACGAAGAAGACCGCTGCCGAGAAGACCGCTGCCACGAAGACAGCCGCCAAGAAGACGGCAGCCAAGAAGACCGCCGCCAAGGAAGCCGTGGCGAAGAAGGCGGCCGTCAAGAAGGCCGTCGCCAAGAAGGCGGTCGAGAAGGTCGCCGACATCGGCAAGAAGACAGCCGTCGAGGAGGGCGCGGCCAAGGAGCCCGCTCCGAAGAAGGCCGCCGCGGGGAAGAAGGCCCCCGCGGCCAAGAAGACAGCTGCCAAGAAGAGCACGGCCAAGAAGACGGCCGCGACAGCGGCCGAGGGTGCGGCTCAGGCCGCGGAGACGACGGGAGCCACGACAGTGGTCACGAAGAAGACTCCGGGCACGGCGACGGCAGCCAAGAAGCCGACGGCGGTGCCCAAGGCGCGCGTCGCCGCCGCGGAGCCCGGTGAGCTCGCGGTCCGCCCCGGCGAGGACCCCTGGACCCCGGAGGAGGTCGAGGAGGCCCGCGCTGAGCTCCAGAGCGAGGCGCTGCGCCTCGGCAGCGAGATCACCTCCTCCGAGGACGCCCTGGCGGGTCTGATGCGTGACTCCGGGGACGGCGCGGGCGACGACGACGCGGACACCGGCACGAAGAACATCACGCGGGAACATGAGATGTCGCTGGCCGCCAACGCACGCGAGATGCTCGAACAGACGGAGCGCGCCCTGGAGCGCCTCGACGCGGGTACGTACGGCATCTGCGAGAACTGCGGCAGTCCCATCGGCAAGGCGCGGATGCAGGCCTTCCCCCGCGCGACCCTGTGCATGGACTGCAAGCAGAAGCAGGAACGGCGCTACTGAACACGGCCTGACCACCTGGTGCCGTACGTGTGTGCCGTACCCTCGTCCCCAGTCAGGTACCTAGGTTGAGGGACTCACGTGGCAGAGGCGGAGCGCATCATCGGTACGCCGGATATCCCTGAGGCCGACGGGGCCGAGCCGGAGCAGTCCGCCTCGGGCTCCGGCGAGCCGTCGGGGCAGGACGAGTCGGCCGCGCCGGACGAGCAGGGCCCCAAGGGCAAGGGAAAGCGGAAGCTCCTGGCCCTGTTCGCGGTGGCCGTGTTCGCGTACGCCCTGGATCTCATCAGCAAGATGATCGTCGTCGCGAAGCTCGAGCACCACGAGCCGATCGAGATCATCGGGGACTGGCTGCAGTTCAACGCCATCCGGAACGCGGGCGCGGCCTTCGGGATGGGCGAGGCGTTCACCGTGATCTTCACCTTCATCGCCGCGGCGGTGATCGTGGTCATCGCCCGCCTGGCCCGCAAGCTCTACAGCATGCCGTGGGCCATCGCGCTCGGCATGCTGCTCGGCGGCGCCCTGGGCAACCTCACCGACCGGATCTTCCGTGCCCCCGGTGTGTTCGAGGGAGCGGTGGTCGACTTCATCGCGCCCAAGGGCTTCGCGGTGTTCAACCTCGCGGACTCGGCGATCGTGTGCGGCGGCATCCTGATCGTGATCCTGTCCTTCCGCGGCCTGGACCCGGACGGCACCGTCCACAAGGACTGAGCCCGGGCGGTGAGCGGGCCTCCGGCGGGGCTCGCGGTGCGGGAGTGTCGGCCGCCTCCTGCATACTCAATGGGTGAGCACGATTCCCGAGATCCGTACCCTGCCCGTGCCGGACGGCCTGGAGGGCGAGCGCGTCGACGCCGCCATCTCCCGCATGTTCGGTTTTTCCCGCACGAAGGCCGCCGAGCTGGCGGCGGCAGGCAAGGTGATGGTCGACGGCAGCGTGGTCGGCAAGTCCGAGCGTGTGCATGGCGGCGCCTGGCTGGAGGTGGAGATGCCGCAGGCGCCCGCTCCGGTGCAGATCGTCGCCGAGCCCGTGGAGGGCATGGAGATCATCCATGACGACGACGACATCCTCGTGATCGTCAAGCCGGTGGGCGTGGCCGCGCACCCGAGCCCCGGCTGGACCGGCACCACGGTGATCGGCGGCCTTGCGGCGGCCGGGTACCGCATCTCGACCTCCGGTGCCGCCGAGCGCCAGGGCATCGTGCACCGCCTGGACGTGGGCACCTCCGGCCTGATGGCGGTCGCGAAGTCGGAGCGCGCGTACACCTCCCTGAAGCGGCAGTTCAAGGAGCGCACGGTCGACAAGCGTTACAACGCGCTCGTGCAGGGTCACCCCGACCCGATGAGCGGCACGATCGACGCCCCCATCGGCCGCCACCCGAACCACGACTACAAGTGGGCGGTCACGGCCGAGGGCAAGCCCTCCGTCACGCACTACGACCTCATCGAGGCGTTCCGCGCGGCCTCGCTGCTCGACATCAAGCTGGAGACGGGCCGCACGCACCAGATCCGCGTGCACATGGCGGCCCACCGCCACCCGTGCGTGGGCGACCTGACGTACGGCGCCGACCCCACGTTCGCCAAGCGGCTCGGTCTCACCCGCCAGTGGCTGCACGCGGTGCGGCTCGGCTTCGAGCACCCCGGTGACGGGCAGTGGGTGGAGTTCGAGAGCACGTATCCGGACGACCTCCAGCAGGCGCTTGACCGCGTCCGGGCGGAGAGCGAATGAGCGCCGGGGTCACCTGCCGGGTCGCGGTGGGGACCGACGACCTGGAGGCCTGCTTCGCGGTCCGCAAGGAAGTCTTCGTCGTCGAGCAGCAGGTCCCCGAGGACCTTGAGTACGACGCGTACGACGCCGACGCGGTGCACGTCATCGCGGTCCGCGACGACGGTCTTCCGCTGGGCACGGGCCGCCTGCTCACCGGTGCGGCGGCCGCCGCGAAGAACGGCGGGGACGCCCTGGTGGGCGCGCTCGGCCGGCTCGCGGTGACCAAGGAGGCGCGCGGCCTCGGGGTGGGCGCGGCCCTGGTGCGGGCGATAGAGGACGCGGCACGCGCGCGTGGCCTCACCGCCGTCGACCTGCACGCCCAGACGCACGCCCTCGGGTTCTACGAGCGCCTGGGGTACGAGGTCTACGGCCCCGAGTTCCCGGACGCGGGGATCCCGCACCGGGCGATGCGCAAGTCGCTGGGCTAGCGAGCCGCGCGGGCGCCCGGAGGGGCATCGGCCGGTTCGCGGGGAACGCGTGGCAGGGTTGAGGTCTTGATCGGCTGAGGCTCGGACCGTCCCGGGCCGGCGAGCTGCCTCGAACCGTCTCGAACCGCCGGAGGGCGCACCGTGGACCAACTGGCGCTGCTGCTCATTCTGTTGCTCGGTGCTGTCGTGACGGTGCCGTTGGGGGAGCGGCTCGGGCTGCCCGCGCCCGTCCTCATGACGCTGGCCGGGATCGTGCTCGCCTTCGTCAGCTGGGTCCCGAACGTCGAGATCCCGCCCGACTACATCCTGCCGCTGGTCCTTCCGCCCCTGCTGTACGCGGCCGTCCAGCGGACCTCCTGGCGGCAGTTCGCGGCCAACAGACGACCCATCTTCCTGCTCGCCGTGGCCCTCGTCTTCGTGACGACCGCCGCGGTTGCCGCCATCGCCAACTCGGTGGTCCCGGGGCTGCCGATCGCCGCGGCCGTGGCCCTCGGCGCGCTCGTGGCGCCGCCCGATCCGGTCGCCGCGACCGCCGTCGCCGGGTCGCTCGGGCTGCCGCGGCGGCTCGTGTCGATCCTGGAGGGGGAGGGTCTCTTCAACGACGTCACGGCGATCGTGCTCTACCACGTGGCGATCGCGGCGGCGATCAGCGGGACCTTCTCCTGGCCGTCGGCGGTGGGGCAGTTGGTGCTCTCCGGGGTGGTCGCCGTCGCCGTGGGCGTCGCGCTCGGCTGGCTGACCAACAAGCTCATGGGGGTGCTCGGCGAGGCCACCCTGCAGACCGGCCTGACGCTGCTCGTGCCCTTCGTGAGCTACGTGCTCGCCGAGGAGCTGCTCGGCTCCGGCGTGCTCGCCGTACTGACCACCGCGCTCTACCTGGCGGAGCACGGCGCCGACGCGGACGACGTGCTCGGCCGGATCACCGGGCAGACGTTCTGGCAGATCGTCGACACCTTGGTCACCGGCGTCGCCTTCGGGCTCATCGGGCTCGAACTGCACAACGTCTTCGGCACGGCGAACGGCCGTGAGCTGCAGATGATCGGCTGGGGCGCGGCCGTCGTCGCCGTCGTCATCGGCGTACGGCTGCTGTGGCTGCTGCCCGCGACCTGGCTGGCCAAGCGGCTGCACAAGCTGCGGGACTACGACGAGGACATCCCCACGACCTGGCGCGAGACCGTCGTCATGTGGTGGTCCGGGATGCGCGGCGTGGCGTCTGTCGCCCTCGCCCTGGCCATTCCGCTCAAGACGGAGAGCGGCGACCCCTTCCCGGCCCGCGACGAGATCATCTTCATCGCCTTCTGCGTGATCATGGCCACGCTCGTCGTGCAGGGGCTCACCCTGCCCTGGCTGGTGAGGAAGCTCGGGGTGCGCGCGGACACGGACGCCGAGCGGGCCGTCGAGCGTGATCTCGCCGTCCGGGCGGCGAAGGCGGCCAAGCGCCGCCTGAAGGAGATCGAGGAGGTCGAGGAACTGCCCGAGGACCTCTCGGAGCGGCTCCTGCGCGGCGCCTTCGACATCGGGGCCAGGATCAGCCCCGACATCGTCGACGACGAGCGGCGCGAGCGGTACTCCAAGCGCGCCGACCGTCTCAAGGCGGTCCAGCGCATCCAGCGCGACATGATGTCCGCCGCGCGTCACGAGATCCTCGCCGCGCGCAGTGAACCCGGCGCCGATCCGGAGATCGTCGACCGGGTCCTGCACCAGCTCGACGTACGCAGCCTGCGGTCCTGAGAGGGCCCGGGTTCAGCCCCGGCCCGTGCGGGGCACGATCGGCGGCGGCGGATGCGGACCGTCGTCGGCCGGCGGCAGTTCGGCCCAGGCCGTGCTGACCTTGGGCAACGCGTACGCGTGGTGTTCGGTCAGCCAGCGGACCAGGTGCTCGCGCACGGTGACCCGCACCGTCCAGATGTCGTCCGCGTCCTTGGCGGTGACCAGGGCGCGGACCTGGATCGTGTTCGGTGTGGTGTCGGTGACCGCGAGGCCCCAGTCCCTGCCGTCCCAGGCGGCGCACTCGCGCAGGATGTCCTGGAGCTTCTCGCGCATCTCGGTGATGGGCGCCGTGTGGTCCAGCTGGAAGAAGACCGTGCCGGTCATCTGGGCGCCGCCGCGCGACCAGTTCTCGAAGGGCTTCGACACGAAGTAGGACACCGGCATCGTGATCCGGCGCTCGTCCCAGGTCCGTACGGCCAGGAAGGTCAGGGTGATCTCGTCGATCGTGCCCCACTCGCCGTCCACGACGACCGTGTCGCCGATCCGCACCATGTCGCCGAAGGCGATCTGCAGCCCCGCGAAGAGATTCGACAGCGTGGACTGGGCGGCGACGCCCGCGACGATGCCGAGCACACCGGCCGACGCGAGCAGCGACGTCCCGGCCGCCTGCATGGCGGGGAAGGTCAGCAGCATCGCCCCGACGGCCACGACACCGACGATCGCGGTGACCACCCGCTGGATGAGGGTGACCTGCGTACGCACCCGCCGGACGCGGGCCGGATCGCGGTGCGCGTTGGCGTACTGGGCGTAGGTGGCCTCCACGATGGCGGTCGCGATGCGGACGAGGAGCCAGGCCACCGACCCGATGAGCACCAGGGTCAGGGTCTGCGCGATACCCGCCGAATGGTCCTTCCCGATCTCCGCTTGTTCGAATGAGCCGCGCAGCAGTGCAGCACACAGGGCCAGTTGAGAGGGCAGCCGGCAGCGGCGCAGCAGGCCCCACAGTGGGTTGTCGGGGTGACGGTCGTCGGCCCGGCGCAGCAGCACATCGGCCAGCCAAACCACGGCCAGCGTGAGCACGACCGAGCCGCCGACCACGATCAACGGACGCAGTACGTTCTCCATGCCCCCGAGGGTAGGTGGCACGATGGCCTCATGAACATCATGCTTTTCCACTCGACGTACGGGCTGCGGCCCGCGGTGCACGCGGCGGCCGACCGGCTGCGCGCGGAAGGCCACGAGGTGTGGACGCCCGATCTGTTCGACGGGCGCACCTTCGACACGGTCGAGGAAGGCATGGCCTTCAAGGACGAGCTCGGCAAGGACGAGCTCCTGAAGAGGGCGATCCTGGCCGCCGCGCCCTACTCCGAGCGGGGTCTCGTCTACGCCGGGTTCTCGTTCGGCGCCGCCACCGCGCAGACCCTGGCCCTCGGCGACGACAAGGCGCGCGGACTGCTGCTCCTGCACGGCACGTCGGACATCGCGGAGAACACGACGGCGGACGAGCTGCCGGTGCAGCTGCACGTCGCCGAGCCGGACCCGTTCGAGACGGACGACTGGCTGAGCGCGTGGTACCTCCAGATGGGCCGCACGGGCGCCGACGTCGAGGTCTACCGCTACGCGGGAGCCGGTCACATCTTCACCGACCCGGACCTGGACGACTACGACGCCGAGGCGGCGGAGGCGGCGTGGCGGACGGCGATCGGCTTCCTGGAGACGCTGTAGCCCGTCACCCGGCAGCGTCGCCCGTCACCCGTCACCCGGCAGCCGCGTGGCATCACGTGGCCGCCCTTCACGCGCGCGTGCAGCGTCCCACCGGGGCGCTGGCGGGCGGCTTGCACATGATGCCGAAGTCGGCGTCGCTGGAGCTGAGGTAGCGCCCCGCGCAGTCCTTGTCGGTGGTCCTGCCGCGCTCGGCGCAGAACCGCAGCGCGGCCCGGCCGTCCGCGAACGGCCCAGGAGCGTAGATCACCCAGAAGCCCGGCCGCAGCGACGCGTAGTCGTCGCTGCGCAGGTAGCGCGCCTCCGGCACGTCCTCGCGCACGGCCGCGAGCCGGCGGTCGCGGTCGTCGGTGCTCGAGCCCACGGGCTCGGAGAAGAGCTGGGCGATCCAGCTGCCGGACGCGGGCGGGTCGCCGGGCGAGGACTCCGGGTGCCCGGGTGTCCTGCCGGGCTTCGGCGACGCTTCGGGCGAAGCCTCCGCGGAGGCGCGCGCACCGCCCTTGCCCTGCGCCCGGTCCGTCTTCGTCCCGTCCCGCAGCGCGAGCACCAGTGCGGCACCGGCCACCAGAGCGAGCGCCACCGAGACCGCCGCGACGAGCACAGGCGTACGTCTTGGGGACTCGGCGGGCGGCGGCACCACCAGTGCCGCCGGCTGCTCCGAGACCAGCGTCGGCTGCCGGGTGACGCCATCGGCCACGTCGGCGAGCATCGCGTCGAGGCGCTCCGCGTCCGGGCGCAGCGCCGGGTCCCGCACCAGCAGGGCGGTCAGGACCGGCGTGAGCGCCTGGGAGCGCACCGGCGGCGGCACCGGGGCGTCGAGGACGGCGGCGAGCGTGGCGAGGGTCGTGGCGCGGCGCAGCGGGCTGACGCCCTCCACGGCGACGTACAGGACGACGCCGAGTGACCAGAGGTCGCCCGCCGGGCCCCGGTCGGTGCCGCGGATGCGCTCGGGCGCGATGTACTCCGGCGACCCGATCAGGTCGCCGGTCGCGGTGAGCTGCGTGGAGCCCTGGAGCGAGGCGATGCCGAAGTCGGTGAGGACCACGGAGACGCCGGTGCCGGGGGTCTCCTCCCGCAGCAGGATGTTCGCGGGCTTCACGTCCCGGTGCAGGATGCCCGCCGCGTGGGCGACGCGCAGCGCCGAGAGCAGCTGGCGGCCGATGCGCGCCGCCTCCCGGGGCGGCAAGGTGCCCTGCTCCAGGAGGTCCTGGAGCGTGCGCCCCGGCAGTAGCTCCATCACCAGCCAGGGGTGCGGGCCCGTGTCCACGATGTGGTGGATCGTCACCACATGGGGGTGATTGAGCCGGGCCAGCGCCCTTGCCTCGCGAAGGACCCGCTCCCGCAGGACGCGCGACTGGTCGTCCGTCAGCTCGTGCAGGGCGGGGCGCACCTCCTTGAGGGCCACCTCGCGGTGCAGCACGGTGTCGCGCGCCCGCCACACCGTGCCCATGCCTCCGCTGCCGAGCCGCTCGATGAGCTCGAAACGACCGTCAACCACGTCCCCCGGGTCACTCATGCCGTCAGAGTAAGGGGCGGCTCCGGCAGCGCCGCACGTGACCCGGTCAGCGCACCGGCGCGTACGCCCGCTCGACCCGCTGGGTGCCGCTGAGGGTGCGGTACGAACGGGCCCATTTGGACGTCGCCTTGGGGTCCTTTCGGTCGGACAGGACGTAGTAGTCCATCTGCGAGCGCTCGGCGGTGACGTCGAGGACGCCGTAGCCGTGCGAGTCCATGTCCAGCCACTTCACGTGGCGGTTGGCCGCCTTCACCGCGCCGACCGCGACCAGCGAGAGGGTGTGCGGGGCGACGTGCAGCATGTCGTCCACGTTGTCGGAGGTCACGGACGTGACCACGAACTCCGTGGCCGCGGAGGGCGATCCGGGGTACGTGGCGGCCCTGACCGGTACGTCGTTCGCCCAGGCCATGTGGATGTCCCCGGTGAGGAAGACCGTGTTCCGGATCGCCTTGTCGACCAGGTGGGAGATGAGCTCCTTGCGGTCGTCGGTGTAGCCGTCCCACTGGTCGCCGTTGATGGCGAGGCCTTCCTTGGGCAGTCCGAGCAACTCCGCGATGGGCTCCAGGAGATGGGCCGGCACGGAGCCGAAGGCCACCGGCGAGATCATCACCGAGGTGCCGACCAGCTTCCAGGAGGCGTCGGACGAGGCCAGGCCCGCCTTCAGCCAGTCGAGCTGGGCGCGGCCCGTGATCGTACGGTCCGGGTCGTCCACGTCACCGCTGCCGAAGCCGGCCTGCTCGGAGCGGAAGGAGCGCAGGTCGAGCAGGTGCAGATCGGCCAGCTTGCCGAAGCGCAGGCGGCGGTAGACGGTCCCTTCGGTAGAAGGGCGTACGGGCATCCACTCGAAGTAGGCCTGCTTGGCGGCCGCCATGCGCTGCGCCCAGTCGCCCTCGGACTCCGGGGAGTGGTTCACCGCGCCGCCGGACCAGGTGTTGTCGGCGAACTCGTGGTCGTCCCAGATCGCGATCAGGGGGTGCGTGGCGTGCATCGCCTGCGCGTCCGGGTCGGTCTTGTGGGCGCCGTGCCGGGTGCGGTAGTCGGCGAGGCTGACGATCTCGTGCCGCGGCTCGTGCTGCCGCACGGCGTACTTGGCGGCGGGGTACTCGCCGCTCGGGTACTCGTAGAGGTAGTCGCCGAGGTGCAGCACCGCGTCGAGCTCGGTGCGGGCCGCGAGGTGGCGGTACGCGGAGAAGTAGCCCGCCTCCCAGTTGGCGCAGGACACCACCCCGAACCGGACGCCGGGGGCCGCCGCTTCGTGGGCGGGGGTGGTGCGGGTGCGGCCCACGGGGGAGTGCGTGTCACCCGCGGAGAAGCGGAAGTAATAGGTGGTGGCAGGGTTCAAGCCCCTTACGTCGGCCTTGACCGTGTGGTCGGCCGTGGCCCGCGCGGTCGTGCTGCCGTGGCCGACGACCTGGGTGAAGCCCTTGTCCTTGGCTATCTCCCAGCGCACTTCGGTGTCGGGGCCCTTGCCGGAGCCCGGCGTGGCCTCCGGTGTCGGCGTCACGCGGGTCCACAGCAGGACGCCGTCAGGCAGCGGGTCTCCCGACGCGACGCCGTGGTGGAACGCGGGGCCCTCGGCGGCGTGGGCGAGGGGAGCGGCGGCGAGCGGCGCGAGGGCCGCGGTGGCGGCAGCGGCCTTGACGACCGTACGGCGGCTCGGGGCCGGGGAGTTGAGCGATCTGTGTGCGCTGATTCGACTGGTCACGGGCGATTACCTTACTGATCAGTAATCGCCAAGAGCGGGCGAACGTGAAATGTTCGCCCGCTCTTGTGTCAAGTGCCGTTCAGCCGACGGCCTTCAGGTCCGCTCAGGCCTTGAGCGCCGCGTCGATGGCCGTCTTGTACTCCTCGACCGTCGAGGGCGCGTTCTTCTTGTCGGAGCCGGTCAGCTTCTTGCCGTCCATGACGAAGGAGGGCGTGCCGTCGACGCCGTCCTTGTTGTCGTCGAACTTCTGCGACATCTCCAGGGCCCAGCGGTCGTACGTGCCGTCCTTGACGTCCTTCGCGAAGGTCTTGCTCTTCTTGAGCTCGGGGACCTGGTTCGCGATCTTGGTCAGGACCGCGTCGTCCGCGAACTTGTCCTCCGTCTCGGAGGGGTGGTTCTCCTTGGCGAACAGGGCCTTCTTGTAGTCGAGGAAGGCCTGGTCGCTCACGTTCAGGGCGGCACCGAGCGCGCTGAGCGCGTTCTTGGAGCCCTCACCCGTGAGGTTGCGGTCGAGGAACGAGGCGCCGATGAACTGGATCTTGTACTTGCCGTCCTTCAGGTCCTTCTCGACCGTCGGGCCCACGGTCTGCTCGAAGCTGGCGCAGACCGGGCAGCGCGGGTCCTCGTAGACCTTGAGGGTCTTCTTGGCGCTGTCCTTGCCGATGACGACGGTCGTGCCGTCCGTGCCGGCGGAGTTGGTCGGCTTGACCAGTTTCTCGTCCTTGGCGGCTTCCCAGTGGTCGGGCTTGTTGGCCTGCATGACGGCGTAGCCGACGCCGCCCGCGATCGCCAGGACGGCGACGACCGAGACGCCGACGACCATCGACCGCTTCCGCTTCTGGCGCTTGCGCTCGGCTTCCTGCTGGGCGCGGATCCGCTCGCGGGCCGCCGACTTGGCGGCCTGGCTGTTGCGCTTGCTCATGATGTCGTTCTCCGTAGGGGTGACGTGCGTGGGGACGGTGGTGCTCAGGCGAAGACGGCCGAGCACGGCGGTCCACGCCGTCCCACGAAGTGCACGAGAAGCCGCGTACGCGCGGTACGCACCCGGCGCGCGGGGCGGGCGGCCCGCAGGACGGGCCGCGGGCGGATGCCCGCCGCGGCGACCGCGACGAGCAGCGGCCGGAAGGTGGAGGCGCCCACCGCGCGCAGCACCTGGGCCAGGGCGCGTTCCCCGCGCCGCAGCCAGGCCGCCGCGAGCAGGCCGACCGTGATGTGTGCGCCGAGCAGCAGCCAGGCGGCGCCGGGATCGGCGTCGGCGAGCAGCACGGCGGCACGGTGTCCGTCGCCGCCGGTCATCTGGGCCAGCGGGGTGCCGACGCCGGTGCCGCCGCACAGCACGTCGAAGCCGACGGAGCGCAGCGGACCCGCGACGGGGCCGCCCGCCTGGCCGTAACAGACGTGCTGGCCCGCGGTGAACACCGTGTCGGCGGCCAGCTCGAGGGGGATCAGCAGGGCGGCGATGCGGCCGTAGCCACGCTCGCGCCCCGCCAGGGCGTACGCGATGACGAAGACCGCGGCGGAGATCACCGCGACGGTGGTCAGCGGCAGCGGGGCGCGGGACAGCAGGACGTGCGACGCGGCGGAGAGCGTCACGACGAGCGTCGTGAAGAGGGCCGCGCGCACGGCTCTGAGCTGGGTCCCGGATATGTCCATGGCGCAGCCGAGTGTGCCATGCGCTCCCGTAAGGCAGCCCTAAAGGGTGCCTATGAGTTACGTCTACGGCTCACCCGGCGTCGGCTCCGTGCCTACAGACCCGGGATCCGGCCGTTACGGAACAGGTCGACGAAGATCTGGTGGTCCCTGCGGGCCCGCGCGCCGTACTCGTGCGCGAAGTCCACGAGCAGGTCACCGAAGCCCTCTTCGTCCGCCGCGATGGCGGCGTCGATCGCGCGCTCCGTGGAGAACGGCACCAGGTCCGAGTGGCCGCTCTCGTCGTCCGCCGCGGAGTGCATCGTGGCGGTGGCGCGGCCCAGGTCGGCGATGACCGCGGCGATCTCCTCCCAGTCGTCGATGTCCGACCAGTCCAGGTCCACGGCGTACGGAGAGACCTCGGCGACCAGCTGTCCGGAGCCGTCCAGCTCGGTCCAGCCCAGCCACGGGTCGGCGTGCGCCTGCAGCGCGCGCTGCGAGATGACCGTGCGGTGGCCCTCGTGCCGGAAGTAGTCGCGGGCCGCGCCGTCGGTGATGTGCCGCGAGACGGCCGGGGTCTGCGCCTGCTTGAGGTAGATCACGACGTCGTTCTCCAACGCGTCGCTGTTGCCCTCCAGGAGGATGTTGTACGAGGGCAGTCCCGCGGAGCCGATGCCGATGCCGCGCCGGCCCACTACGTCCTTGACGCGATACGAGTCGGGGCGGGTGAGCGAGGACTCGGGCAGCGTCTCCAGATAGCCGTCGAAGGCGGCGAGCACCTTGTACCGCGTGGCCGCGTCGAGCTCGATGGAGCCGCCGCCCGGGGCGAAGCGGCGCTCGAAGTCGCGGATCTCCGTCATGGAGTCCAGGAGGCCGAAGCGGGTGAGCGAACGCGCGTCGCGCAGCGCGTCGAGGAGCGGGCCCTGGGCGGTGTCCAGGGTGAAGGGCGGCACCTCGTCGCTCTTGGCGCCGGTCGCCAGGTCATGGATGCGCTCGCGGTACGCCGCCGCGTAGATCCGGACCAGGTCGGTGATCTGCTCGTCGCTCAGCGCCTTCGTGTACCCGATGAGGGCCACGGAGGCGGCGAAGCGCTTCAGGTCCCAGGTGAAGGGGCCGACGTACGCCTCGTCGAAGTCGTTCACGTTGAAGATCAGGCGGCCCTGGGCGTCCATGTACGTGCCGAAGTTCTCCGCGTGCAGGTCGCCGTGGATCCACACCCGCCCCGTGCGCTCGTCCAGGTAGGGACCGCCGTGCTGCTCGCGCTCCAGGTCCCCGTAGAAGAGGCAGGCCGTGCCGCGGTAGAACGCGAAGGCGGAACCGGCCATCTTCCGGAACTTCACCCGGAACGCCGCGGGGTCCGCGGCGAGCAGCTCGCCGAACGCGGTGTCGAAGACGGAGAGGATCTGCTCGCCGCGCTGCTCAGCGGTGGGCTGCGGGTCCGACATCGCGGGGTGCCTCCAGGTAACGGGTGGTGCCAGGTGCTGCATGACATTTTGGACAGGTGTTCCGACCTGTCCAACGCACGACGGTACCCCCGAGTGCCCGCCGCTTGTCAGTGCTCCGGATTAGACTTCCACGCTGTCCCCCCAGACTGCCCGCAGCCTGTCGCCACCCGTTCTCCGGAGGCCTTCCCCGTGACCAAGCCGCCCTTTACGCACCTCCACGTCCACACCCAGTACTCGCTGCTGGACGGTGCCGCGCGGCTCAAGGACATGTTCGACGCCTGTAATGAGATGGGCATGACGCACGTCGCCATGTCCGACCACGGCAACCTCCACGGGGCGTACGACTTCTTCCACTCGGCGCAGAAGGCGGGCGTGACGCCGATCATCGGCATCGAGGCGTATGTGGCGCCCGAGTCCCGCCGCAACAAGCGGAAGATCAAGTGGGGCCAGCCGCATCAGAAGCGTGACGACGTGTCCGGTTCCGGTGGTTACACCCACAAGACGATCTGGGCGGCGAACAACACCGGTCTGCACAACCTCTTCCGGCTGTCGTCGGACGCGTACGCCGAGGGCTGGCTGCAGAAGTGGCCGCGCATGGACAAGGAGACGATCTCCCAGTGGTCGGAGGGCCTGATCGCCTCCACCGGCTGCCCCTCCGGAGAGCTCCAGACCCGGCTGCGCCTCGGCCAGTTCGACGAGGCCGTGAAGGCCGCCGCCGAGTACCAGGACATCTTCGGCAAGGACCGGTACTTCCTGGAGCTGATGGACCACGGCATCGACATCGAGCGCCGGGTCCGCGACGACCTGCTGAGGGTCGGCAAGAAGCTCGGCATCCCGCCCCTGGTGACGAACGACTCGCACTACACGTACGCGCACGAGTCCGTCGCGCACGACGCCCTGCTCTGCATCCAGACCGGCAAGAACCTCTCGGACCCGGACCGCTTCCGCTTCGACGGCACCGGTTACTACCTGAAGTCCACGGACGAGATGTACGCCATCGACTCCTCCGACGCCTGGCAGGAGGGCTGCCGCAACACGCTCCTGGTGGCCGAGCAAATCGACACCACCGGCATGTTCGAGAAGCGCGACCTCATGCCGAAGTTCGACATCCCGGAGGGCTTCACCGAGGTCACCTGGTTCCAGGAGGAGGTCCGGGTCGGCATGAACCGCCGCTACCCGGGCGGTGTCCCCGAGGACCGGCAGCAGCAGGCCGAGTACGAGATGGACATCATCATCCAGATGGGCTTCCCGGGCTACTTCCTCGTGGTCGCCGACTTCATCATGTGGGCCAAGAACAACGGCATCGCGGTGGGCCCGGGCCGTGGCTCCGCGGCAGGCTCGATCGTCGCGTACGCCATGGGCATCACCGACCTCGACCCCATCACGCACGGCCTGATCTTCGAGCGGTTCCTCAACCCCGAGCGCGTCTCCATGCCCGATGTCGACATCGACTTCGACGAGCGCAGGCGCGTCGAGGTGATCCGGTACGTGACCGAGAAGTACGGCGCCGACAAGGTCGCCATGATCGGCACGTACGGAAAGATCAAGGCGAAGAACGCCATCAAGGACTCCGCGCGCGTGCTCGGATATCCGTACGCGATGGGCGACCGCCTCACCAAGGCGATGCCCGCCGACGTCCTCGGCAAGGGCATCGACCTCTCCGGCATCACCGACCCCAAGCACCCGCGCTACAGCGAGGCGGGCGAGATCCGGGGGATGTACGAGAACGAACCGGACGTCAAGAAGGTCATCGACACCGCCAAGGGCGTCGAGGGCCTGGTCCGGCAGATGGGCGTGCACGCGGCCGGCGTGATCATGTCCAGCGAGCCGATCGTGGACCACGCGCCGATCTGGGTGCGGCACACGGACGGCGTGACGATCACGCAGTGGGACTACCCCCAGTGCGAGTCGCTCGGCCTGCTCAAGATGGACTTCCTGGGTCTGCGAAATCTGACCATCATGGACGACGCCGTCAAGATGGTGCGGAACGACAAGGGCATCGACCTGGAGATGCTCTCGCTCCCGCTGGACGACCCGAAGACCTTCGAACTGCTCTGCCGCGGTGACACGCTCGGCGTCTTCCAGTTCGACGGCGGCCCGATGCGTTCGCTGCTCCGCCAGATGCAGCCCGACAACTTCGAGGACATTTCCGCCGTATCGGCGCTCTACCGCCCGGGCCCGATGGGCATGAACTCGCACATCAACTACGCGGAGCGCAAGAACGGCCGCCAGGAGATCACGCCGATCCACCCGGAGCTCGAAGAGCCCCTGAAGGAGACGCTCGGCCTGACCTACGGCCTCATCGTGTACCAGGAGCAGGTGCAGAAGGCCGCGCAGATCATCGCCGGCTACTCCCTCGGCGAAGCCGACATCCTGCGCCGCGTGATGGGCAAGAAGAAGCCCGACGAGCTGGCGAAGAACTTCGTCCTGTTCCAGGAGGGCGCCAAGAAGAACGGCTACTCGGACGCCGCGATCCAGGCCCTGTGGGACGTCCTGGTGCCCTTCGCGGGATACGCGTTCAACAAGGCGCACTCCTCCGCGTACGGCCTCGTCACGTACTGGACCGCCTACCTCAAGGCGAACTACCCCGCCGAGTACATGGCCGCGCTGCTCACCTCGGTGAAGGACGACAAGGACAAGTCGGCCATCTACCTGAACGAGTGCCGGCGCATGGGCATCAAGGTCCTGCCGCCCAACGTGAACGAGTCCGTGCACAACTTCGCCGCCCAGGGCGACGACGTGATCCTCTTCGGCCTGGAGGCCGTCCGCAACGTCGGCACGAACGTGGTCGAGTCGATCGTCCGCTCGCGCAAGGCCAAGGGGAAGTTCGCCTCCTTCCCCGACTACCTCGACAAGGTCGAGGCCGCCGCCTGCAACAAGCGCACCACGGAGTCACTGATCAAGGCGGGCGCCTTCGACACCATGGGACACACCCGCAAGGGCCTGACCGCGCAGTACGAACCCATGATCGACAACGTGGTGCAGGTCAAGCGCAAGGAGGCGGAGGGGCAGTTCGACCTCTTCGGAGGGGGCGAGGAGACCGGCGGCGAGCCGGGCTTCGGACTCGACGTGGAGTTCTCCACCGACGAGTGGGAGAAGACGTATCTGCTCGCCCAGGAGCGGGAGATGCTCGGTCTGTACGTCTCCGACCACCCGCTGTTCGGCCTGGAGCACGTCCTTTCCGACAAGGCCGACGCGGGCATCGGCCAACTCACCGGCGGTGACTACTCGGACGGCTCGATCGTCACCATCGGCGGCATCATCTCCGGCCTGCAGCGCAAGATGACCAAGCAGGGCAACGCCTGGGCGATCTCGACCGTCGAGGACCTCGCGGGCTCCATCGAGTGCATGTTCTTCCCGGCGACCTATCAGCTGGTGTCCACCCAACTCGTCGAGGACGCCGTGGTGTTCGTCAAGGGACGCCTCGACAAGCGCGAGGACGTGCCGCGCCTGGTCGCGATGGAGATGCAGGTCCCCGACCTGTCGAACGCGGGCACCAACGCGCCCGTCCTGATCACCATCCCGACGGTGAAGGTGACGCCGCCGATGGTCAGCCGACTCGGCGAGATCCTCAGCCACCACCGCGGCAACAGCGAGGTGCGGATCAAGCTCCAGGGGGCCCAGAAGACGACGGTGCTGCGGCTCGACCGCCACCGCGTGCAGCCGGATCCCGCCCTTTTCGGCGACCTGAAGGTGCTCCTCGGCCCGTCCTGCCTGGCCGGGTAGAGGCCGGTCTCGTATGAAGGGGCGCACCCGGAACTCCGGGTGCGCCCCTTCACGCTTATCCGCCTGCGTGGGCGTCAGTTGTGGCCGAAGCGGCGCTGGTGCTTGCGCGCGACCTCGGACGGGCTGCCCTGTGCCTGCACGTTGGACTGCACGCGCTGCTCGGCCTGCTCCGCGGACGACTTGGCCTGCTCCTGGGCCTGCTCGGCGGCCGAAGCGCGGTTCTGGTCGCCACCCTGCTTGCGGTTCTTGTTCTTGGCCATGGTGATCTTCCTCCTGAGGGGGATCTGGGGGCCAGGACGCGACCAGATTCACATACGGCGACAAGCTGCGCATTTCAGAGAATTACCGTGCGTAATAAGCCCTGTCGGAGAGTGAAGTCGCGATACGCCACGCCGAAGATCGAGTTCCGGCCGTTAACCTCCGCCGGGTCGGGCAGACTCGAAGGAAACCCGAACCATTGCTTCCAGGGAATCTCCAGGGAAAGAGGGTGGATCGCGTGGACCGCTGCATCGTCCTGGTGGACGCCGGGTATCTGCTGGGTGCCGCCGCGAGTCTCCTCGCGGGCGAGCCGTCCCGGTCCCGGATCACCGTCGATCACACCGCCCTGATCCAGGGCATCCGTGAGCGCGCGGAATCCGACACCGAGCGCCCCCTGCTCCGGATCTACTGGTTCGACGGAGCCCCTGACCGCGTGCCGCAGCCCGAGCACCGCAGGCTGCGCGTCATGCCCCGCGTGACGGTCCGGCTCGGCGCCCTGACCCGCAGCGACGGACGGTGGGCCCAGAAGGGCGTCGACGCCGCCATGCACGCCGAGCTGACGGAGCTTGCCCGCAACCGCGCCTGCTCGGACATCGTGCTCGTCACCGGCGACGGGGACCTGCTGCCCGGCATGATGGCCGCCAAGGAGCACGGCGTCGCCGTCCACCTGTGGGCCGTCCAGGCCGCCGACGGGGACTACAACCAGTCCGAGGACCTCGTGGCCGAGGCCGACGAGCGGCGCGTCCTCGACCGGGTCTGGATCACCAAGGCCGTACGCCCCAAGGAGCTCACCGGCGTCTGCGCGCCCTCTCCCGTCCCGCGCCCCGAGATCGCCGCCATCCTCTCCGCGCCCCTGCCGGAGTCCGCGCTCGCGGCCAGCGCCCAGCGCGCCGCCGACGAGGCCGCCGGAGTCGGCCGGCACGGCCATGACGGGCCGCACGCCCAGCACGCGCAGGACGTCCGGCACGCCGAAGCCGGGGCCAACGGCGACAGCGGCGGCGCCCACCACATCCCGCCGGGCAAGGGCGTGCCCACCCCCAAGGACCTGGCCGCCCTGCGCGGCCCCGGCACCGCGGTCGGCAAGGACCCCACCAACGCCACGCTGCGCTGGTCCTCCGACAAGGGCTGGGTCGAGCGCCCCGGCGGCGCCGCGGAGAGCCCGGAGGCCGCGGCCCTGCCGACGCTCGCCCAGCTGACGACGGCCGAGCAGCGCTGGGCGGACCGCGAGGAGGACATCACCACCGTCGGCGGTGACCCCTTCGAGGTCGGGCAGGTGTTCGCGCGCCGCTGGATGGCCCGTCTGCCGGAACAGCACAACCTGCAGAAGCTCTCGACGATGTATCCGCGGATCCCGCACCGCGTCGACGGCGAGCTCCTGCGGTACGCGGCCCGCTTCGGTCTGCTCGCCCACAAGGACGACCAGATCGACGAACACGACCGGTACGCGATCCGGGCGGGCTTCTGGCGCGAGATCGACGTGCACACGGCGGTGGAGCACGCACCGGTGGGCGACCGCTCCGGCGAGTGACCGAACAGGCACGCGAACGAGTGACGGAACACGTCCGCAGATGACTGATACGGGGCGTACTGGGCGCCCCGGGCGACGTACCGGGTGCGGGACCCCGTACCCTCGTCCTTCGTGAGTACGCGCTCGGCACAGGCAGTCCGACAGGGGCTCCGACAGGGTCACGGCAGCGATGCCGTCTGCGCGGTGCGCGACCTCGTCAAGACCTATCCCGCCGCCCGCGGCAGGCGCGGCAGGCCCGCGACGCCCGAGGTGCGCGCCACCGACGGCATCAGCCTCGAGGTCAGGCGCGGCGAGATCTTCGGCCTCCTCGGACCCAACGGCGCCGGCAAGTCCACCCTCGTACGGCAGCTGACCGGCCTGATGCGGCCCGACAGCGGGAGCGTCGAGATCCTCGGGCACGACATCCTGCGCCACCCCGAGCGGGCCGCGCGGATCCTCGCGTACCTGGGCCAGGAGTCCACCGCGCTCGACGAGCTGACCGTCTCGCTCGCCGTCGAGACGACCGCGCGGCTGCGCGGCCTCGACGTCCGCGCCGCGCGGGCCGAGCGGGACGGCGTACTCGAAGAGCTCGCGCTCACCCCGCTCGCCTCGCGGCCGCTCAAGAAGCTTTCCGGCGGACAGCGCAGGCTCGCCTGCTTCGCCACCGCCCTGGTGGGACAGCGGCCGCTGCTCGTCCTCGACGAGCCGACGACCGGCATGGACCCCATCGCGCGGCGCGCCGTCTGGGGCGCCGTCGACCGGCGCAGGGCCGAGCACGGCACGACGGTGCTGCTCGTCACCCACAACGTCATCGAGGCCGAGACGGTCCTCGACCGTGTCGCCGTCCTCGAACACGGCAAGGTCATCGCCTGTGACAGCCCCGTGGGGCTGAAGGAGCAGGTCGCCGGCGAGGTGCGGGTCGAACTCGTCTGGCGGGAGCGGGCGCCGCTCGACGTCCCGGAGGTCGCCGCGCTGCGCTCGTCCGCGGTGGAGTCCGGCCGGCGCTGGTCGCTGCGGCTGGCCCCCGACGAGGCGCGGGCGGCCGTCGCGGCGGTCACCGGCGGGGCCGCCTTCGCCGCGCTCGACGACTTCACCTTGGCCACACCGAGTCTGGAGGACGTGTATCTCGCCCTGGGCGGGAACGGGGAAGGGCTGGTGAAGGCGTGACCTTCGCCGGACGGATGAACAGCGACAGCAGGAGGACCGTTCGGTGAGTGCCGTTCCCCTGGAAGCGGCCGTAAGGGCCGACGACCGAGAGTGGCAGGCCGAGGCCGCCGAGCCCCTGGGGCCCCGTGCGCGGCTGTTCCCCGCGCTCGCGGCCGTCTACCGGGCGCAGCTGTCCCGGGCCCGCGTCGCACGCATCCCGCTGCTCTTCGTGGCCACCTTCCAGTCCGTCGGGATCATGATCCTGATGCGGGGCGTCGTGGACGGGGGCGGTGAGGCGCGTGCCGTCGTCGCCGGGTCCTCCGTGCTCGTCGTCGCGTTCGTCGCGCTCAACCTGCTCGCGCAGTACTTCGGGCAGCTGCGGGCCGACGGCGGCCTCGACCACTACGCCACGCTGCCCGTGCCGCCCGCCGCGGTGGTCCTCGGAGCCGCGGCCGCCTACGCCTCGTTCACCGTGCCGGGCACCCTGGTCACCGCGGTCGTCGGGTGCGGTCTCTTCGGACTCCCGATGGCGAACCTCTGGGTGCTCGCCGCGGTGATCCCACTGGCCGGTGCCGCGCTCGCCGGGCTCGGCGCCGCCCTCGGCCTGCTCGCGCCCCGTCCCGAACTGGCCACGCTGCTCGGCCAGTTGGGCATGTCGGCGGCGCTGCTCCTGGGTGTCCTGCCGGCCGAGCGGATGCCCGGGTTCCTGCAGTACGCGCGTGACCTGCTGCCCTCGACGTACGGGGTCGAGGCGTTCGCCCATACCTTCGGGCCGCATCCGGACTGGGCGACCGTCGCCCTCGATCTCGCCGTCTGCGCGGGGGTCGGCGTCGCCTCGCTCGCGATCGCCACCTGGGCGTACCGCCGTGCGGCCGTGCGATGACGCGGTCCGTGCCGTGCAGTGAAGCGGTCCCCAGGTAGTACTGGCACCATGTGTGGGTGACTGCACCGCTGACGCCCTCCCAGCCGCCCCACGACCGGCCCCCGCACGACCCCTGGCAGCAAGCCGCTGAGCCGTCCGGAGCCGTTCCCCTGCCGGCGGACGAGGAGGACGGTCCTGGCATGAAGACCGAAGTGCGGCAGGCCGCGGTGATCGCGGTCGTGGTGGCTGTCTGCGGCGTGCTGCTCGGCCTGCTGTGGCTGTGGCTCGCGCCTCGTGTGCCGTTGATCGCCGACAGCGAGACGGTGTACCTCAAGGACACCGAGGGGGAGCAGGCGATCGGCGTCGACGGAACGTTCACCCTGCTCGCGCTCGCGTTCGGCGCGGTGAGCGGCGCCGTGGTGTTCCTGCTGCGCAGGCGGGGCGGCATTCCGCTGGTCGTCGGGCTGACGGCGGGGAGCCTGCTGGGGGCCGTGCTCGCCTGGCGTCTGGGCATCTTCCTGGGGCCCGAGACGGATGTCGTCGCCCATGCGAAGTCCGTGGGCAAGGGCGTGGCGTTCGACGCTCCCATGGAGCTCAAGGCCAAGGGCGCGCTGCTCGCCTGGCCCGTGGCCGCGCTGCTCGTGCACCTGGGACTGACCGGGCTCTTCGGGCCGCGGGACCCCGAGCCGTACCCCCTGCCCTACGGGGATCCCGGGCGGGCAGAGGGCGGCCCGGACTCAACCGGGGCGTGAGACCGCCCCTCGGGGCCGTCGTGGACGTCAGGCGGGGCGCCTTCCGTGGTTCGCCTTGCCCTTGCGCACCCGCCACTTCCTCTTGCGCGTCTTCTTCGACATGAGGGTGGTACTAGTCGAGGCCGCGGCCCCCGTCGAGGGCCTATTCACGCCCGATCGGGGCCAGTACCGCGCCCGTGAGACGCGCCAGGTCACCGGGGGCCAGTTCCACTTCCAGGCCCCGGCGGCCCGCCGACACGCAGATCGTGGCGTGCGAGGAGGCCGAGTCGTCCAGGACCGTGCGGAGCTTCTTGCGCTGGCCGAGGGGCGAGATGCCACCCCGTACGTACCCCGTGGTGCGCTCGGCCGCCGCGGGGTCCGCCATCACCGCGCGCTTGCCCGAGACCGCCGTGGCCAGGGCCTTGAGGTTCAGGGTGCCCGCCACCGGGACCACGGCCACCGTCAGCTCGCCGTCGACCTCCGCGACCAGGGTCTTGAAGACCCGGTCGGGGGAGACGCCCATGGCCTGGGCCGCCTCCGCGCCGTACGAGGGGTGCGCGGGATCGTGTTCGTAGGCGTGGACCGTGTGGGCGGCGCCCGCCGCGGTGAGGGCGACCGTCGCCGGGGTGCCGCCCGCACCCCCTTGCTGTTTCTTCTGCTTCTTCGCCAAAGCGCTCGCGCCCCAAGTCCGTTGCGGTCTGTGTCAGTTGAGGCTTGTGGTGCCGCGCGTGAGGTCCGTCGCGGGCAATGACGGCAGATTACGGATGATGGCGGTCTCGGCGCGAAGGACTTTCAGCTCGTCGTGCAGGCGTGACGCCGTGTCCGGCGCCTCCAGGAGCCGCTGCTTCGTGGGGGTGTCGAGGACGGCGGCGGCTGCGACCAGGTACGACACCACGGACGGGTCGTCCGGCAGCTCGGCGCCCGTGGACAGGGACCGCTCGCGCGCCCCGGCAAGTCGCTTCTGGTAGGCGCGGAACGCCCGCAGGACGCCCTCGGCGAGGGCGCCCGCCTCCTCGCCCGGATCCTCGGGCAGCTCCTCGACCTCCGCGGTCAGGAAGGCGCCCGACGCGTCCACCGAGTGCAGGCGTACGCGGGTGGTGCCGGTGGCCAGCACCTCGAAGCCGCCGTCGGCGCGCTCCCTGATCGTCGCCGCGTCCGCGATGCAGCCCACCGCGTGGAAGGCCTTGAGCGGGTCGTCGCCGAAGCCGGCGGTGGGGCCCTGCTCGGGCTGTGAGGTGGGGTCCGGGAGGCCCGGGGCGCTCGGAGCGACCTCGAGGCCGTCACGGATGGCGACGACCGCGAAGAGGCGCTGCTCCTCGTCGGGAGTCTTGAGCAGATCGCGCATCATGGCGCGATAACGCTCCTCGAACACGTTCAGCGGGAGCACGAGTCCCGGGAACAGCACCGAGTTGAGCGGGAAGAGCGGAAGCCGGACGGTGGTCACGAGCTGCAAGCCTAATGGTCGCCGGACCCCAATCGTCCGCCACCGGTGCGCAGCGGGGTCCCGGAGGCCACCTCGATGCGTATGCCGTCGCGCAGTTCCAGGAACTGGCCGAGCGGATCGTCGGACATCCGGTCCCACGGGAAGGACGTGGCATAAGGCCCGATGAGGCGCATCTGCTCCAGGGCGTCGCTCCACCGCTCCAGGCGTACCAGGACGAACGCGAGGACGTTGCGGACCTCCGCGGGCCAGGGGTCCCCGGCCTCGTACTCCCGGGACACGGCGATCCCCAGGTCGGCCGCGGCGTCCAGGCGCTCGCGCGGCACGCTCCCCGAAGCGCTGGTGAGATACGCGAACGCCGCCCGCGCGGGCAGCGCCTGGATCAGCGAGCCGGGCAGTGCGTCGCGGGCGGCCCGCTCGGCGAAGTCGAAGCACTGGCGGTGCGAGCCGTACCAGGACGCGGAGAGGTACTGGAGCGCCGAGGCGTGGCAGCCGTAGTGGTGGGAGGAGCGGTGCACCGCCTCGGCCCGGAGCTCGTCGAAGACCGAGTGCGGGGCATGGGTGCCGCGCGCGTGGTCCAGGGCGATCCGCCACGGCACGGGGTCGCGCGGGTCGGCTTCGGCGGCGGCGGTGATCAGGGGCGCCGTATCGCGAAGCAGCTCGGCGCGGGCGGGCGACTCCCAGCCGCGGACGACCGCGAGCTCGGCCTTGACGAGCAGCGCGTCCGGGTCGTGCGGCGAGGCGGCCTGCCAGTCGTCGAACCACTCGGGGCGGGAGCGGGCGAAGGCGGCCAGACGCGTCGTGTAGCGGTCGCGGTTCTCCCATTCGTTGCCCTCGCGCGTCATGGCGAGCAGTTTGGCGGCGGGCCCGTGGTCGCCGCGGCCCGCGGCGACGAGCGCGGGGCCGAGGCGGTCATCGGGTGCGTCGAGGAGCACCTCGTCGTCGGGGGTCAGTCCGGAGGCGAGGAGCGGTGTGTTCCTGACCATTCGTGCGGTGCGGATCAGGGCGCGCAGGAGTGCCATCGTGTGGGTATTGAAATCCGCAGGTCGGGGCAGTGCCAGAGGGTGGCCGGTGAAGCTTTGGCATCAGTCGTCGGGTTGCCTGACACATGGTCAAGGGCTGGCAAAATCTCTGCTCCCGGGCGGCTCCGCAGCCCCTCAGTTCCTTCGCAACAGCCTGGTCGCCCCCGCCGCGACCGTCGTCGCGAGCACCCAGCCGAGCAGGATCAGGATGGCCGCGAACCACTGCCAGCCGCCGCGCAGCTGCCAGTAGCTGTCCTGGCCGAGGTTGATGACCGGGAGCAGCAGGTCGAGGGTGAAGAGCGCGGGGTTCCAGTTCGGGTGCTCGCCCGGCTTGATCGCCGGATGGTCGGCGCGGGTGAAGGCCACCGCGCTCACCGCCCACAGCACCGCCATCCACAGGGCGGCACGGCCGGGCCGGTAGCCGTAGGCCACCGTCCAGTCCTGGGCGAAGCCCCAGAGTTTCGCCGCGAGCGGCAGGGTCTCGCGGCGTCTGCGCTGCTTGGCGAGCAGGACCTCGCGGGCGTCGGCGTCCTCGCCGCCGTTGCGCAGGACGGCGGCCAGCTTCTCGTACGGCTCGGGGTTGTACTCGGCGGTCGCGGCCGCCACCCAGGCCAGGCGCCGGGCGAGCGGGAAGCTGCCCTGCGGGACGAGGTTCTCGTAGCTGAAGCCGCCCATCTGGAGGCCGCCGGGGCCCGGCCAGCTGGTCGACTTGTCGATGAGGTTGACGACCTTGGCGCCGGACAGAATGATCTTGCCGCGCTGCGGGGCCTCGCCGAGGAAGCGCAGCTCCGGGGTCTGGACGCGGCGCAGCGACACCTCCTGGTCGTTCTCCAGGGTGAAGCGCGCCTGGGCCAGGTCGACGGCGTCCCCGAAGCGGCCGTCGTCGAGCCGGATGCCGCCCTGGCACTCGAAGCGCTGGACGCGGGTGCCGCGCGGGGGAGTGGTGCCGCTGGTCATGGGGGGATCGCCGAGGGCGGCGGGCGTCATGTAGAGGGTGCGTTCCACGGTCATCTGCGGGGCGTTGAGCGCCCGCTGGCCGTACGGATTGGCGAGCTTGCTGCCGCGCAGGCTGAAGGAGACACCGACCTTCGCGCCGCGCAGGCTCAGCTGGCCGTGCGACTCCATCATCTCGGCCTGCAGGTCCTGCCCGACCGAGAGCCCGTCGCCCATGATCGAGTTGCCGCGCCGGTCGCGGTAGATCACGGCCTGGTTGATCAGCAGGTCGGTGCCGATCTGGGCGTCCGTGAGCCGCATGCCGTTGTGGATCCGGCAGCGCGGCAGATGCAGGTCGCCCTCCGTGTGCAGGCGGGCCGCCTCCACCCGCGGGATCGAGCAGTTGACGAGCCGCAGGGTGGTGAACTTGGCCTCGGGGACCAGCACTTCCTTCTCGAAGCGGCAGTGCTTCAGCTCGGCGTAGGGAAGGACCTCGCCGCCCGCCAGATCGAGCACGTCGGTGATCTGGAGGCCCGAGAGCTTCAGCGACGAGACCCGCCCGGAGAGCGCGGGCGGCCCCTCGAGGAGCAGCCAGCACACGATGCGGGCGCGCACGCTGCGTTCCGGGCCCCAGGGATGGCCGCCGTGCGGATCGTCCGCCATCGCGTCACCCGACCGGAGGTCGTACACGCTGCCGTTGCGAAAGGCCTGCCACATGCCGATCTCGGCGGCGGTCAGTCCGTCCGGCGGATCACCGATGCCGGTGTCGTCGACCACTGCTGTTGTCCTCCCGTACTGCGATCCCGTGCCGCGGCCGGCCCCGCGATGCGCCCTGGTCTCGTACACCTGTTTCATGCCCGCTCAGTGACGGGCTGAACGCTAGTGGTGAACGTCGCCTTCCGGGATTCATATCAGCCAGTGATACGGCGTCCGGCCGGGAATCCGGGTCTGAGAGAATTGGCCATGTGATCTCCCGAATCGATCTGCGCGGCGACGCCCTCCCCGAGGGTCCCGCCCTGCGCACCCTGCTGCCCCGTGCCGACTTCGACGTCGCGGCCGCCCTGGAGAAGGTGCGGCCCATCTGCGAGGACGTGCATCATCGTGGCGACGCGGCGCTGATCGAATACGCGGAGAAGTTCGACGGAGTACGGCTGACGCAGGTCCGTGTCCCCGCGACCGCCATCGCCGCGGCCCTGGCCGATCTCGACCCGGTGGTGCGTGAGGCACTGGAGGAGTCGATCCGCCGCGCCCGCATCGTCCACCGCGAGCAGCGCCGCGCCCCGCACACCACCCAGGTCGTGCCCGGCGGCTCGGTCACCGAGAAGTGGGTGCCGGTCGAGCGCGTCGGGCTCTACGCCCCGGGCGGCCGCTCCGTCTACCCGTCGTCCGTGATCATGAACGCGGTCCCGGCGCAGGAGGCCGGCGTCGAGTCGATGGCGCTCGCGTCCCCGCCGCAGGCGGACTTCGACGGACTGCCGCACCCCACGATCCTCGCCGCCTGCGCCCTCCTCGGCATCGACGAGGTGTACGCGGTGGGCGGCGCCCAGGCCGTCGCGATGTTCGCGTACGGCACCGAGACCTGCGCACCGGCCAACATGGTCACCGGCCCCGGCAACATCTGGGTCGCGGCCGCCAAGCGCTACTTCACCGGCCGCATCGGCATCGACACCGAGGCCGGACCGACCGAGATCGCCGTCCTCGCCGACGACACGGCCGACGCCGTACACGTGGCGTCCGACCTGATCAGCCAGGCCGAGCACGACCCGCTCGCGGCAGCCGTCCTGGTCACCGACTCCGTGGCGCTGGCCGACGCGGTCGCCAAGGAGCTCGAACCGCAGGTCGCGGCGACCAAGCACGTCGAGGACCGGATCGTCCCCGCCCTGGCGGGCAGGCAGTCCGCGATCGTCCTGGTCGACGGCCTGGACGAGGGCCTGCGCGTCGTCGACGCGTACGGCGCCGAGCACCTGGAGATCCAGACCGCGGACGCCGCGGCCGTCGCGGACCGGGTGAAGAACGCGGGCGCGATCTTCGTCGGCCCGTGGGCCCCCGTCTCGCTCGGCGACTACTGCGCGGGCTCCAACCACGTCCTGCCGACGGGCGGCTGCGCCTGCCACTCCTCGGGGCTCAGCGTCCAGTCGTTCCTGCGAGGCATCCACATCGTCGACTACACCCGCGACGCCCTCGCCGACGTGGCCCGGCACGTGGTGACGCTCGCCGAGGCCGAGGACCTGCCCGCGCACGGTGCGGCGATCAAGGCCAGGTTCGGATGGAAGGTGCCCACCCAGTGAACGTCCGGATCGACGACCTTCCCGTACGCGACGAACTGCGCGGCAAGTCCCCCTACGGGGCGCCCCAGCTCGACGTCCCCGTACGCCTGAACACGAACGAGAACCCCTACCCGCTCCCCGAACCGCTCGTCGAGCGCATCGCCGAGCGCGTGCGCGAGGCGGCCCGCGACCTCAACCGCTACCCCGACCGCGACGCGGTCGAGCTGCGCACCGAGCTCGCCCGCTACCTCACGGACACCGGCGGTCACGAGGTCACCCTCGCGAACGTCTGGGCGGCCAACGGCTCGAACGAAGTCATCCAGCAGCTCCTGCAGACCTTCGGCGGGCCGGGCCGCACCGCCATCGGCTTCGAGCCCTCGTACTCGATGCACGGCCTCATCGCGCGCGGCACCGGCACCGCCTGGATCTCGGGCCCCCGTGGCGACGACTTCACGATCGACGTCGAGGCGGCGACGAAGGCCATCGCCGAGAACCAGCCCGACGTCGTCTTCATCACCACGCCCAACAACCCCACGGGCAACGCCGTCTCCGGCGAGACGGTCCTCGCGCTCTACGAAGCCGCGCAGGCCGCCAAGCCGTCGATGGTGGTGATCGACGAGGCGTACGTGGAGTTCAGCCACGGCGACTCGCTGCTCCCGCTGCTCGCGGGGCGCCCGAACCTCGTCGTCTCCCGCACGATGTCGAAGGCCTTCGGCGCGGCCGGGCTGCGCCTCGGCTACCTCGCCGCCGATCCGGCGGTCGTCGACGCCGTACAGCTCGTACGGCTGCCGTACCACCTGTCGGCCGTCACGCAGGCCACCGCCCTTGCCGCCCTGGAGCACACCGACACGCTCCTGAAGTACGTCGAGCAGCTGAAGCGGGAGCGCGACCGGCTCGTGGGCGAGCTGCGTGCGATCGGCTACGAGGTGACCGACTCCGACGCCAACTTCGTCCAGTTCGGGCGGTTCGAGGGCGAAGGGGCCGCCCACGCGGTCTGGCAGCGGATCCTCGACCGGGGCGTCCTGGTCCGGGACAACGGAGTGCCGGGATGGCTGCGGGTCTCCGCAGGAACCCCGGAAGAGAACGACGCGTTCCTCGATGCGGTACGCGAACTGAAGAAGGAGCAGCAGGGATGAGCCGCGTTGGACGGGTCGAACGGACCACCAAGGAGACGTCGGTCCTCGTCGAGATCGATCTCGACGGCACCGGCAAGGTCGAGGTGTCGACAGGCGTGGGCTTCTACGACCACATGCTCGACCAGCTCGGCCGCCACGGCCTCTTCGACCTCACGGTCAAGACCGAGGGCGACCTGCACATCGACACCCACCACACCATCGAGGACACCGCCCTCGCCCTGGGTGCCGCCTTCAAGCAGGCGCTCGGCGACAAGGTGGGCATCTACCGCTTCGGCAACTGCACGGTCCCGCTGGACGAGTCGCTCGCCCAGGTGACCGTCGACCTCAGCGGCCGCCCGTACCTCGTGCACACCGAGCCCGAGACCATGGCGCCGATGATCGGCACGTACGACACGACGATGACCCGGCACATCCTGGAGTCCTTCGTCGCGCAGGCCCAGATCGCCCTGCACGTCCACGTGCCGTACGGCCGCAACGCCCACCACATCGTGGAATGCCAGTTCAAGGCCCTGGCCCGCGCGCTGCGTTACGCCTCCGAGCGTGACCCGCGCGCCGCCGGGATCCTTCCCTCCACGAAGGGCGCGCTGTAAAGCCATGACCGGCCTCACCACCATCCTCATCGTCGTCGGCCTCTTCCTGATCGGCGGCATCATCTCCTTCGTCAAGCAGGGGATGCCCAAGAGCCTGATCACGCTGCTCTCCATCGCCGCGGCCATGTGCATCGTCGCGGGTGTCATGCGCCTCGACTACTGGAACTGACGGGAGCTGATCCACGTATGACCGCCCCCAAGAAGGTCGTCGTCTTCGACTACGGCTTCGGGAACGTCCGTTCCGCCGAGCGCGCCCTCGCGCGGGCCGGCGCGGACGTCGAGATCACCCGTGACTACGACAGGGCCATGAACGCCGACGGCCTCCTCGTCCCCGGCGTCGGCGCCTTCGCCGCCTGCATGCAGGGGCTCAAGGAGGCGCGCGGCGACTGGATCGTGGGCCGCCGGCTCGCGGGCGGCCGCCCGGTGATGGGCATCTGCGTCGGCATGCAGATCCTCTTCGCGCGCGGCATCGAGCACGACGTGGAGGCCGAGGGCCTCGACGAGTGGCCCGGCACCGTCGAGCCGCTGAAGGCCGAGATCGTCCCGCACATGGGCTGGAACACGGTCCAGGCGCCGGACGACTCGCAGCTGTTCGCGGGCCTCGACGCCGACGCCCGCTACTACTTCGTGCACTCGTACGCCGTGCACCACTGGGACTTCGAGGTCGGCAACCCCGCCTTCCGCGCGCCCAAGGTCGCCTGGACCACGCACGGCGAGCCCTTCGTGGCCGCCGTCGAGAACGGCGCGCTGTGGGCCACGCAGTTCCACCCCGAGAAGTCCGGCGACGCCGGCGCCCAGCTCCTCACCAACTGGATCGGAACCCTCTAGGAATGTCAGGGACCTCTGTGAGCAAGCTCGAACTCCTTCCCGCCGTCGACGTCCGCGACGGCCAGGCCGTACGCCTCGTCCACGGCGAGTCCGGCTCTGAGACCTCCTACGGCTCCCCGCTGGAGGCCGCCCTCTCCTGGCAGCGGTCGGGCGCCGAGTGGCTGCACCTGGTCGACCTGGACGCCGCCTTCGGCACCGGCGACAACCGCGCGCTCATCGCCGAGGTCGCGGGCGCCATGGACATCAAGGTCGAGCTGTCCGGCGGCATCCGCGACGACGCGTCCCTGGAGGCCGCGCTCGCCACCGGCTGCACGCGCGTGAACCTCGGAACGGCCGCCCTGGAGACCCCGGAGTGGGTCGCCAAGATCATCGCGTCGCACGGCGACAAGATCGCCGTCGGCCTCGACGTCCGCGGCACCACCCTCCGCGGCCGCGGCTGGACCCGCGACGGCGGCGACCTCTACGAGACCCTGGAGCGCCTCGACTCCGAGGGCTGCGCCCGCTATGTCGTCACCGACATCGCCAAGGACGGCACGCTGCAGGGCCCGAACCTGGAGCTCCTGCGCAACGTCTGCGCGGCCACGGACCGCCCGGTGGTCGCCTCCGGCGGCGTTTCCTCGCTCGACGACCTGCGCGCGATCGCCGAGCTCGTCCCGCAGGGCGTCGAGGGCTCCATCGTCGGCAAGGCGCTGTACGCGAAGGCCTTCACCCTCGAAGAGGCTCTCGCCGCGGTGGCGGCGTCATGAGTGACCTCATCCGCCGGGTGAGCTCGGGCGGCCCGTGGGAAGAGGCCATCGGCTACTCCCGCGCCGTCGAGCTGCCCAACGGCCTCGTCCTGGTGTCGGGCTGCACGTCGGTGGTGAACGGCGAGATAGATGCCGGAACCCCCTACGAGCAGGCGGCCAACGCCTTCCACGTGGCCGTCGAGGCGCTGAAGAAGCTGGGCCTCGGCCGGGAGCACGTCGTGCGCACCCGCATGTACCTGACCCACGCACGCGACGTGGAGGAGGTCGGCCGGGCCCACAAGGAGCTCTTCGACGACGTCCGCCCCGCCGCGTCGATGCTCATCGTCTCCGGCTTCATCGACCCGAGTCTGGTCGTCGAGGTCGAGGTCGAGGCGTACGGTCCGCGCGCACGGGCAGGTGGCGAATGACCCTCTCCGTACGTGTCATCCCCTGCCTGGACGTGGACAACGGCCGGGTCGTCAAGGGCGTCAACTTCCAGAACCTGCGCGACGCGGGCGACCCCGTCGAGATGGCCAAGGTGTACGACGCCGAGGGCGCCGACGAGCTCACCTTCCTGGACATCACCGCGTCCTCCGGCAACCGCGAGACGACGTACGACGTGGTCCGGCGCACCGCCGAGCAGGTCTTCATCCCGCTCACGGTGGGCGGCGGTGTCCGCACGGCCGAGGACGTCGACAAGCTTCTGCGGGCCGGCGCGGACAAGGTGGGCGTGAACACGGCCGCCATCGCCCGCCCGGAGCTGATCCGCGAGATCGCGGAGCGGTTCGGCCGCCAGGTGCTCGTCCTCTCGGTGGACGCGCGGCGCACCGCGTCCGGCAGCTTCGAGGTGACGACGCACGGCGGCCGCAAGTCCGCCGGGATCGACGCCGTCGAGTGGGCGCACCAGGCCGCCGAGCTGGGCGCGGGGGAGATCCTGCTCAACTCGATGGACGCGGACGGCACCAAGGACGGCTACGACATCGAGATGATCGCGGCGGTACGCCGGCACGTCACCGTCCCCGTCATCGCCTCCGGCGGCGCGGGCCGCCTCGACCACTTCCCGCCCGCCATCGAGGCGGGCGCGGACGCGGTCCTGGCCGCCTCGGTCTTCCACTTCGGCGATCTGCGGATCGGCGAGGTGAAGGGGACGCTGCGGGGAGCGGGACATCCCGTTCGCTGAGGCGCGCGCCTTGGCGAAGGAGCCCCGGTCGCCCCGTAGCAGCCGGGGCTTTCTGCCGCCGAGACAGGAAGGGAAAGTTGCGCAATATATATTGCGCAACTTTCCCTTCCTATCTACGGTCGAGACATGGACGACAACGAGAAGCCACGACCCCGCGCGACCCGCAGGATCACCGACGTCGGCACGCTGAAGGCCTTCGGGCATCCGCTGCGGCTGCGGATCTACAGCACCCTGCGGGTCACCGGCCCCTCGACCGCCTCGCAGGTCGCGAACCAGGTCGACGAGGCGGTCTCGCTGGTCAGCTACCACCTGCGCAAGCTCGCCGAACACGGCCTCATCGTCGAGGCCGAGGCACAGAGCGGTGACGCGCGGGAGCGGTGGTGGCGGGCGGCGCAGGACACCCTGAGCTTCCGGCACGAGGACTTCAAGGACTCGCCCGAGGGCGCCGCCGCGCACACCGCCGTCGTCCGCACCCTGATCGCCCAGCGCGAGGAGCAGTACCGCACCTATCTCGCCCAGCAGGAGGCGTGGGGCTCGCAGTGGCGCATCGCGGCCGATCAGTCGGACTTCCTCGCCCGCCTGAACCCCGCCGAGCTCACCCGCCTCAACGCCGAGATCCACGCCCTGATCAAGACGTACGAGGAGCAGGGCAAGGCCGCCGAGGCCGCGGGCGACACCGAGGGGCGCGAGAACGTCGCCGTGCATCTGGCCAGCTTCCCCTTCCGGCTCTGAGGGGAGCTGCTCACATGACCGCCACCGTCATACGCACAGCCCCCGCCACGGAGAGTCCCGCGTACAAGGACGGCAACGTCCTGCGCTGGCTCGGTGCGTACAGCGCCTCCGCGGTCGGCGACAACGTCTACTACCTGGCCCTGTCCTGGGCCGCCGTCCGGTCAGGGGGCCCCGCGCAGGCAGGCCTTGTGATGGCCGTGAGCGCCGTGCCGCGGGCGCTCCTGATGCTGGGCGGGGGAGTCGTCGCCGACCGCTTCGGGCCGCGCAGGGTCGTCATCGGCAGCGACGCGGTGCGGTGCGCGGCGGTGCTCGCGGTGGCGGGACTGCTGGTCGTGGCGAGCCCCGGGGTGTGGCTGCTCGGCGCGCTCGGCCTGGTCTTCGGAACGGTCGACGCGCTGTTCATGCCCGCCGTCGGAGCGCTGCCCGCCCGCGTCACGGGACGCGGCCAGTTGGCGCGGGTGCAGGGGATGCGGGGCCTGGTGGTCCGGCTGGCCCACGTCGTGGGCGCCCCGCTCGGGGGGCTCGGCGTCGCGCTCGGCGGCTCAGCGGCTGCCTTCGGCATCGCGGGGGCGCTGTTCGCGGTGTCGCTGCCGCTGCTGATCTCGCTGCGGGTGCGGGAACTGCCGGATGACGGCAAGGCCGGCGAACGGACCGCGTGGAGCGAACTGGGCGACGGGCTGCGGTACATCCGCGGACACCGTGTCCTCGCCCCCCTGATGCTGCTCGTCGCCCTGGCCGACCTGGGGTTCGTCGGGCCGCTGAACATCGGGCTCACCATGCTGGCCGACGAGCGCGGATGGGGTGCCGCGGGGGTCGGTGTCGTCCTTGCCGGGTTCGGGGCGGGCGCCGGGGTCTCCGCGCTCTTCCTGACGGTGCGGGGGAGGGTGCCGAAGGCCGGTCTCGTGCTGTCGGTGACGTGCCTCGCCGGAGCGGTCGGGGTGGGCGCCGTGGCGTACGTGCCCGCCCTCTGGGCCGCCGCGGGGGTGGCGCTGCTGGTGGGCCTGCTGATCGGCCTTACGGGGGCGGTGAGCGCGGCCCTCGCGCAGACGGAGGCCGACCCGGCCTACGTGGGGCGGGTGACCTCGGTGGGCAGCCTGGTCAGCCTGGGTGTGGCACCGCTGACGTATCCGCTGACGGGCGTGGCCGTCGGGGCGTGGGGCACGGCGCCGGTGTTCACCGTGAGCGCGGCGGCGTGCGGGCTCGCCGGTCTCTTCGGTCTCTGCTCCCGCGGACTGCGGGCAGCGGAACTGCCCCGCTGAACCCCCGTACGGGTCCGCTACGCCCTTCCCTGCATCAGCTGCACCAGGTTCCCCACCGTGTCGTCGAGCACCGCGGTGATCACCGGGCCCTGCCTCTCGGGGCCGTGGGTGAACGTCACGCCCAGGCCGACCAGCCGCTCGTGCTCGGCCCGTACGTCGTCGACCTCGAGGACGATGCACGGGATTCCCGCCGCGTGCAGCGCCTTGCGGTACGGCTCGGCGATGGGCCCCTCGCCCGGCTCCAGGAGCAGCTCCACGTCGTTGTGACCGCCCGCCGCCCCGACCGTGACGAAGGGCACGCCACCGCCCGGCCACACGTGATTCCGGGTCTCGAAGCCCAGGACGTCCGTGTAGAACGCGTGGGCCCTGGCCACGTCGTCCACGTACACCCCGGTCATCGCGACCCGGATCATCAGATGCCCAGTTGCTTCGTCTCGTGCAGTCTGGCGATCGCGTCCTTGTCGCCGTCCAGCTCGACGTTGGCCGCGTCCTGCCGTCCGTGCACGAACATCAGCAGTTCGGACGGCTCGCCGGTCACCGTCACCACGGGAGTGCCGCGGTGCGCCACCACCGTCTGGCCGTCCGGGCGCCGCAGGACCACGCCCACCGGCGCCTTGCGGCCCACCAGGCGGGCCATCCGCTCCAGACGGGACCACAGGGCGTCCGAGAAGACCGGGTCGATCTCGCGCGGCGCCCAGTCGGGCCGGGCGCGCCGCACGTCCTCGGTGTGGACATAGAACTCGACGGCGTTCGACGCCTCGTCGATCTGCTTGAGGGAGAAGGGGGAGAAGCGCGGCGGGCCCGTCCTGATCAGCTGGATCAGTTCCTCGTACGGCTTCGCGGCGAACTCGGCCTGCACACGTTCCAGGCGCGAGGCCAGCTGCTTGATGAGAAGCCCGCCCGCGGCGTCCGCGCGGCGCTCGCGGACCACCACATGGGCGGCGAGGTCACGGGTGTTCCAGCCATCGCAGAGAGTGGGGGCGTCGGGGCCCTCCGCCTCCAACAGATCGGCGAGGAGAAGTCGTTCACGCTTGGCATGGGTCGACATAAGCCCCAGCGTACGACTCGGCAGGAGGTCCGCCCAGTGGACGCGGCCCGGTGGGGCCGCGGGGCGCGGCACAATGGCCCCATGACCGCAACGCCCCCGCCCAGCAGCCTGGACCCCGAGATCGCCGCCCGCCTCAAGCGCGGCGCCGACGGACTCTTCCCCGCCATCGCCCAGCAGTACGACACCGGCGAGGTGCTGATGCTGGGCTGGATGGACGACGAGGCGCTGCACCGCACGCTCACCACGGGGCGCTGCACGTACTGGTCGCGCAGCCGCCAGGAGTACTGGGTCAAGGGCGACACGTCCGGCCACTTCCAGTACGTGAAGTCCGTGGCCCTCGACTGCGACGCGGACACCGTCCTGGTCCAGGTCGACCAGATCGGCGCCGCCTGTCACACCGGCACCCGCACGTGCTTCGACGCCGACGCCCTCCCGGTCACCTTCACCGGCACCGAAGCGTGATCGTCTCGCCGTCCCGCAGCACGATGCGGGACGGGTCGCCCGCCCAGCGGCGCCCGGCGACGTCGGCGCCGCACTTCTCCCGTACGCCGCTCACACCCCACTCGGTCATGAACTGACCCAGGGTGAAGTCGCGCCATTCCTCCGACTCCACGTGCAGGGTGCCGCTGGTGTCGTGCGTGTGCAGCGGGCTGTAGCGGGGCCTGGGCCCCGAGCGGTCGATGCCGATGTCCGCGGGGACCGTGACGGGGCTGGTGCCGGAGTACACCTTCAACGTGGTGTGGATGTGCATGTCCATCGCCTCGGAGTCGAGCATCTCCAGGCCGGCGGCGCGGACCCGCTCGGGCACGTTCTTGGGGGCGGGCCACACCACCGGCTCGGGCGCGGCGGCCGCGAACGCGGTAGAGGCGAGCAGGAGGGCGAAGGCGGGCAGCATACGGCGGTTGGTCATCGTCCCGTTCTAGTGGCACGGGCCCTGCCCGTCCGCCCACGACACCGTCGGCCACCCGCACGGCCGTAAGCTCCTCCCATGGATCTCGAGACCTTCCGCAAGCTCGCGAGCGACCGCCGAGTGATCCCCGTCAGCCGCAGGCTCCTCGCGGACGGCGACACTCCCGTCGGGCTCTACCGCAAGCTCGCCGCAGAGCGCCCCGGCACGTTCCTCCTGGAGTCCGCGGAGAACGGCCGGTCCTGGTCTCGCTACTCCTTCGTCGGGGTCCGCAGCGCCGCCACCCTCACCAGCCGGGACGGCGAGGCCCACTGGCTGGGCACGCCACCCGTCGGTGTCCCCACCTCCGGAGACCCGCTCGACGCCCTGCGCGCCACCGTCGAGGCCCTGCACACCCCGCGCGACCTGGCGTCCGGGATGCCGCCCTTCACCGGCGGGATGGTCGGATACCTCGGCTACGACATCGTGCGGCGCCTGGAGAAGATCGGCCCCGGCGAGCGGGACGACCTCAAGCTGCCCGAGCTGACCATGCTGCTCACCAGCGACCTCGCCGTACTCGACCACTGGGACGGCTCCGTGCTCCTGATCGCCAACGCGATCAACCACAACGACCTTCAGACGGGCGTCGACGAGGCGTACGCCGACGCGGTAGCCCGCCTCGACGCCATGGAGGCCGACCTGTCGCGGGCCGTCTCCCAGCCCCCGGCGGCCCTGCCGCCCTCCGAGCTCCCCGAGTACACCGCGCTGTGGGGCGGCGAGCAGTACCAGGAGGCCGTCGAGGACATCAAGGAGCGCATCCGCGCGGGCGAGGCCTTCCAGGTCGTCCCCTCCCAGCGCTTCGAAACCCCGTGCGAAGCAAGTGCGTTGGACGTCTACCGCGTGCTGCGGGCCACCAACCCGTCGCCGTACATGTACCTCTTCCGCCTCGACGGATTCGACGTGGTCGGGTCGTCGCCCGAGGCCCTCGTCAAGGTCGAGGACGGGCGCGCGATGGTGCACCCCATCGCGGGCACCCGGCCGCGCGGCGCGACCCCGCAGGAGGACCAGACCCTCGCCGACGAGCTGCTCGCCGACCCCAAGGAGCGGGCCGAGCACCTGATGCTTGTCGACCTGGGCCGCAACGACCTGGGGCGCGTCTGCGAACCCGGCTCGGTCGAGGTCGTCGACTTCATGTCCATCGAGCGGTACTCCCACGTCATGCACATCGTGTCGACGGTCACCGGCCAGGTCGCCGAGGGCCGCACCGCCTTCGACGTCCTGACGGCCTGCTTCCCCGCGGGCACCCTCTCCGGTGCCCCGAAGCCCCGCGCGATGCAGATCATCGACGAGCTCGAACCCTCCAGGCGCGGCCTGTACGGCGGCTGTGTCGGATATCTCGACTTCGCGGGCGACTCCGACACGGCCATCGCCATCCGCACCGCGCTCCTGCGCGACGGCACGGCATACGTCCAGGCCGGAGCCGGGGTCGTCGCCGACTCCGACCCGGTGGCCGAGGACACCGAGTGCCGCAACAAGGCGGCGGCGGTCCTGCGGGCCATCCACACGGCGAACCGGCTGCGTCGCCCCGATGGACGTGAGGGATAGTGGAGGGGTGACTTCTGCCGTACCTCCGCCCCGCACCCAGGCCGCTGATCTCGATGGTGCCGCCGATGCCGACGCCGGGCCCGAGACCCGGGCCCAGCGCAGCGGCCGGCGCAGCATCGCCGTGGCCCTCCTGTTCGGCGCGGCAGGCGCGGCCCTCGCGTTGCTCGCGTCCCGCCAGACCTGGGCCAACGGCACCGCTTCGGTGGCGGGCGGCGAACTGCCCCTGAGCGCCACGGGCAGCGACGTCACGGGCGTGCCCGCGGCCCTCGCGATAGTGGGCCTCGCCGCGCTCGTCGCCGTCTTCGCCGTCCGCAGGGCCGGACGGATGCTCGTCTCGCTCCTTCTCGCGCTGAGCGGCGCGGGCACCGTGGTGGCCGCCCTCCTCGCCGCCGACGACAGCGGCGCGCTCGACGAGAAGGCCGCCGAGGCCTCCGGCGACGCCGCCGCCACGATCGGTGATCTCAGCCACACCGCCTGGCCGTACGCCGCGGCCGCCGCGGGCGCGCTGATCATGATCGCCGGGCTGCTCGCCCTGACGTACGGCCGGAACTGGCCCGCGATGTCGGGACGCTACGAACGCGACGGCGCCCCGCGCCCGCGCAAGGCGCCGGCCAAGGTGGACCCGGACCGCCCCGAGGACCTGTGGAAGGCCCTCGACCGCGGCGAGGACCCGACGCGGGAGGCATGACCCCGCGCTCACGGCACGTGCGCGAGTACGGGACAATGGAGCGGTGAGCGTTCGGCTCACCCCACGCATCACCACCACGCATACAGCAACGAGGAGCAAGTCATGGCGGGCACGAGCCACGGACACACCCCGGCCGCCTGGACCGGTGTCATCATCGCCTTCATCGGTTTCTGCGTTTCGGGTGCCTTCATGGTGATGGCCAATCCGCTGGGCTTCTGGGCCGGCATGGTCATCATCGCCGTCGGCGGCGTCGTGGGCATGGCCATGCGTGCCGCGGGCCTGGGCCAGGCAAAGCGCAGCCCGCAGCCGAAGACGGGCCAGCTCGCGCACTCCGAGGGCTGAGTTCCACCGGCGTACGAGGAGGCGGACCCGGCAGGTGCCGGTACCGCCTCCTCGCGCGTTTCCCCGCCGGGCGCAGGCCGCCGCCGAAGGGCACAATGCATCGGGTGAACGCTGAACCCGAGCGCGCGGCACCACCCGCCGGCCCCGCACTGCGGCGCCTCGCCGTGCCCGTCGGCGTGCTCGGCCCGGTGATCGCCGCCTTCGCCTACGTCGGGACGGTCGACCCGAACGACCCCGGCCACTACCCCGCCTGCCCGCTGCTGCAGCTCACCGGCGTCTTCTGCCCCGGCTGCGGCGGTCTGCGCAGCGCCCACGCCTTCATCCACGGCGACCTCGGCACGGCACTCGGCGCCAACGCGCTGGCCGTCGTCGGCTACGCCGTCTTCGCGGTCCTGTGGACCCTCTGGGCGGCCCGTGCGGCGCGCGGGCGACGCCTGCGGATCGAGTTGGGCCCGGCGCAGCTGTACGGCATTGGGGTGCTGATCGCCGTGTTCACCCTCGTGCGCAACCTGCCGTTCGGGGCATGGCTGCATCCTTGAGTTCCGAGAAACCGCAGGCAGCGGGGCCATCGGGTGTCCAGGTCGTGGGACTGGCGTCAACCGGATGCGGGGCCTTCGCCCTCCTGCGGATACCATCGCAGTGACCATCGGAATGCCGGATGAGGCAGCCGAACAGCTTGAGGTTCAAACAGCAGCTTCACCGTCAGGAAGGGGGCCGCTCGCGTGAGTGTGCTCGACGAGATCATCGACGGAGTCCGTGCCGACCTCGCGGAACGGCAGGCGCGCGTCAGCCTCGACGAGCTCAAGGAGCGCGCGGCGAAGGCTCCTGCGGCCAAGGACGGGGTCGCCGCGCTGCGTGGCGACGGCGTCAAGGTCATCTGTGAGGTCAAGCGCTCCAGCCCCTCCAAGGGCGCGCTCGCCGCGATCGCCGACCCGGCCGGGCTCGCCGCCGACTACGAGGCGGGCGGCGCGGCCGTCATCTCCGTGCTCACCGAGGAGCGCCGCTTCGGCGGCTCGCTCGCCGACCTGGAGGCCGTCCGGGCCAAGGTCGACATCCCGGTGCTCCGCAAGGACTTCATGGTCACCTCGTACCAGCTGTGGGAGGCCAGGGCCTACGGCGCCGACCTCGTCCTGCTGATCGTGGCCGCCCTGGAGCAGCCCGCCCTGGAGTCGCTCATCGAGCGCGCCCATTCGATCGGCCTCACGCCGATCGTCGAGGTGCACGACGAGGACGAGGCCGAGCGGGCCGTGGACGCGGGCGCGCGCATCATCGGCGTCAACAACCGCGACCTCAAGACCCTGAAGGTCGACCGCTCCACCTTCGAGCGCGTCGCGCCCGAGCTGCCGGACGACGTCGTCAAGATCGCCGAGTCCGGTGTGCGCGGGCCGCACGACCTCATCGCGTTCGCCAACGCCGGCGCCGACGCGGTGCTTGTCGGGGAGTCCCTGGTGACCGGCCGCGACCCGAAGGGCGCGGTCTCCGACCTGGTCGCCGCGGGCGCGCACCCCGCCCTGCGGCACGGGCGGAGCTGACCCCACCCGATGACCGCCTTCGCCCGCCTCGCACCCGGCTGCCGCCCTCGCGGCTGCCGGGCGCCCGCGCGGCGCGTGCGGGGCAGGCGGGTGCGCTACCACATCGGTGCCGAGCCGGGCCAGATCCCTGGGATGCGATGGCGAGGCGGCGCCTGAGCGCCGCAGAGCTGCGAAGCGCCCCGTAAGGGGCGCGGGGAACCGCGCGATCAGCCCAGGACGGGCCGCAGTCGCGCAAGAACCCCGGCCAGCAACGGCGCCACGGCGTATTCATGCCGGAACGTCAACGCCATTTTTAGCGAGGTATCGCCATGCCCAGCCAGTTCTTCATCCCGGACCCGGAGGGTCAAGTCCCCACCGTCGAGGGCTACTTCGGCGCGTTCGGCGGCAAGTTCATCCCGGAGGCGCTCGTCGCCGCCGTCGACGAGGTCGCCGTCGAGTACGACAAGGCCAAGAACGACCCCGAGTTCGCCCGCGAGCTCGACGACCTCCTGGTCAACTACACCGGCCGCCCCAGCAGCCTCACCGAGGTGCCCCGGTTCGCCGAGCACGCCGGTGGCGCCCGCGTCTTCCTCAAGCGCGAGGACCTGAACCACACCGGCTCGCACAAGATCAACAATGTGCTCGGCCAGGCCCTGCTCACCAAGCGCATGGGCAAGACCCGCGTCATCGCGGAGACCGGCGCCGGACAGCACGGCGTCGCCACCGCCACCGCCTGCGCGCTCTTCGGCCTCGAATGCACCATCTACATGGGCGAGATCGACACCGAGCGCCAGGCCCTGAACGTGGCCCGCATGCGCATGCTCGGCGCCGAGGTCATCGCCGTGAAGTCCGGCAGCCGCACCCTGAAGGACGCCATCAACGAGGCGTTCCGCGACTGGGTCGCCAACGTCGACCGCACGCACTACCTCTTCGGGACCGTGGCGGGCCCGCACCCCTTCCCCGCCATGGTGCGCGACTTCCACCGCGTCATCGGGGTGGAGGCCAGGCGCCAGATCCTGGAGCGCGCGGGACGGCTCCCCGACGCCGCCGTCGCGTGCGTGGGCGGTGGCTCGAACGCCATCGGCCTCTTCCACGCCTTCATCCCGGACGCCGACGTCCGGCTCATCGGGTGCGAGCCCGCGGGCCACGGCGTCGAGACCGGTGAGCACGCGGCCACGCTGACCGCGGGAGAGCCGGGCATCCTGCACGGCTCGCGGTCGTACGTCCTCCAGGACGAGGAAGGGCAGATCACCGAGCCCTACTCGATCTCCGCCGGACTCGACTACCCGGGCATCGGCCCCGAGCACGCCTACCTCAAGGACAGCGGCCGCGGCGAGTACCGCGCGGTCACCGACGACGCGGCCATGCAGGCCCTGCGCCTCCTGTCGCGCACCGAGGGCATCATCCCGGCCATCGAGAGCGCCCACGCGCTCGCCGGGGCGCTCGAGGTCGGCAAGGAGCTCGGCAAGGACGGGCTGATCATCATCAACCTGTCCGGTCGCGGCGACAAGGACATGGACACGGCCGCCCGCTACTTCGGCCTGTACGACACGGACGCCGCCGTCGAGGCGGACGCGGCCGGCACCGGCGCGGAGATCGAGGGGGACGCCAAGTGAGCGGCAACATCCAGCTGTTGGACGAGACTCTCGCGGCTGCCAAGTCCGAGGGCCGATCCGCCCTCATCGCCTACCTCCCCGCCGGGTTCCCGACCGTGGACGGCGGCATCGCGGCCATCAAGGCCGTCTTCGACGGCGGCGCCGACGTCGTGGAGGTCGGTCTTCCGCACAGCGACCCGGTCCTCGACGGGCCCGTCATCCAGACCGCCGACGACATCGCGCTCAAGGCGGGCCTGAAGATCGCCGACGTGATGCGCACGGTGCGCGAGGCCCACGAGGCGACCGGCAAGCCCGTGCTCGTGATGACGTACTGGAACCCCATCGACCGCTACGGCGTCGAGCGCTTCACCGCCGAGCTCGCCGAGGCGGGCGGCGCGGGCTGCATCCTGCCCGACCTGCCCGTACAGGAGTCGGGCCTGTGGAGGGAGCACGCCGAGAAGCACGGCCTGGCGACGGTCTTCGTCGTCGCGCCGAGCAGCAAGGACGAGCGGCTCGCCACCATCACCGCGGCCGGCTCGGGCTTCGTGTACGCGGCGTCCCTGATGGGCGTCACGGGCACCCGCGAGTCCGTGGGCGAGCAGGCGCAGGAACTGGTGCGGCGCACCAAGGCCACCACCGACCTGCCGGTCTGCGTCGGCCTGGGCGTCTCCAACGCCCGCCAGGCCGCCGAGGTCGCGGGCTTCGCCGACGGCGTGATCGTCGGGTCGGCGTTCGTGCAGCGGATGCTGGACGCCGAGGACGAGGCGGCGGGCCTTGCCGCCGTTCGCGCGCTCGCGAGTGATCTCGCGCAGGGAGTTCGCGGCAACGCGTAACTCGTACGGGTGGACCTGGGACCGGGGAGGCATGCTCGTGCCTCCCCGGTTCGTTGGCGGGGTGTGAGCGAGAAGAACCGTGAGGGAAAGCGCGCGGCCCGCGACCGGCTGGCGGAAGATCGAGAGCGGCAGAAGTCGCGGGACAAGCAGCGCAGGGTGTTGATCGTGAGCGCCGCCGTCGTGGGCGTGCTCGCGCTCGCCGCCGTGGCCGGTTTGGTCGCTGCCAACTCAGGTGACGACAAGAAGACTTCGGGTCCCTTGTCCGCCCCCAAGGGGGCGAGCGGCGAGGATCAACTCGCCATCCCCGTCGGCAAGGACAGCGCCAAGTCCACCCTCACCATCTGGGAGGACTTCCGCTGCCCCGCCTGCAAGCAGTTCGAGGACATGTACCGCAAGACGATCCATGAGCTCACCGGCAAGGGCCAGCTCAAGGTCGAGTACCACCTGGCGACGATCATCGACGGGAACATGGGCGGCAGCGGCTCCCTGCGCGCGGCCAACGCGGCCGCCTGCGCCCAGGACGCCGGTAAGTTCGTCCCGTACCACGACGTGCTGTTCATGAACCAACCCGCGGAGACGGACGACGCGTTCAGCAAGAACAGCAAGCTGATCGAGCTCGCGGGCAAGGTGGACGGCCTCGTGAACGACACCTTCGAGAAGTGCGTCGACGACGGCAAGCACGACAGCTGGGCCCAGAAGTCGAACAAGGCCTTCCAGGAAGCGGGCCTGCAGGGCACGCCGAGCGTGCTGCTCGACGGCAAGAACATCTTCAGCGACCAGAAGAACCCGCTGACCCCGGCGAAGCTGAAGGCGAAGGTCGAGGAAGCCAACAGGGGCTAGCCGCCTCCGGGGCGGGGTCGTTCCGGGGCCCCCGCCCCGAGCCTGTTATGGAGACGTAGCCGGGCTGGTTGCCTCGGGCACCACCCGGCACGGTAGCGTCGGACCTGCCATGGACCTTGCCTTCATTCCCAGCCCGTCGCGCGGTGTGGTCGAACTCGGACCCATTCCGCTGCGCGGCTACGCGTTCTGCATCATCATCGGCGTCTTCGTCGCCGTCTGGCTCGGCAACAAGCGGTGGATCGCTCGCGGGGGCCGCCCAGGCACCGTGGCCGACATCTCCGTCTGGGCCGTGCCGTTCGGCCTCGTCGGCGGGCGTCTCTACCACGTGATCACGGACTACCAGCTGTACTTCAGCGAGGGCCGTGACTGGGTGGACGCCTTCAAGATCTGGGAGGGCGGCCTCGGTATCTGGGGCGCGATCGCGTTCGGCGCGGTCGGTGCCTGGATCGGCTGTCGCCGGCGCGGCATCCCGCTGCCGGCCTGGGCCGACGCCCTCGCCCCCGGCATCGCCTTCGCCCAGGCGATCGGCCGCTGGGGCAACTGGTTCAACCAGGAGCTGTACGGCAAGGCCACGGATCTGCCGTGGGCGCTGAAGATCACGTCGGCGGAGGACGGCCGGGTGCCCGGCACCTACCACCCGACGTTCCTCTACGAGTCCCTCTGGTGCATCGGCGTCGGCTTCCTGGTCATCTGGGCCGACCGCCGCTTCAAGCTGGGACACGGCAGGGCGTTCGCCCTGTACGTGGCGTCGTACTGCGCCGGGCGCGGCTGGATCGAGTACATGCGGGTCGACGACGCGCACCATGTGCTCGGCCTGCGGCTGAACGTCTGGACCGCCATCGCGGTGTTCGTGCTCGCCGTCGTGTACTTCGTGCTCTCCGCGAAGAAGCACCCCGGCCGCGAGGAGATCGTCGAGCCCGTGTCCGCCGGTGAGGAAACCTCGGACGACGCGTCGCCAAAGGACACGGACAAGGCCGAGGACACGGAAAAGGCCGAGACCGAGGCCGAGGACGACGGGGACAAGGGCAAGGACGGAGCCGGAGCCGAGTCCGCCAAGAAGGGCTGACGCGCTTCTTGCACCGCACGGAGACGGGGCCGCCGGATCACTGATCCGGCGGCCCCGTCCCCATGTACGGCTACGGTCGGCGCCGAGCCAAATCCAGGACCCGCCGCGCTCCGTCCACCACGGCCTTGTCCACGAACGTACCGTCCGGGAGCGCCAGGGCGCCCGCCTCCGTCGTGGACGCCTTGACGATCTGCTCGGCGTGGTCGATCTCCTCCGGCGTGGGGAGGTAGGCGCGTTCGATGGCCGGGAGCTGGCGGGGATGGATGGCGGCGCGGCCCAGGAACCCCAGGGCACGGCCGCGCGCGCAGGACGCCGCAAGCCCCTGGACGTCTCGGATGTCGGCGTACACCGACTGCGCGGGCGGCGCCAGGCCCGCGGCCCTGGCTGCCACCACCACGCGCGCGCGAGGCCAGTCGAGGCCCGCCTCCTCGCGTACTCCCAGGTCAGCGCGGAGGTCGGCCTCGCCGATGGAAAGGCCGTGCAGGGCCGGGTGCGCGGTGGCGATGGCGAAGGCGTGCTCCAGACCGACGGCGGACTCGATCAGGGCGTGCAGGGCAGGGGCGCCGCCGTCCGCCGGAGCCGACCGCTCCGCGACGCGCACGACGTCGGCGGGGCAGGTCACCTTCGGCAGGCGGAGACCGGACACCCCGGGCAGGTGCGCGATCGCCCCGAGGTCGGCCTCGGCGAGCGGGCCGTCCAGGGCGTTCACGCGGACGTGGACCGGGACGCCGGGGGTCTCGGAGAGCAGCTCGGCCGTCGCCGCCCGCGCGTACTCCTTGCGGTCGGGGGCGACCGCGTCCTCCAGGTCGACGATGACGACGTCGGCGCCCGCGAGCAACGCCTTCGCCACCACTGACGGGCGGTCGCCCGGCGCGTAGAGCCAGGTCAGCGGTGTGTCCCTCACAGGGCGCCCTCCTTGCGCAGTCCCGCGATCTCCCCTTCCGTCAGGCCCAGTTCGGTCAGGACATCCTCCGTGTCCGCTCCGTGCGGGCGGCCCGCCCAGCCGATCGAGCCGGGGGTCTCGGAGAGGCGGAAGAGGACGTTCTGCATGCGCAGCGGGCCAAGCTCCGGGTCGTCGACCGTGGTGACGGTGTCCAGGGCCGCGTACTGGGGATCGGTCATCACGTCGCGTACGTCCTGGATGGGGGCGACCGCGGCCTCCGCCTTCTCGAAGGCCTCGATCACCTCGGCGCGGGTGTGCAGGGCGATCCAGCCGCCGACCGCCCCGTCGAGCTCGTCCGCGTGGGCCGCCCGCTCCGCGCCCGTCGCGAACCAGGGCTCGGAGATCAGCTCCGGGCGGCCCACCAGGCGCATCACGCGCTCCGCGATCGACTGGGCGGAGGTGGAGACGGCGACCCAACTGCCGTCCGCCGTGCGGTAGGTGTTGCGGGGCGCGTTGTTGGTGGAGCGGTTGCCGGTGCGGGGCTGGACGTGGCCGAGCTGGTCGTACCAGAGCGGCTGCGGGCCGAGGACCGTGAGGATCGGCTCGATGATCGCCATGTCGACCACCTGGCCCCTGCCCGTCCGGTCGCGGGCGGCGAGCGCCGTCATCACCGCGTACGCCGTGGCGAGGCCCGCGATCGAGTCGGCGAGGCCGAAGGGCGGCAGGGTCGGCGGCCCGTCCGGTTCGCCGGTGATCGCGGCGAAACCGCTCATCGCCTCCGCGAGGGTGCCGAAGCCGGGGCGGCGGGAGTACGGGCCGAACTGGCCGAAGCCCGTGACGCGGGTCAGGACGAGACGGGGGTTCACCTCGCTCAGCTCCTGCCAGCCCAGGTCCCACTTCTCCAGGGTCCCCGGACGGAAGTTCTCGACGACCACGTCCGCCGTGGCGGCGAGCCGCAGCAAGGTCGCGCGGCCGCCGGGCGTGGAGAGATCGAGGGTCATCGTGCGCTTGTTGCGGCCCAGGATCTTCCACCAGAGGCCGACGCCCTCCTTGGACGGGCCGTGCCCACGGGACGGGTCGGGCTTTCGCGGGTGTTCGACCTTGATGACCTCCGCGCCGAAGTCGCCGAGCATCGTGGCGGCGAGCGGACCCGCGAAGAGCGTCGCCAGGTCCAGGACGCGGAGCCCGGTGAGGGGCGCCGTCATGACGCGGAGCCGTTCGCCTGGTTGTCGATCTCGGAGCGGAACGGCATGGACGCCGACGCCCCCGGTCGCTGGACGGAGAGTGCGGCGGCCGATGACGCCCAGGTGAGCGCGTCCCGCACGGAGCCGCCCTCGGCGAGCGCCACCGCGAGGGTGCCGACGAAGGTGTCGCCCGCGCCGGTCGTGTCCACGGCGGTGACCTGCGGGGCCGGGACCATGACCGGTTCGGCGCCCCTGGCCGCGTACAGGCTGCCGCGCGAGCCGAGTGTGACGACGACTTCGGGGACCTGGGAGAGGAGCGAGCGGGCGGCGTCGTGCGGATCGGTCAGGCCGGTGAGGGTGGCCGCCTCGTACTCGTTCGGCACCAACAGGTCGACGGAGGCGAGGAGTTCGGGGGGCAGGGGTTGGGCGGGGGCCGGTGTGAGGATGGTGCGCACGCCGTGCCTGCGGGCGGCCCGCGCGGCGGCGAGCACCCCCGCCACGGGGATCTCCAGCTGGAGCAGCAGGGTGTCGGCGGAGGTGATCAGGCCCTCGTCGCCGGGGGCGAGCGCGGTGAGTGTGGCGTTGGCGCCGGGGATGACGACGATCGCGTTGCCGCCCTCGTCGTCGACCACGATGTGCGCGGTGCCGGTGGCCGCGGTGTCCACGGTGCGCAGCAGGTCGGTGTCGACGCCGGAGTGTTCGAGCGCGCTGCGCAGTTGGGTGCCGAAGGCGTCGGCGCCGACCGCGCCGATCATCGACACGGCGTCGGCGCCCGCGCGGGCCGCGGCGACGGCCTGGTTGGCGCCCTTGCCGCCGGGGAGCGTGCGGAACTCGCGCCCGGTGACGGTCTCCCCGCGCTGCGGTGCCTTGGCGACGTACGCGACGAGGTCCATGTTCGTGCTGCCGAGCACGGCGATGTGGGTCATGGGCGGGGTCTCTCATCTCTCCTGGGCGAGTTCGGCCGTGGCAAGTTCGGCCGTGGCAAGTTCTGTCGTGAGGTCCGCGAGGGCGTCGAAGCCGGTGCCGTCGAAGCCCGGGACAGAGCTGGCGAGGCGGTTCTTGAGCGGGGACGTCCAGCGGTCGGGCAGCGCGTCCGGGTGGCCCGCGAGCAGGCCCGCGATCGAGCCCGCGGTGGCGCCGTTCGAGTCGGTGTCCCAGCCGCCGGACACCGCGCGCGTGATGGAGCCGGTGAAGTCGCCGTCGGCGTGGGTGAGGGCGGCGGCCAGGAGGGCGGCGTTGGGGATGACGTGGACCCAGTGGAGGTGGCCGTGGGTGGCGTGCAGCTCGTCCACCACTTGCTCGAAGTCCGTTGTGGTGGCGGCCAGTTGCACGCCGTGGCGGATCGCGCGGGACAGGCGTGAGTCCCGCGGTACGACGCTGAGACCCGTGCGCAGGCAGTGGTGGACGTCTCCGGTGCCGGCCGCCGCCTCGGCGATGGTGGCCGCCGCGAACATCGCGCCGTACACGCCGTTGGCGGTGTGGGTGAGGGCCGCGTCGCGTCGGGCCTGGTCGGCGGCGGCCCCGGGCGCGCCCGGGTTCGTCCAGCCGTGCACGTCGGCGCGGATCAGGGCGCCGATCCACTCGCGGAACGGGTTGTGGTGGGTGGCGGTGTGCGGGGGCTCGATGCCGTTGAGGAGGTTGCGGTAGGCGACGCGTTCGGCGGTGAAGGTGCGGGCGGCGGGCAGCTCGTCCAGCCAGAGCTTCGCCACGTCCGTGGTGGTGAAGTGTCTGCCGTGGCGCTGGAGGAGCCGGAGGTTGAGGAGGGGGTAGTTGAGGTCGTCGTCCTCGGGCATGCCGTCGATGTTCTCTGCGAGGGAGGTGGGCGCGGAGCGTCTGTTCCAGGGGTGGGCTTCCCGGAGCTCCGGGGGGAGGCCCTTTTCCGTGAACCAGGTCGTGAGGGGCCAGTTGCCGGTTGCCTTGGCGAGGCTTCTGATGGCGGCGAGGGGGAGCTTCTCGACCGGCTTGCCCAGGAGGCAGCCTGCTGCTCTGCCCAGCCAGGCCGCGTGCAGGCGGTGACGCAGGGCCTCCTTTTCCCCGATCCCGCCCCTTCCCGGAACCGCCTGCCGCGGGGCCTTGTTCTCCGGTGCGGGTGGGCACAACGGTGCGGACAGATCGTCCAGGAGCTGTACGGCCAGGGCCCGTAGCTCCGGGGAGGGCGGCGCCGGCGATGCGCCCGCTCGGGGCGGGGCCAGGTGGCCTCCCGCCGCCAGCCAGCGGGTGCGTACGGAGCTGACGTCCCGGCCCTCCTCCTCCGCCTGTCGGAGTTCGTGGCCGATCAAGTCCTCCGGCTGGACCCACGTGAGGCGGATCATGGGGTGGCCGTCAGGGCCGCGTACGCCGATTCGTGGGCGCGGCGGCGGCGCACGTCGCGGGTGAAGATCTCCTGGGTGACCTCCGCGAGTGTCGTCGCGGGGGCGTGCAGGTCCAGACGGCTCGCCTCCGCGACCGTCTTCGACCACTCGGCCGGGGCCTCCGAGCCGAGGGCGCCGGCGATGGCGCCGCTCATGGTGGCGATGGAGTCGCAGTCGCGGCCGTAGTTGACCGAGCCGAGCACCGTATGGCGGTAGTCGCCGTCGCCCACCAGGAGCATGCCGAGGGCGATCGGGAGTTCCTCGATGGCATGCAGGCGGGAGGGGCGGCGGGCCCCGATGGAGGGGGCGCGGTAGTCCTGGCCGACCGTGTCGAAGGGGGTGACGGCGGTGCGGAGGGGGATGAGCGCCGACTCGAAGTCCGTGTGGTGGGCCGCCACTTCGGCCGCCGACTCGATCGCGGCCCGCGTGCCGTCCTTCGCGAGGGAGAGCGCGGTGTCGATCACCGAGGTCGGGGTCGCGCCCGGCGCGCAGGCCGCCGCCACCGCGGCCGCGAAGACCGCGGCCGCCTCTCGCCCGTACGACGACTGGTGGGCGCCCGCGACATCGAGGGCCTCGGCGTACGCACCCGCCGGGTTCGCCGCGTTGACCAGGCCGACCGGGGCCATGTACATCGCGGCGCCGCAGTTGACGATGTTTCCCGTGCCCGCCTCGCGCGGGTCGACGTGCCCGTAGTGGATACGGGCGACGATCCACTTCTCGGCGAGGAACAGGCGGTGCAGCGGGATGGCCTCCGTCTCCAGTTCCGGGATCCAGCGCGGGTGCGTCATGAGGTCGGGGACCAGGTGGTCGGCGACCGCGTAGGCGTCCAGGTGGTCGCGGACGGCGGCGTACACGCGGATGAGCGCGTGCGTCATCAAGGTGTCGTCGGTGACGTGCCCGTCGCCCTTGTGGTACGGCGCGATGGGGCGGGCGGTGCGCCATTGGTCGCCGTTCCAGGGGCCGACGATGCCGTGTACGCGGCCGCCGTGCCGCTCGACGATCTGCTCGGGGGAGTAGCCCTCGACGGGGCCGCCGAGGGCGTCGCCCACCGCCGCACCGACCAGGCAGGCGGTGATCCGCTCGGAGAGCGGCAGATCGGTGGGGAGGAGTTCAGTGGCCGGGGTGCGGGGTGTCAGTGACGTCATGTCGGAATTGTCCTCCCGGAGCGGTCAGTTCCGTGGCTGCGAGATGCCCGGCGAGTTCCACCAGGTCGGTGCCCGCGAGGCGGGGGAGCGCACAGCCGGACAGGGTGCGGCAGGCGTCGCGCCAGGCCTCGGGGATGGCGGTGGCCGTGCCGAGCACCCCGGTCAGGGCGCCGGCCAGGGCGGGGGCGGAGTCGGCGACGCGGGAGAGGCAGGCGGCGGCGGGGACCGCGTCACGGATGCGGCCGCGGGCCGCGGTGGTCAGGGCGAGGGCGACCGGGACGGTCTCGGCGGCGGCGATGCCGTAGCTGTAGACGTGGTCGACGATCTGGTGCTCCAGGAGCGGGACGAGACCGAACGCGCCGTCCTCGGGCTGGCTGCGGGCGAGCTTGACGGCGTGCCAGGCGTTGCGGCCGATCTCGGTGTGCTCCGGGAGTTGGGCGAGAGCGGCATCCACGGTGGCGTCGACGTCCGCGCCGCCCAGTGCCGCGGCGATGGCGGCGGCCATGGCGCGGGCACCGTGCACGCCGTCGCCGTCCTGGGAGTAGCGGGCGTCGAACTCGGCCAGGGCGGCGGCCTGTTCGGGCTCGCCGGGATGGACGAGGGCGAGGACACAGGCGCGTACGCAGGCGGCGTCGTCGAAGAAGTGGGGGTTGTCGTGGCCGGTGGCGGGCGGGCGCAGGCCGGTGGCGAGGTTGCCGAGCCCCGCGCGTACGGAGATGCGGGCGCGCAGGGGGAGGACGGCTGACTCGACCTCGGGGGCGCGGGCCGCCGCCGCGGCGATCTCGCTGGCGAGGGTGTTCCAGGCGAGGTCGAGGGCCGCGCGGACCCGGCGGTCCCGGGACAGCCGGGGGTCGAGGGTCCCGTCCGCCGCGCGGAGCAGCGACTCGGCGGCGAAGGCCGCCCATTCGGCGTCGTCGGAGGGGCCGAGGCGGAGGGGTTCCGGGGGCTGGTTGAGCGCGATGGGGACGGGGAGGGTGGTGGTGGCGTTCTGCTCGGCGAAGGTGTCCAGTTCGCGGGTGAGTCTTCGTGTCCACTCGGGCATGCGGGCGGCGCGGTGCCTGGCGGCGGGCCAACCGGCCGCGTCGCCCGCGGCGAGGCCCAGCAGGAGGCCCTCGATGCGGGATCCGGGCGCGTCGCCTCGACCGGCACCCGGCGTCGTGGGCACAGCGGGAGCCGCTGCGGGGTAAACGGGTGGGTGCGCGGGAAAGATCCGCCGCGGAGCGGCGGGCTTGTCGGCGGTCACGAGACCCTCCGGTCAGGAACAAGCAACTCAGCCACGTCCAGTACGTGATGCCCCCGCATCGAGGGCAGGCAGCTGCCCCGCGCAGGCCCGATCGCCGCGGCCCACGGCGGCGGAATCGCCGAGGCACCGCACGTGGCACCGGCGAGCGCGCCGGCCACCGCCGCGGTGGTGTCCGCGTCACGCCCCATGTTGACCGCGGTCAACACAGCCTCCGGGAAATGGCCGGAGGCCGCCGCGTACGCCCCGAAGGCGAGCCCCACCGCCTCGGGGGCGAGGTCGGTCCAGGGGTAGCCGCCGATCACCACGGCGGAGCGCACCGCCCGCTCCCCCCGATGCGCCACCGCCACCGCCCGCCGCAGCGAGCGGGAGGTCCAGCAGTCCTCCGGGATGACGGACAGGGCCGCGGTCACCACGGAGTCCACCGGCGCCCCGCCCATCGCCGCCGCCACCCCCGCTGCCACCGCCTGACCGCCGTAGATGCCCTCGCCGTCATGGCTGACCGAGCCGTCGATCGCCACGAGCCGGGCCGCTTCGGCGGGGCGTCCCGCGGCGAAGACCCCGAACGGGGCGGCCCGCATCGCGAGGCCGTCGCTCCACGCGTGCCGGTGCTGCGCCGAGATGGGCGCCGCGAGGCCGCGGCGCAGGTTCTCCAGCGTGCCGCGCTCGCTGAAGCCCGCGCCCCGGAAGGGGCCCTCGTCGAGGTCCGCGATCCACTCGTGCCAGGCCGCCTCGACATGCGCGACGGTGAGCTCCGAGCCGTGCCGGGCGAGCAGCAGCCCCGAGAAGATCGCGTACTCGGTGTCGTCCGTGCCCGCGGGATGCTCGGCGACGTACCCGGTGATGCGTCCCCAGCGGCGGCGGATCTCCGACGGCTTCATGTTCTCGGCGGGCGCGCCCAGCGCGTCCCCGACCGCGAGGCCGAGAAGGGCGCCACGCGCCCGCTCCCTCAGGCCGAGGTCCCCGGCCACTCCTGTCACACCGGTCAAGCTCGTCATGCCGTGCCTCCATGGTGCCGAGACGTTGCGTGTATCCCTGCCACGCGGCACCCCCGACACGAGCATCCGCACCGCGTACGTCACCCCTCCGCCCCATGCGCTCACCGGTTCGACAGACGGCTGTTCATGCAGGTAAGTACGGCCTTCCTTGCTGGCGAGAGCGATTTTTCGCGCGTACTTTCGAGATCGTCCAAGCACTGAGGGGGCCCACCATGGCGATCATCGAGACCGAAGCGGCACTGCACGAGGCACACCGCGACAACCACACCCACCGCGACGTCAACGGCGGCTGGCTGCGCCCTGCCGTCTTCGGCGCGATGGACGGCCTGGTGTCCAACCTGGCCCTGATGACCGGCGTCGCGGGCGGAGCCGTCTCACAGCAGACCATCGTCGTCACGGGTCTGGTCGGCCTTGCCGCGGGTGCCTTCTCCATGGCGGCCGGTGAGTACACCTCGGTCGCCTCGCAGCGTGAGCTCGTCCAGGCCGAACTGGACGTGGAGCGGCGGGAGTTGCGCAAGCACCCGGCGGACGAGGAGCGGGAGCTGGCCGAGCTGTACGAGTCGCGCGGCGTCGAGCCGGGCCTCGCCCGCGAGGTGGCCAAGCAGCTGTCCAAGGACCCCGAGCAGGCCCTGGAGATCCACGCACGTGAGGAGCTGGGCATCGATCCCGGCGATCTGCCATCGCCGCTCGTCGCCGCGGTCTCCTCCTTCGGCGCCTTCGCGCTCGGCGCCCTGCTTCCCGTGCTGCCGTATCTGCTCGGCGCCGACACGTTCTGGCCCGCGCTGCTGCTCGCCCTGATCGGCCTTTTCGCCTGCGGCGCCGTCGTGGCGAAGGTGACCGCGCGGTCCTGGTGGTTCAGCGGCCTGCGGCAGCTCGCGCTCGGCGGGGCGGCGGCGGGTGTGACGTACGCCCTGGGCAGCTTGTTCGGTACCGCCGTAGGATGAACCCTTGCAGTCCTATGCGGGACTCTGCATAACTAGCCGTTACTCGGCGGTTTCGAATCCTTGACCACCGGGCATGAGCCGTAAGCGCTGCGGGCAATGAGGCCCGTGCCGCTGTCGGGCCTACGGTCATCGATCTGTCCGCAGAGGTCCCCCCACCGCTCCCACTCCTCCGGGCGGTGTCCACATGGTGGAATGAGCTATCCGCTTTTCGAGAAGCGTTCCATCATGTAACCTGCTCGAAATTTTGCCTGGGCCAACGTCGTCCCTCGCTTATTGCATATGCCACGACGACGACGGGAGAGCCAATGCGTACGCACGCCTGGTCGCCCATGGACGGTCGCCCCGCCCCCCAGGGCATGTACGACCCCCGTAACGAGCACGACGCCTGTGGTGTCGGGTTCGTGGCCACCCTCACCGGTGTAGCCAGCCATGAGCTTGTCGAACAGGCGCTGACCGTACTGCGCAATCTCGAACACCGTGGCGCCACCGGTTCCGAGCCGGACTCCGGTGACGGCGCCGGAATCCTGCTCCAGGTCCCGGACGCTTTCCTGCGCGAGGTCTCCGGCTTCGCGCTCCCCGAGGCCGGCGCGTACGCCGTCGGCATCGCCTTCCTGCCCGTCGACACCGCGGGCACGACCGACGGCGCCGTCTCACAGATCGAGACGATCGCCTCGGAGGAGGGCCTGACGGTCCTCGGCTGGCGCGACGTCCCCGTCGCCCCCGAGCTGCTCGGCTCCACCGCCCGCTCGACGATGCCGGTCTTCCGGCAGATCTTCGTGGCCGACGGCGAGAGCACCGGCGTCGCGCTCGACCGCAAGGCCTTCGTCCTGCGCAAGCGCGCCGAGCGTGAGGCAGGGACGTACTTCCCCTCGCTCTCCGCCCGGACCATCGTCTACAAGGGCATGCTGACCACCGGCCAGCTGGAGCCGTTCTTCCCCGACCTGTCCGACCGCCGTTTCGCCACGGCCGTCGCGCTCGTCCACTCGCGCTTCTCCACGAACACGTTCCCGAGCTGGCCGCTCGCACACCCGTACCGCTTCGTCGCGCACAACGGCGAGATCAACACGGTCAAGGGCAACCGGAACTGGATGCGGGCGCGCGAGTCGCAGCTCGCCTCCGGCCTGTTCGCCTCCGCCGCCGAGGACAGCACCGAGAAGCTGGACCGCGTCTTCCCGATCTGTACGCCGGACGCGTCCGACTCGGCGTCCTTCGACGAGGTGCTCGAACTTCTCCACCTCGGCGGACGTTCGCTTCCGCACTCCGTCCTGATGATGATCCCCGAGGCGTGGGAGAACCACGCCTCGATGGACCCGGCCCGCCGCGCCTTCTACCAGTACCACTCCACGATGATGGAGCCCTGGGACGGCCCGGCCTGTGTCACCTTCACCGACGGCACCCAGGTCGGCGCCGTTCTCGACCGCAACGGTCTGCGTCCGGGACGCTACTGGGTCACCGACGACGGCCTCGTCGTCCTCGGCTCCGAGGTCGGCGTCCTGGACATCGACCCCGCGAAGGTCGTCAAGAAGGGCCGCCTTCAGCCCGGCCGGATGTTCCTCGTGGACACCGCCGAGCACCGCATCGTCGAGGACGACGAGATCAAGGCCGCCCTCGCCGCCGAGAACCCGTACCAGGAGTGGCTGGAAGCCGGCGAGATCGAGCTCTCCGACCTGCCCGAGCGCGAGCACATCGTGCACACGCACGCCTCCGTCACGCGCCGCCAGCAGACCTTCGGCTACACCGAGGAAGAGCTGCGCATCATCCTCGCGCCGATGGCCAAGACCGGCGGCGAGCCGCTCGGCTCCATGGGCACGGACACCCCGATCGCGGCCCTCTCCGAACGCCCGCGGCTGATCTTCGACTACTTCACGCAGCTGTTCGCGCAGGTCACCAACCCGCCGCTTGACGCCATCCGTGAAGAGCTCGTCACCTCGCTGCACTCCTCGCTCGGCCCGCAGGGCAACATCCTGGAGCCGACCGCCGCGACGTGCCGCAGCGTCACGCTGCCCTTCCCGGTGATCGACAACGACGAGCTCGCCAAGCTCATCCACATCAACGCCGACGGCGACATGCCCGGCATGACGGCCGCGACCCTCTCCGGTCTCTACCGCGTCAGCGGCGGCGGCGACGCCCTCGCCGCCCGCATCGAGGAGATCTGCGCCGAGGCCGACGCCGCCATAGAGGCCGGCGCCCGCCTGATCGTGCTCTCCGACCGGCACTCCGACGCCGAGCACGCGCCGATCCCCTCGCTGCTGCTCACCGCGGCCGTCCACCACCACCTCATCCGTACGAAGCAGCGCACCCAGGTGGGCCTGCTCGTCGAGGCGGGCGACGTCCGCGAGGTCCACCACGTGGCCCTCCTCATCGGCTACGGCGCCGCGGCCGTCAACCCCTACCTCGCGATGGAGTCCGTCGAGGACCTCGTCCGCGCCGGCACGTTCCTCCCGGGCATGGAGGCCGAGCAGGCCATCCGGAACCTGATCTACGCGCTCGGCAAGGGCGTCCTGAAGGTCATGTCCAAGATGGGCATCTCGACCGTCGCCTCCTACCGCGGCGCGCAGGTCTTCGAGGCCGTCGGCCTCCAGGAGAACTTCGTCGCGAAGTACTTCGTCGGCACGACGTCCAAGATCGGCGGGGTCGGCATCGACGTCGTCGCACAGGAGGTCGCCGCCCGGCACGCCAAGGCGTACCCGGGCTCGGGCGTCGCCTCCGCGCACCGCGCGCTCGACATAGGCGGTGAGTACCAGTGGCGCCGCGAGGGCGAGCCGCACCTCTTCGACCCGGAGACGGTCTTCCGCCTGCAGCACTCCACGCGCAACCGCCGCTACGACATCTTCAAGAAGTACACGGACCGCGTGAACGAGCAGTCCGAGCGCCTCATGACGCTGCGCGGCCTGTTCAACCTGAAGTCCGACCGCCCCTCGATCTCCGTCGACGAGGTCGAGTCGGCCGCCGACATCGTCAAGCGGTTCTCGACCGGCGCCATGTCGTACGGCTCGATCTCCCGCGAGGCGCACGAGACCCTCGCCATCGCCATGAACCAGCTGGGCGGCAAGTCCAACACCGGTGAGGGCGGCGAGGACCCGGACCGCCTGTACGACCCGGCCCGCCGCTCGTCCATCAAGCAGGTCGCCTCCGGCCGCTTCGGTGTGACCTCGGAGTACCTGGTCAACGCGGACGACATCCAGATCAAGATGGCGCAGGGCGCCAAGCCCGGCGAGGGCGGCCAGCTGCCCGGCCACAAGGTCTACCCGTGGGTCGCCAAGACGCGTCACTCGACGCCCGGCGTCGGCCTCATCTCGCCGCCGCCGCACCACGACATCTACTCGATCGAGGACCTGGCCCAGCTGATCCACGACCTGAAGAACGCGAACCCGCAGGCGCGGATTCACGTGAAGCTGGTCTCCGAGGTCGGCGTCGGCACGGTCGCCGCGGGTGTCTCCAAGGCGCACGCCGACGTCGTCCTGATCTCCGGCCACGACGGCGGCACGGGTGCGTCCCCGCTCACCTCGCTCAAGCACGCGGGCGGCCCCTGGGAGCTCGGCCTCGCCGAGACCCAGCAGACGCTGCTCCTCAACGGCCTGCGCGACCGCATCGTGGTCCAGACGGACGGTCAGCTCAAGACCGGCCGTGACGTCGTCATCGCCGCGCTGCTCGGCGCCGAGGAGTTCGGTTTCGCGACCGCGCCGCTCGTCGTCTCCGGCTGCGTCATGATGCGCGTCTGCCACCTGGACACCTGCCCGGTCGGCATCGCCACGCAGAATCCGGCGCTGCGCGAGCGGTTCTCCGGCAAGGCCGAGTACATCGTCAACTTCTTCGAGTTCATCGCCGAAGAGGTCCGCGAGATCCTCGCCGAGCTCGGTTTCCGCACCATCGAGGAGGCCGTCGGCCACGCCGAGCTCCTCGACACCGAGCGCGCCGTCAAGCACTGGAAGGCGCAGGGCCTCGACCTGGAGCCCCTCTTCCACGTGCCGGCGCTGCCCGGCGGCGCCGTGCGCCACCAGATCGCCGCCCAGGACCACGGCCTGGAGAAGGCGCTCGACAACGAGCTGATCAAGCTCGCCGCCGACGCGCTCTCCGCGGCCGGCGCGACCGACGCCCAGCCGGTCCGCGCGCAGGTCGCCATCCGCAACATCAACCGCACGGTCGGCACCATGCTCGGCCACGAGGTGACGAAGAAGTTCGGTGGCGCGGGCCTGCCCGACGACACCATCGACATCACCTTCACCGGCTCGGCGGGCCAGTCGTTCGGCGCGTTCGTGCCGCGCGGCGTGACCCTCCGTCTGGAGGGCGACGCCAACGACTACGTCGGCAAGGGCCTCTCCGGCGGCCGCATCATCGTCCGCCCGGACCGCGGCGCCGACCACCTCGCCGAGTACTCGACGATCGCGGGCAACACCATCGCGTACGGCGCGACCGGCGGCGAGCTGTTCCTCCGTGGCCGCACGGGCGAGCGGTTCTGCGTCCGCAACTCCGGTGCGACGGTCGTGTCCGAGGGCGTGGGCGACCACGGCTGCGAGTACATGACCGGTGGCCACGCGGTGGTCCTCGGCGAGACGGGCCGCAACTTCGCGGCCGGCATGTCGGGCGGCATCGCGTACGTCATCGACCTCGACCGGGACAACGTCAACGCCGGCAACGTGGGCGCCGTCGAGGCCCTGGACGACTCCGACAAGAAGTGGCTGCACGACGTCGTGCGCCGCCACCAGGAGGAGACCGGGTCGACCGTCGCCGAGAAGCTGCTCGCCGAGTGGGACACCGCCGTGGAGCGCTTCAGCAGGATCATCCCCAGCACGTACAAGGCAGTGCTCGCCGCCAAGGACGCCGCCGAGCGAGCCGGTCTCTCCGAGACCGAGATCACCGAGAAGATGATGGAGGCGGCGACCAATGGCTGATCCCAAGGGCTTTTTGAACCATGGCCGCGAGGTCGCGCAGACCCGCCCGGTCGGGGAGCGCGTCCGGGACTGGAACGAGGTCTACGTCCCCGGCTCCCTCCTCCCGATCATCTCCAAGCAGGCGTCGCGCTGCATGGACTGCGGTATCCCGTTCTGCCACCAGGGCTGTCCGCTGGGCAACCTGATCCCGGAGTGGAACGACTTCGCGTACCGCGAGGACTGGTCGGCCGCCTCGGAGCGGCTGCACGCCACGAACAACTTCCCGGAGTTCACCGGCCGCCTCTGCCCGGCGCCCTGTGAGTCGGCGTGCGTGCTCGGCATCAACCAGCCCGCCGTCACGATCAAGAACGTCGAAGTCTCCATCATCGACAAGGCGTGGGACACCGGCGACGTGCTGCCGCAGGCGCCCGACCGGCTCTCCGGCAAGACCGTCGCGGTCATCGGCTCGGGCCCGGCCGGTCTGGCCGCCGCCCAGCAGCTGACGCGGGCCGGTCACACGGTCGCCGTGTACGAGCGCGCCGACCGCATCGGCGGCCTCCTGCGCTACGGCATCCCCGAGTTCAAGATGGAGAAGCGCCACATCAACCGCCGCATCGAGCAGATGCGCGCGGAGGGCACCAAGTTCCGTACGGGCGTGGAGATCGGCCGCGACATCGACGCGGTGAAGCTGCGCAAGCGGTACGACGCGGTGGTCATCGCCGCGGGCGCCACGATGGCACGCGATCTCCCGGTCCCCGGCCGCGAGCTCAAGGGTGTCTACCAGGCGATGGAGTACCTGCCCCTGGCCAACAAGGTCCAGGAGGGCGACTACGTCACGACCCCGGTCTCGGCCGAGGGCAAGCACGTCGTCGTCATCGGCGGCGGCGACACCGGCGCGGACTGCGTGGGCACGGCCCACCGCCAGGGCGCGGCCTCCGTGACGCAGCTGGAGATCATGCCGCGTCCGGGCGAGGACCGGAACCCGAACCAGCCGTGGCCGACCTTCCCCATGCTCTACAAGGTGACCTCCGCGCACGAGGAGGGCGGCGAGCGGGTCTACTCCGTCTCGACCACGCACTTCGAGGGCGACGAGGACGGGAACGTCCAGTTCCTGCACCTCACCGAGGTGGAGTTCATCGACGGCAAGCTGACGCCGAAGCCGGGCACGGAGCGCAAGATCCCCGCCCAGCTGGTGACGCTCGCGATGGGCTTCACGGGCACGGACCGCGAGAACGGTCTGGTGGACCAGTTCTCCCTGGACCTCGACGAGCGCGGGAACGTCGCCCGCGACGCCGAATTCCAGACGAACGTGCCCGGCGTCTTCGTCGCCGGTGACGCGGGCCGCGGTCAGTCGCTCATCGTCTGGGCCATCGCCGAAGGCCGCTCGGCCGCGAAGGGCGTGGACCGGTTCCTGACCGGCGCGAGTGACTTGCCCTCACCCATCCGCCCGACGGACCGGTCCCTGATGGTCTAGTCCCGCCCCCCCCAGTACGTCCCGTACAACGGCGTACGGAACTGATGCGGCGCCCGCCCTGTCCCCGACCGGACTTGGGCGGGCGCCGTGGCGTTTCCGGGCGGCTTGTACGGCTCCCGGTCCGCCAAGAACCCTCTGCACCCAGTGCAACGCTCATTGCTTGCAACGCAAATCACGTTTCGGACCCCTTAGCCGAATGGGTCTAGACCGCGCCCTGAGCCTGTGACCACAATCGCTCCCACAAACGGATCGGCGCAGTTACAGCACGTACCCATGAGGGGGCCGGTATGAAGCGACGGGTCATCGCGGCAAGTATCGCCATGACGCTCGGACTGACCGCGACGGCATGCGGCAGCGATGACGGTGGCGACAGCGGCGGCAAGGCGACGGACGGCAAGGGCAAGACCCTCACCGTATGGATCATGGAGGGGACCAACCCCGACGCCAGGCCCTTCTTCAAGGAGGCCGAGAAGGCGTTCCAGAAGAAGACCGGCGCCAAGATCCACGTCGAGTACCAGCAGTGGGCCACCGCCCAGAAGAAGTTCACGACCGCCATCGAGGGCGGCGAGGACCAGGTCCCGGACGTGGCCGAGGTCGGCACGACCTGGGTGCCGCAGTTCGCCGAGACCGGCGCCCTCGTCGACGTGACCGACGACGTCAAGAAGTCGGGCCTCAACGATGATCTCGTCGAGGGCCTCGCGGACGCGGGCACGCTCGACGGCAAGCAGTACGGCATGCCGTGGTACGCGGGCGTACGCAGCATCGTCTACCGCAAGGACATCTTCGAGAAGCACAAGCTCAAGGCCCCGACCACCTGGAAGGAGCTCCAGTCCGCGGCCAAGACGCTGAAGGACAAGGAGCCCGGGATGATCCCCTTCCCGGTCGCGGGCGGCGCCGAAATGTTCGCCACCCCCTTCATCTGGGGCGCCGGAGGCGAACTCGCCACCGAGCAGGGCGGCAAGTGGAAGTCCGGCATCAACTCGCCCGAGGCCGTCAAGGGCATCGAGTTCTACACGGGCCTCGCCACCAAGGACAAGGTCTCCCCGGCCAAGGTGAACACCTGGACGGAGAAGGAGGTCGGCGACGCCTGGGGCAAGGGCCAGGTCGCGATGTCCGTCAACGGCAACTGGACCCCCAAGGCCATCGTCGAGGCCAACCCCGACCTCAAGGGCAAGCTGGGCGCCGTGCCGATCCCCGGCCAGACCGGCGGCATGAGCAAGTCCTTCCTCGGCGGCTCCTACCTGTCCACGTTCAACACGGACAAGAAGGACCTCGCCTGGGAGTTCGTGAAGATGCTGACCACGGGTGACTTCGCGGCCAAGTGGGCGGCCGAGACCAACTACTTCCCCGGTCAGAACTCCGAGCTGAAGAAGATCGAGGCCAAGAAGGACCCGCTGGTCGAGCCGTTCGCCAAGCAGATGCTGGAGGCCGGCGCGACCGTCCCCAAGACCAAGGCGTACGGCGAGATCCAGGCGTCGAAGGTCATCCCCGGCATGGTGCAGTCGATCCTGACCGGCAAGTCCTCCGTCCAGGAAGCGGCGGACAAGGCCGCCAAGGACATGGACGCGATCTTCGCCAAGGACAAGTAGGCAAGGGCGAGTCGGCACTGTGAAGAACACGTTCGTCAGCGACGGGCCGAAGGAAGGCGCCGAGGCCCGTCGCCCCGCCGCCCCCCGCCCGGAACACGAAGCGGCCCTCCGCAAGAAGAAACTGGTCGGCCTCGCCCGGCCGTGGCTGCTCCTGGCTCCCTCCCTCCTGGTCCTCGCGGGCCTGCTGCTCTGGCCGCTGATCCAGGTCGGCAAGCTCTCCATGCAGGACTACGCCGTCAAGTTCGGCGGCGGAGTGGGCACGTACACCGGATTCGACCACTACACCGACCTGCTCGGCAGCGGACTGCTGTGGAAGACGGTCCTGCCCAACACGGCGTTCTTCGCGATCGCCTGCGTCGGCCTCACCGTCGCGCTCGGCACGCTCGTCGCGCTGCTGCTCAACCGCCTGGGCCCCGCATGGCGCCTCATCTGCTCCATCGCGATCCTGGCGGCGTGGGCCATGCCCGCCGTCACCGGGACGTACGTCTGGATCTGGCTCTTCCAGCCGCAGGACGGCATGGTCAGCCAGATCGCGGGCTCGATCGGGCTCATCGACCCCGAGACCACCAACTGGTTCACCGAGCGCGGGCCGTTCTACGCGATCGCGACCCTGAACGTCGTCCACCACGGATTCCCGTTCGTCGCCATCACCGTCCTCGCGGGCCTGATGACGATCCCCAAGGAGCTCTACGAAGCGGGGGAGCTGGACGGGGCCAACGCCTGGCAGCGGTTCTGGAAGATCACGGTGCCGACGATCAAGCCCGTCTTCCTCGTCGTGACCATCCTCTCCACCATCTGGGACTTCAAGGTCTTCACCCAGATCTATCTGATGCCGGGCGGTGACGGCGCCAACGAAGAGGTCTACAACCTCGGCGTCTTCTCCTACATCCAGGCGTTCGCCAAGAACGACTACGGCACGGGCGCTGCGGCCGCGGTCCTGCTGACCCTGCTGCTGCTCGCCATCACGATCGTCTACATCCGCACGCTGTTCCGGCAGGGGGAGGAGGACCTGTGACGACCCGCCGCACCACACCCGCCGCACGCATCGGCCTGCCCGTCGCGGTCGCCGCGCTGCTGCTCTTCACGCTCTTCCCCGTGTACTGGATGATCTCCACGGCACTCGACCCGAAGGCCGTCACACGTGGCTCGGACGTGCTGCCGAGCGGGCTCAGTTTCGAGCACTTCACCTACGTGTTCGAGAAGGGCAACTTCGGCACGTACCTGCTGAACTCGGCGCTCGTCGGCTTCGGCACGATCATCGCCGCCGGGGTGCTCTCGCTCTTCGCGGCCATCGCGGTGGCCCGCTTCAAGTTCCGGTTCCGCACCTCTGTACTGATCATGGTCCTGATAGTGCAGATGGTGCCGCTGGAGGCGCTCGTCATCCCGCTCTTCATCCAGATGCGGGACTACGACATGCTCAACTCGCTGCTCGGCCTGACGATCGTCTACGTCGCGCTCTCGCTGCCCTTCGCGATCTGGACCCTGCGCGGCTTCGTCCAGACCGTGCCCAAGGAGGTCGAGGAGGCCGCGTACATCGACGGGGCGTCCTGGTTCCGGATGTTCCGGTCGGTGCTGCTTCCGCTGGTGGCGCCCGGACTCGTCGCGACCTCGATCTTCGCCTTCATCACGGCGTGGAACGAGTTCGTCTTCGCGTACACGTTCATGAAGGGCAGCGACAAGTACACGGCCGCCGTGGGCATCTACCAGTTCTTCGGTGAGAACTCCACGGCCTGGGGCCCGGTGATGGCCAGCTCCACGCTGGTCACCGTGCCGGTGATGATCTTCTTCGTGATCGTGCACCGGAAGCTCGGCTCGGGCCTGGCGGCCGGAGCCGTCAAGGGCTGAACCCGGCGGGGGGCGTTCAGGGGGACCGCTTACGGAACCTTGAACGTCTCCCCGTACACCTTCCAGGTCAGCGGCGTCTTGAGGGCCAGATTGCCGTCGTAGAGGAACTGGCGCTGGGCTGTCTCGACGCGGGTCGTGTCGCGGTGGGCCTTCTTCTCCTTCATCGCCTTGGTGCGGATGTCGAGGAAGATGTCCAGGTACGCCTTCTCCTTGCCGCCCTGGGCGGGTGTGTCCGCCTCGTTCAGCGCCTTCTCGCGCAGACCGTAGAAGCCGCTCGGGCCGGTGCCGGGGCCGTGCAGGACCATCGCGTCGTAGTAGATGAACTGGCCGAGCGTGCCGAGCCCGTCGAGCTTGGCCAGGCGCACCGCCGGGTCGAAGTAGACACTGTCACGCGTCTTGTCCTGCGCCTTGCGGAACGCGGGCTTCGCGGCCTCCGCCTTCCATGCCTCGGTGAAACCGGGGTCCAGGCCCTCGTGCGAGTCGCTGCCGTCGACCTTGCGCAGGGCGGGCAGATAGCGGGCGAGGCCGTTGTCCGGGTGGTCCTTGGTGTACTGCTCGACGAGGGTCAGCAGGTCGTTGGTGCCGGTGCAGAAGCCGATGATGCCCGCGGTGTAGCCGTTCCCGTCGCCGATGTCCTCGATGTAGCCGTACTGGCCGCGCCAGTTCAGCGTGGAGTTCTCCGCGCTCGTCACGAGCTTCTGGGCCAGCTCCTTCTTGGCGGGCGTCGCGAGGCCCGGGGGGAGGTCCGCGATCAGCTTGTCGTCGGCCTTGATCTCGGAAGCCGACTTGTCCTTGTCGTACGGCCGCTGGCTGCCGGGCCCGTGCTGACCTGCGGCGGCATCGCTGTCGGAGTCCCCGCCCAGGAGGTAGACGGTGATCGTGGCGACCGGGGCGACGGCGAGAAGGAGGAGCCCTGCACGTTTCATTCGCACAAGAGTACGTGCGGTTTCGCGGTAGCGCGCCTTCCGGATCCGGCTCCACCGACAGGTGCGGACCGGCGGGGCCCGGGACAGATCACCCCGTGTCATCCCGTGGTCGACCCACCGTCCACCGCGAACTCCGCCCCCGTGATGTACGAGGACGCCTCGGACGCGAGAAAGAGGACCAGCTCTCCCACCTCCTCGGGGCGGCCCATCCGCCCCAGCGGCAGGTGGGACCAGTCCCGCCCCGCGGACGTCGAGGAGATCATCGGGGTGTCGATCGCCCCCGGGTGAACGGAATTGACCCGTACCCCGTATTCCGCGAGGTCCAGCGCCGCACTCCGCGTAAGCCCCCGCAGCCCGAACTTCGTGGACCCGTACGCCGCATGCCCCCGAATCCCCACCAGGCCCGCGGTCGACGAGACGTTCACGACCGAGCCGCCGCCGGCATCCCGCAGCGCGGGCAGCACCGCCTGGATGCCCAGGAACGGGCCGAGGAGATTGACCCGGAGCAGCGCGTCGAAGTTCTCGTACGTCTCCTTCTCCACGGAAGCCGTCCGCCACAGCGCCGCGTTGTTCACGAGCGCGTCAAGGCGGCCGAAGGCCTCGACACCGGCCGCCACGGCCGACGCCCAGCTCTCCGCGCCGGTGACGTCATGGCGCACGAAAAGACCCTGCGCGCCGAGGGACTTGGCGACCTCGCGCCCCTCCTCCTCCCGCACGTCCGTGACCACGACCCGCGCCCCCGCCTCCGCGAAGAGCCGTGCCTCGGCCGCCCCCTGCCCACGCCCCGCTCCGGTGATCAGTACGGCCTTGCCGTCGAGCCCGTAAGAGATCACGTCACGCCTCCAGCCTCTCCCGTACCCTCGGCTCCATGGAATCGGCGATCAGCCTGAGCAAGGTGGAAGAGGCGGCGCCCGCCCTCGTGAACCTCTACAAGAGCGCCGGGGCCAGCCTCGACAAGCACGGCCTGAACGGCGAACGCGCCGCGGTCTACCTCGTCGTCGACTACTCCGGTTCCATGAAGCCGTACTACAAGGACGGCACCGTCCAGGCCCTCGCCGACCGCGTCCTCGGCCTGTCCGCGCACTTCGACGACGACGGCACCGTGCCCACGGTCTTCTTCTCCACGGACGTCGACGCCGTCACGGAGATCGCCCTCGACCGCCACCGCGGGCGCATCGACGAGATCGTCGCCGGACTCGGCCACATGGGAAAGACCAGCTACCACCTGGCGATGGACGCCGTGATCGACCACTACGTCGACAGCGGTTCCACGGCGCCCGCCCTGGTCGTCTTCCAGACCGACGGCGGCCCCATCAACAAGCTCGCCGCCGAGCGGTATCTGTGCAAGGCGTCGAAGCTGCCGCTGTTCTGGCAGTTCATCGGCTTCGGTGACGCGAAGAGCAAGCAGTTCGACTACCTCCGCAAGCTCGACGAACTCGCCGTCCCCGCCAAGCGCGCCGTCGACAACGCGGGCTTCTTCCACGCCGGGCAGGACCCGCGCACCGTCCCGGACGACCGGCTGTACGACCAGTTGGTGGGGGAGTTCCCGGCCTGGCTCGCGGCGGCGCGGGCACAGGGGATCGTGACCGCCTGATCCCCGTGGCGACCGACCGCCGGATCTCCTAGCCGACCATGCGCTCCCGCAGCGCGAGAATCGTCCGCGTATCAAGCCCGAGTCCCTTCCTCAGATAGCCGTTGAGTCCGCCGTACTCCTTCTTGACCTCGGTCAGGGCCGCCTCCAGATAGCCGGTGCGGACCTCTTGGAGCGGGATCAACAGCTCGGGGTTCTGCATCAGACCGCCTTGCTTCAGGCCCTCGCGCACCTTCGCGTCGTACGCGGCGCGATAGGTGTTGGACGCCAGGAAGTCGCGTACGGCGGTGTGCTCGGGGACGCCGACCGCGCGCAGCAGCAGATAGCTGGCCCAGCCGGTGCGGTCCTTGCCGGCCGTGCAGTGGTAGAGCAGCGGTGACGTCTTGCCGCCGTGCGCGATGTCGCGCAGGGTCGCCGCGAACTGCGCGCGGTTGGGGCCGTCGGTGACGAAGGTGCGGTAGACGTCGCGCATGAAGGAGTCCGCCCTGCCGTTGCCCAGCATCTCCTCCTGCTTGACCGGGTCCCTTGAGCCGATCACGGTCATCAGCGTCGTGAAAAGGCCGTTGTCGCTGATGGGCCGGGCCGTCGGGGCGAGCCCGGCGGGCAGCCGGTCGGGCCCGTCGTACTGGACCTCGGCGGGCACCCGGAAGTCGACGACCTTCTTCAGGCGGAGCCCGGCGAGGGTGGCGATGTCGGCGTCGGTGAGCTTGGCGAGGGCGTCGGCACGGAAGACCTGGCCGTAGCGGACCCGCTCGCCGTCGTAGGTGCGATAGCCACCAAGGTCCCTGACGTTGACGGCGCCCTGGAGGGGGATGTGGCGTACGCCGTCGTACGCGGGCCGCGGGTGGTGCGGGGCGGCGTGCCGGGCCGTGCCGCGTTCGGGTGCGGTCGGGTCGGCGTGGGCCGCCCAGGCGGGCAGGGTGCTCAGCGCGAGCGCGGAGACCGCGACTCCGACTGCCGTACGGGTTCGGGAGATGCGCATCGGGCCGCCTTCCTCGGTAGCGGTCGCCATGGCCACACGTCGCTCAACCAAGCGATTGTTTGGCTGAAGGTAGCGGGACGCCCCGAAAGGAGGAAGGTGTGCGCGGCAGGTATCTCGCGGTCCGTGAAGCGACGCGACCCTTGGGGTCACCGGGACCTGTGCGGGATGTGGGGGGTCCCGAAACGGGGGGTCCCTCGTCCGTGTTAGGCTTATGCGTCGCAGTTTTGGTACCCATGAACTTTATGTGCGCCTGACGGGAATGCTCCGAAGGCGCACTATTGTTTTTTTCCGGTTCTCTCCGGGATGGGGGTCATTGCAGCGCTTGGAATCCACAATTCCGTGGTTTTCCTTACTCTGCCCCTGTTGAGGAGATTGACATGGCAACCGGCACCGTTAAGTGGTTCAACTCGGAAAAGGGCTTCGGCTTCATCGAGCAGGACGGCGGCGGCCCCGACGTCTTCGCCCACTACTCGAACATCGCGTCCTCGGGCTTCCGTGAGCTCCTCGAGGGCCAGAAGGTCTCCTTCGACGTCACGCAGGGCCAGAAGGGCCTGCAGGCCGAGAACATCGTTCCCGCCTGATCGTCGTAGCACGCGAACCTCATAGCCGGGGCCCGCACCGGATAGGTGCGGGTCCCGGCTTGTGCTGTCACCAGGTCCAGGAAGGCATTTCCGTATGAATCGCTCCGAACGCCCCGCACGTCCTGCCCGTGGGCGCTCCACGAACGCACGCGGAAAGGCCCCGGTGGCCGGCGGCGGCCAGGCGAAGGGCGCCGCGAAGAAGCAGGGCCGCGCCAAGCCGAGGCCCGTCGGCGGTGAATTCGCGCTGCCCGAGAGCATGACGCCCGCGCTGCCCTCGGTCGAGGCGTTCGCCGACCTGGACATGCCCGAGGCCCTCCTGAAGACGCTGGCCGCGCAGGGCGTGACCGAGCCCTTCCCGATCCAGGCAGCCACGCTCCCCAACTCCCTCGCGGGCCGCGACATCCTGGGCCGTGGCCGCACCGGCTCCGGCAAGACCCTCGCCTTCGGCCTCGCGCTCCTCGCCCGCACCGCGGGCCGCCGCGCCGAGCCCCGCTCGCCCCTCGCCCTGGTGCTGGTCCCCACGCGTGAGCTCGCGCAGCAGGTGACGGACGCCCTGACCCCGTACGCGACGTCCGTGAACCTGCGCATGTCGACGGTCGTCGGCGGCCTGTCCATCACCAAGCAGGCGGGGACGCTCCGCCGCGGCGCCGAGATCATGGTGGCGACGCCCGGTCGTCTCAAGGACCTCATCGAGCGCGGCGACGCTGATCTCTCGCAGGTGCGGACCACGGTCCTCGACGAGGCCGACCAGATGGCCGACATGGGCTTCATGCCGCAGGTCACCGCGCTCCTGAAGCAGGTGGAGCAGGGCGGTCAGACGATGCTCTTCTCCGCGACGCTCGACAAGAACATCGACCGTCTGGTCCGGATGTTCCTGACGGACCCGGTGGTGCACTCGGTCGACCCGTCCGCGGGCGCGGTCACGACGATGGAACACCACGTCCTGTACGTGGCGGACGAGACCGACAAGAAGGCGGTCGCCCTGCGGATCGCCGCCCGTGAGGGCCGGGTGATCATGTTCCTGGACACCAAGCGCGCGGTGGACCGCTTCACCAAGCGGCTGCTCGCCAACGGTGTACGGGCCTCCGGACTGCACGGCGGCCGTTCGCAGCCGCAGCGCAACCGGACCCTGGACCAGTTCAAGACCGGGCAGGTCACGGCGCTCGTCGCCACGAACGTGGCGGCGCGTGGCATCCACGTCGACGACCTCGACCTCGTCGTGAACGTCGACCCGCCCACCGACCACAAGGACTACCTCCATCGCGGTGGGCGTACGGCGCGTGCCGGTGAGTCCGGCAGTGTCGTCACGCTCGTCCTGCCGGACGAGAAGCGGGAGATGACGCGTCTGATGTCCGACGCGGAGATCAACCCGAAGACGGCGCGGGTGAAGTCCACGGACGAGGAGCTCTCCCGTATCACCGGGGCGCGTGAGCCTTCCGGGGTGCCGGTGGTGATCGAGGTTCCGCAGCAGCAGCAGGCCTCGCCGCAGCGAGGGCGGAGGCGTCCCGCCGGGCAGGGCGGGGGAGGCCAGGGCCAGCGCCGTTCGCGCCCCCAGGGGCAGTCGCAGTCTCAGGGCGGCGGCCAGGGCCAGGCCCGGTCCCAGTCCCAGGGCCAGCCCCGGTCCCAGGGCCAGGGGCAGGGCCAGTCGAGGACCCAGGGCCAGGGCCAGTCCAGGACCCAGCCGCAGGCCGGCGGCAGGCCCTCGGCGGGGGGCTCGGCCGGTGGTGGCCGCGCCAGGCGTGGTGGCGGTCGCTCCGGCGGGGGCGCGGGGCGCCGGGCGGCGTAGCGCTGTCCTCGGCGGCGGGGCTCTTACCCCGCCGCCGGGGCGGACGCCGCGTTCTCACCGCCGCGGCCGCGGCCGCGTTCGCACCGCCCCGGCGGTATCCGATGCCGAACAGGCCTTCCCCGCCACCCGCCCGATCCCCTGCGGCGGCATAAGGACCGAAGGACCGAAGGAGGGCAGGAGGCCCCGATGTCCGAGAAACGTGAGCGTCAGTTGCTCCCCCTCGTCGGTACCGACCGGCAGGATCTGCGTGCCGACTGCGGGAGTTGTTTCGGGCTCTGCTGCGTGGCCCTCACCCTCTCCAAGTCCTCGGACTTCCCCGTCGACAAGGCGGCCGGGACCCCCTGCACAAACCTCCGGCAGGACTTCCGCTGCGGCATCCACCAGAAGCTGCGCCAGAAGGGCTACTCGGGCTGCACGGTCTACGACTGTTTCGGCGCCGGGCAGAAGGTCTCCCGGTCCACGTACGGGGGCGTCGACTGGCGGCAGGACCCTGACACCGCCCGCGAGATGTTCGACGTCTTCCCGGTGATGCGCCAACTGCACGAACTCCTCTGGTACTTGACCGAGGCGATCGACCTGCCCCAGACCCGCCCGATCCGGGCGGAGCTCCAGGGCGCGCTGGAGAAGACCGAGCACCTCACCCGCGGCACCCCGGCCGAAGTGGCAGGGACGGACGTGGCCGCACACCGTGCGGACGTCAACGTGCTGCTCCTGCGCACCAGCGAGGCCGTGCGCGCGGACATCCGCCGGAAGAAGAAGGACCGCAGGGGAGCCGATCTCTTCGGCGCCCGTCTCCGCGGCGCCGACCTCCGCGGTGTCACCCTCCGCGGCGCCTGCCTCATCGCCGCCGATCTCAACGGCGCCGACCTGCGGCAGACCGACCTGATCGGCGCGGACCTACGGGACGCGGACCTGCGGGGCGCCGACCTCACCGGCAGCATCTTCCTGACGCAGTCGCAGGTGAACGCGGCGAAGGGCGACGCGGAGACGAAGCTGCCGCCGGCCCTGGCCCGCCCCTCGCACTGGGGTTAGCCGGCAGAGGGCCCCGAGCTCCCCGCCTCACGTATCGCACTCCAGGACTGTCCGGCACAACGTGCACCGCGCCCGCGTCCGCCCCCGGGCAGGCAACCGGAGGCGCTGCAGGCACGTGGGGCAGGGGAACGAGACCCGCAACGGCTCGGCGGCCCCGCCCGACCCCCGGGAGAACGAGTACGCCTCGCCCCCGGGAGAGGCCCCCGCCCCGCCGGAGCCCCGCTCCAGCGCGTGCCGCCGGTCCTTCGCGTACCGCCGCCGTCCCGCCCATCCCGCGGCCGTCAGCGGAGGCTGCCGTTCGTCGCGCCGGGCCTGCTCAAGACCTTTCGTATAGGCGGTGTACGCCTGGGCGCTGGTGAACCAAGTCTCCGGTGCCTCACCGAAGGCGATGGCCCGCTTGGCCAGGACGTACCCGAACTCCTCCGGCGTGAGGTAGCCGAGCTTCTGGGACGAGGCGCCGTCCTCCCGGTAGGCGTCCAGAAGGAGCCACCCCGCCCCCAGATACGTGGTGGCGGTGTCCGTGAGGATCTCGTTGTCCCGGGTGCCGGGGAACACCAGATCAAGCCGGTGCAGATACACGTGCATGACCTCGTGGGCGAGCGCCGCGCCGATGTCCCTGCGGTGTGTGCGGAACCGGTCGTTGAGCTCGATGAAGTACTCGGGCCCCGCGGTGAGTTCGACGTTCGCCGCGTGTTCCATCTCGCGGAAGCTGACGATCACGCGCGCGTCCGGTAGCCGCAGGTGGCGCACCATCTCGCGGGCCACGCGCTGCACGCCCAAGTGCAGGTCGTCCTGGTCGGAGAAGGCGACGTCGGCGGGGACGATGCTGGTGCCGAAGGTGTGGACGGTGTCGTACGACAGGCGTCTGTAGAGCGCGGTGATCGCGGAGCGCACCGTGTCCAGGTGGGGGTATCCGTGCACCACCGGCCCGCCGTCCGCCATGCCGGCACCCCCTGGATACGACCTCAACTCGCCTCCACTGTAAGGCGGGTCCCCGTCGGCGGAACCAGGGGACGCGGAGGGTGCTGGCCGAAAACCGCCCCTTGCTCTATGCGGACACCGATCTCCATAATCCGCAACAACGCTTTGGCGGGCTCATGCCATTCTCGCGTTCGTCGTGGGAGGAAGTGGGTCCGCCGTCGCGTGCAACCCCCCACGAAACCCCCCACGAACCCCCCACGAAGGAGCACCCGTTGAACACCAAGCTGCGTGGAGTCAAGAGAGCCGCCACCCTCGGTGCCATCGCCCTCGCCGCCGTCAGTCTCCAGCCCGTCGCCGCCTCCGCGGCCCCGCACCCCGGCCCCACCCCGGGTGAGCGCGTGGTCGGCGGAACCCCCGCCGAGCAGGGTGAATTCCCGTTCATGGTGCGTCTGTCGATGGGCTGCGGCGGCGCGCTGTACGCCCAGGACGTCGTGCTGACCGCCGCCCACTGCGTGGACGGCTCCGGTGACAACACGAGCATCACCGCCACCGGTGGCGTCGTGGACCTGGAGAGCCCGGACGCGATCAAGGTGAAGTCCACGAAGGTCCTGCAGGCGCCGGGCTACAACGGCAAGGGCAAGGACTGGGCGCTCATCAAGCTGGAGAAGCCGATCGACCAGCCCACGCTGAAGATCGCCAAGGACACCAAGTACAACGAGGGCGAGTTCGACATCGCCGGCTGGGGTGCCGACAAGGAGGGCGGCGAGCAGCAGCGCCACCTCCTCAAGGCGAAGGTCCCCTTCGTGAGCGACGCGGACTGCGAGGCCGCGTACGGCGCCGACCTCACGCCCGGTGAGGAGCTCTGCGCCGGGAAGCTGGCGGAGGGCGGCGTGGACACCTGCCAGGGCGACTCCGGTGGCCCCATGTTCCGCAAGGACGAGGCCGGCGAGTACATCCAGGTGGGCATCGTCAGCTGGGGCAACGGGTGCGCGCAGCCCAAGTTCCCCGGGGTCTACACCGAGGTGTCGACGTTCGCCGGTGACATAGAGAAGGCGGCGTCGGAACTCTGAGTTCCCGCTGGACGCGGGGCCGGACCAGCCACTGGTGCGGCCCCGCGTTCGTGCGTGCGCTCCCGGTCGACGAGCCCCGCGGGACCCCGTTAGTCCAAGACCTGCCTCCCCTTTGTCCATGGGCGCACCAGTCCCTTCCGGCGCAGGGTGACCGCACCGAATTCCGTCCCACGGAGGGGTGCCATGCAGCCGTCAGACACGTCCGGACCGAGCCGCAGAGCCGTAGTCGCCACGGGCGCGCTGGCCGGGGTCGGTGCCGCCGTCGGCCTCGGGGGAGGGACCGCTTCGGCGCAGCCGGCGGCGGCGCGCGAAGCCGTCCTACGCTCCGCCGACCTGGAGGTACGCGTCGCCACCGACTTCCCCCGCGTCGTCTCGTACACGGACCGCGCCTCCAAGGCGGTCCTGCACGCGCAGCCGGAAGCCGTCACCACGCTCCTGGTGGACGAGGTGCCGCACACCCCGAAGGTGACCTTCGACGCCGACGGGGGCGACCGGGCCGAGTACGTCCTCGCCCTCGACGGCGGGACCACCCTGACCGTCGAGATCGCCGTCAAGGGGCGGCACGTGCGGTGGCGCGTGACGGAGATCGACGACACCGCCGCGCTGCGCGTGGGCACGCTCCGTATCCCCGGGCTCACCCTTCTCGCCGTACGCAGCGATCAGCCGGGCGCCACGCTCCTGGCCGCCAAGATCCAGCTCGACAAGGCCAAGAGCGGGGACACCGAGGTCAGGCTGTCCTCGGACACCGCCGCCGAAGCGGCCACCGGATGCGCGTACGCCGTCGTCGCGCACGACACGCTGGGCGGCGCCGTCGAGACCAACACCGTCTACGACAAGCCCACCACCGAGGCCGGGACGACCTGGGACAACGGCCGCCTCTGGCGGGAGACCGTCAGGAAGAGCGGATACGTGGAGGCCCGGCTGACCCCCGGCCAGTGGACGCACCGCGCGGCCACCGCCGCCGTCGGCGACACCGAGCCCCTTCCGTATGCCACCGTCGTCATCACCGGCGACCGCAACGGCGACGGCAAGGTCGACTGGCAGGACGCCGCCATCGCGTTCCGCGACATCATGGTCAAGCCGCTCGGCGCGGACGAGCAGCATCTGCGCGTCGTCCCGCACATTCCGTTCAACTTCGCCTCGCAGGCGACGAATCCGTTCCTGACGACGCTCGACAACGTCAAGCGGATCCATCTGGCGACGGACGGGCTGCGCCAATACACGCTGCTCAAGGGATACCAGTCCGAGGGTCACGACTCCGCGCACCCCGATTACGCGGGCAACTACAACACGCGTGCGGGCGGTCTCGACGACCTCAACACCCTCGTCAGGGAGGGCAAGAAGTGGAACAGCGACTTCAGTGTGCATGTGAACGCCACGGAGTCCTATCCCGTCGCGAACGCCTTCTCCGAGAAGCTCGTCGACAAGGCGAATGAGCAGTGGGACTGGCTGGATCAGAGCTACCGCATCGACCAGCGCAGGGACCTGGTCTCCGGCGACATCGTCAAGCGGTTCGCCGATCTGCGCGACGAGGCCGACGGCGGGCTCAACGCCCTCTACATCGACGTGTTCCGTGAATCCGGGTGGACGTCCGACCGGCTGCAGCGCGCCCTGCGCGAGCAGGGCTGGATCGTCACCAGCGAATGGGGGCACGGCTTCGAGCGCAGTTCCGTCTGGTCGCACTGGGCGACGGAACCGGATTACGGCCCCGATACGTCCCGGGGCATCAACTCGCGGCTCATCCGCTTTATCCGTAACCACCAGAAGGACGTGTTCGCCGACAAATGGCCGACCCTTCTGGGCATTGCCCGGATGGGCAATTTCGAGGGGTGGGTCGGCAAGACCGACTGGTCGTACTTCTACGATCTGATCTGGACGGACTCGCTGCCCGCCAAGTATCTCCAGGCTTACCCCATCAAATCGTGGGGCGAGCACGAGATCAGTTTCTTCGGGGAGAGCGGGACGACGGTTTCCGACGCGGACGGCACCCGTCGGATCGTGACCGACGGCCGTGTCGTCTATGAGGGGGGCAGCTATCTGCTGCCCTGGGAACCCCGCAAGGCCACCGACCCCGGCAAGCTCTATCACTACAACCCCAAGGGCGGTGAGGGGAGTTGGCGGCTGCCCCGCGGCTGGGCCGGGCTGTCGAAGGTCGCGCTGTACCGGCTCACCGACCAGGGGCGGGTCTTCGTCGCCGACGTTCCGGTGCGCGGCGGCAAGGTCACCCTCGACGCCAAGCCCAAGCAGCCCTACGTCCTCTACCGCCGGCGCGCCGCCGCACTGCCCGACCCCGGCTGGGGGCAGGCCACCCCGCTGCACGACCCCGGCTTCAACTCCGGGTCCCTGCGGGGGTGGAAGGTCTCCGGGCCCGCCTCCGTCGCGCTCAGCGAGCTCGGTGACCACGAACTCGTCATCGGCCCGGGCGGCAAGGCGGCCGTCGGGCAGCGGCTGCGCCGCCTGAAGGCGGGCGCGTACGTCGCTTCGGTGCAGGTCGAGGTCGGGGAGAAGGCGGGCGACGAGCGCACGGCCGCCCTGGAGGTGCGCACCGCCGACGGTGTCACCGCCGCCAACTGGACGCGGACCTCCACGGCGGGCAACTACGTGGCGGCCGACCGCAAGCACGGCACCCGCTTCCACCGGATGTCCGTGCCCTTCACCGTCCCCCAGGGCGGCGGCCCCGCCGAGCTGACGCTGCGGGCCGACGCGGGCCACGCGCGCGTGCGCTTCGACAACGTACGGATCGTCCCCACCACGCGGGGTGGGGCACCCGGAGAGGGCACGCTCGTCTCCGAGGACTTCGAGCACGTGCCCCAGGGCTGGGGCCCGTTCGTGAAGGGCGACGCGGGGAAGGTCACCGACCCGCGCACGCACATCGCGCAACGGCACGCCCCCTACACGCAGCGCGGCTGGAACGGCAAGGTCATCGATGACGTCATCGACGGCTCGCAGTCCCTCAAGTCACGCGGCGAGAACACCGGGCTCGTCTACCGCACCGTCCCGCACACCGTCCGCTTCGAGGCGGGCAAGCGCTACCGCGTCTCGTTCCGGTACGAGAACGAGAAGGCGGGGCAGTACGCGTGGATCACCGCCGTCGACGAACCCGCGGCCCGTGAGCTCGACCGCAAGGAGCTGCCCGTCGCGACCGGACCCACCGCCCTGAGCTACGAGTTCACGGCCCCCGCCAAGGGCGAGACGTGGGTAGGGCTGCGCAAGAGCGGGGACGACGGGACCGCTGAGTTCGCGCTGGACGCCTTCGAGGTGCGGGAGGTCTGACGCCCCGCCGGACGGGCTGACCCCTCGGCCCGTCCGGCATCCTCGGCTGGGCGGGGCCGGGGGAGGCAGCTTGGATGGGCCGAGGGGGCAGCCGGGCGGGGTCGGGGGATCAGCCGGGCGGGACCGGGGAAAGGGAAACCGCTCCCGCGCCGGCCGCCCCTTCCAGGTCGAGCACCCACACCTCGTTCTCCCCCTCCCGGAGCACCGCCCCGGGAACGTACAGGGAGGGCTGCGGCCCCACGGCCCAGTACCGCCCCAGATTGAACCCGTTCACCCACACGAACCCCCGCGCCCAGCCCGGCAGTTCGAGCACCGCGTCACCGGCCCCACGGACGACCACCGAGCCCCGGTACAGCCCCCGGCGCCCACCCTCGGCCCCGGTGGCAGGCACCCCCCTGACGGCCTCCGCCGAGGAGAACGCGTCGAGCCGCAACCCCCTGGCCCTCACCCCATGCAGATACTGCCGCTCATGCAGCACCCCGCCGGTGATGCCCTTCGCCTCACCGGTCCGCGGCCCGTAGTTGACCCTCCCCAGGGACTCCACCCAGAGCTCCACGCGCGCGTGCCCCGCGACAGGCTCGGGCAGAGCCGGTTCCTCCTCGGTCAGGACACCGGCCCGCACCCCGTCCACGTACACCACGGCCAGGTCCCGCAGCCCCCGCACACGCAGCGGATAGGGCCGCCGTGGACCCGGCACGGCCAGCGTGTACTGGACAAGGCCGCGGTCGACATCGAGCTCTTCGAAGGTGGGCGGTACGGCGTATTCCGCGGACGGGCCGCCGAGCGCGTCCATGACGGCCGACAGCGGCGCCCATTCCGGCAGGCCGACCGAGGCACGCTCCCCGAGCGCGGGCAGCGGCGCGGGCGGCTCCGGCAGCGGCCCTTCCGCGTACGGGGCGAGCACCTCGCGGAAGAGCCAGAACTTCTCCGTGGGACGCCCGAACTCGTCGATGGGCGCGTCATAGTCGTACGAGGTGACATCCGGCTCCAGGACGCCGTCGTGCAGGGCGCCGCCACCCCGGTTCGCCCCCGCCCACCCGGCGAAGTTCGTGCCGCCGTGCGCCATGTAGAGGTTGACCGAGGCCCCGCACTCCAGGATCTCCCGCAGCGCGTCCGCGGCGTCGGCCGCGTCCCGCACGACATGCCCGGCGCCCCAGTGGTCGAACCAGCCGCACCAGAACTCCATGCACATCAACGGCCCCTTCGGACGGTGCCCGCGCAGCGTCTCGAAGCCCGCGCGGGCCTGCGAGCCGAAGTTGGCCGTCGCCAGGACACCGGGGACCGAGCCACCGGTCAGCATGTGGTCCTCGGGGCCGTCCGAGGTGAACAGGGGCATGGTCACGCCCTGGGCCCGCAGCAGGTCGGCGAGATGGCGGAGGTAGACCTGGTCCGAGCCGTAACTGCCGTACTCGTTCTCCACCTGCACCATGATCACGGGGCCGCCCCGGTCGTGCTGACGCGGGACGACCTCCGTCATGAGACGGCCGAACCAGCGGTCCACATGTCCCAGATACTCCGCGTCGCGGGTCCGCGCGCGTGGACCCACCGCGCCCGTCAGCCAGTGCGGGAGCCCGCCGTTCTCCCACTCGGCGCAGATGTACGGGCCGGGCCGGACGATCGCCCACAGGCCCGCGCCCCGGGCGGCGTCCAGGAAACGGCCGAGCGCCTCGACGTCGCTGAACTCCCCGGGACGCGGCTCGTGCAGGTTCCACGGGACGTACGTCTCCACGCAGTTGAGCCCCATGGCACGCAGCATCGCGAGGCGGTGGCCCCACTGCGCCTCGTGCACCCGGAAATAGTGCAGCGCCCCGGAGAGCAGCCGTACGGGCCGCCCGTCCAGTTCGAAGTCGTCCTCGCCCACCCTGAAGCCGTTCATCTTTTCCCTGTGTCCCTCTCGCTCACGTGCCGCTCCGCCACGATCACCCCTGGCGGGCGGCAGGGTCCATGGACAAAGATCTAGGCGGGTTGGACGCAGCGAGCGGACCACGGCCCGGACGAAACCGGATGAAGGGGGCACCAGCGGATGTACCACACGTGGATGCGGTATTTCACGCCGAGCCCGGCCCACCACCGCCTCGGCCTCGCCTGCCTCGGCGTCGGCCTGCAGCACGGCCTCCTGCCGACCGTGGGCCCGCGCACCCTCGACCACCACGTGGCCGTCGTCATCAGCGCGGGCGGCGGCTGGTTCCTGGGCCCCGACGGCAGACGCACGACAGTGACAGCACCCGCACTGATCTGGCTCACCCCCGGGGTACGCCACCACTACGGGCCCGACCCGGAGACCGGCTGGGACGAATGCTTCGTCGACTTCACCGGGCCCGCCACGACGACGTACACCGAACTCGGCTACATAGAACCCGACCGGCCCGTCGTGCCGCTCTCCGACGCCACCGGGGCGCGGGCCGCCGTCGGGCGCATCGCACGCGCGGCACGGCGCGGCAACCCCCTCCTGGAGGTCGAGACGGGCGCCGCCGTCCATGAACTGCTCGTCGCGCTGCGCAGGGCCCGCGCCGACATCGCCCCCGACGGCGACCCCGTCCTCCAGGCACTCGCCCGCGACGCCTTCCAGCCACTGTCCGTCGCGGGACACGCGGCACGGCACGGCATGACACCCGCCGAACTGCGCACGGCGGTACGCAGGGGCGCGGGCTGCAGCCCCAAGGACTACCTCCTCGGCATCCGCCTGGGACGCGCCAAGGAACTCCTCGCGGCCACGGAACTCCCCGTCGCGGCCGTCGCCCGCCGCGTCGGCTACGACGACCCCGCCTACTTCTCACGGCTCTTCACGCGCCGCGTGGGCACCGCACCCGTGCGCTTCCGCGAACAGCAGGGACGCGCCGTCCCCGGCGGCTGGTCGCAGCAGATCCCCGACCCGGACCACCCGCCGATCCTGCGCTCTTCCCCCGTCGGCGGCGAAGGACCGGCAACGTAGGCTCGTGGACCATGACCACCAGCCACACAAGTGACACGAACGGCGCCGGAGCCGCGGACGAGGCCGTGCGCGCCGAGCTGTCCCGCCTGCGCGACAGCATCGACAACATCGACGCCGCAGTCGTCCACATGCTCGCCGAGCGCTTCAAATGCACCCAGCAGGTCGGCCACCTGAAGGCCAACCACCACCTCCCGCCCGCCGACCCGGACCGCGAGGCCCGGCAGATCGCCCGGCTCCGCGAGCTCGCGGAGAGCGCGAAGCTGGACCCGGCGTTCGCCGAGAAGCTGCTCAACTTCATCATCGCCGAGGTCATCCGCCACCACGAGACGATCGCCAAGTCGTCGTGAGACGGACCAGCAGGACCGCTTGTCGGTGACATCAGGCAGCATGGAGCCATGCCCGTACTGACGCGCGACGAAGCGCAGACCCGAGCCCGCCTCATCGACGTCCAGCGGTACGAGGTCGAGCTCGACCTGACCCGGGGAGCCGACACCTTCGACTCCCGCACCGTCATCCGCTTCACGGCACTGGGCGAGCCCACGGCCACGGTGGACACCTTCGTCGAGCTGAAGCCCGCCGAGCTGCGCTCCGTGACCCTGGACGGGCAGCCCCTCGACCCGGCGGGCCTCGTCGAGAACCGGCTCCCGCTCACCGATCTCACCGCGGGCGAACACGAGCTGCGCGTCGACACGGCCATGCACTACTCGCACACGGGCGAGGGCATGCACCGCTTCACCGACCCCACCGACGGCGAGACGTACACGTACACGCAGCTGTTCATGGAGGACGTGCAGCGTGTCTTCGCCGCCTTCGACCAGCCCGACCTGAAGTCCGTCTTCGAGGTGACCGTCACCGCACCGGAAGGCTGGACGGTCCTCGCGAACGGCGTCACCGAGCACCTCGGCGACGGTACGTGGCGCGCGGCGCCCACCCCGCTCATCTCCACGTACCTCGTCGCGGTCGCCGCGGGACCCTGGCACTCGGTCCGCACCGAACACCGCGGGCTGCCCTTCGGCATCCACTGCCGCCGCTCCCTCGCCCCCTTCCTGGACGCCGACGCCGACGAAATCCTCGACGTCACGCGCGCGTGCTACGACCGCTACCACGAGAAATTCGAGGAGCCCTACCCCTTCGACTCGTACGACCAGGCGTTCGTCCCGGAGTTCAACGCCGGCGCGATGGAGAACCCCGGACTCGTCACCTTCCGCGACGAGTTCATCTACCGCTCCGCCGTCACCGAGACCGAGCGGCAGACCCGCGCCATGGTCATCGCCCACGAGATGGCCCACATGTGGTTCGGCGACCTCGTCACCCTCAGGTGGTGGGACGACATCTGGCTGAACGAATCCTTCGCCGAGTACATGGGCTTCCAGACCACCGCCGAAGCCACCCTTCCCCAAGCTCTCAACTCCGTTCGAGCAGGGGAGACCCCATCCACCGACCCCTGGACGGACTTCGGAGTCGCCCGCAAGTCCTGGGGATACGACGCCGACCAGCGCCCCTCCACGCACCCCGTCGCCCCCGACCCCGACGCCGTGCCCGACACGGCGTCCGCGATGCTCAACTTCGACGGCATCTCGTACGCCAAGGGCGCATCCGCCCTGCGCCAACTCGTCGCCTGGCTCGGCGAGAAGGACTTCCTCGCCGGCATCAACACCCACATCGCCCGGCACAAGTTCTCCAACGCCACCCTCGCCGACTTCATCGAGTCCCTCGCGCACAACACCGACCGCGACGTGCACGGCTGGGCCGACGCCTGGCTGCGCACCACCGGCGTCGACACGCTCACCTCCACGGTCACGCACGACGCCCGGGAGTGGACCCTGTCCGTCGACCGCGACGGCAGCCGCCCCCACCGCATCGCCGTCGGCGTGTACGACCGCGACCTCACCGACCCCCAGGGCCTGGTGCTGCGCGAGCGGTACGAGCGGGACGTCCCCCACACCGGGACCACCGCGCCGCGCGACGGCGGCCGCCCCGCCCTGATCGTCCCGAACGACCAGGACCTCACGTACGCGAAGATCCGCCTCGACGAGAACTCCATGGAGACGGCCCTGCGCAGCCTCTCCCGCGTCCCGGACGCGCTCACCCGCGCCGTCCTGTGGAACAGCCTGCGCGACATGGTCCGCGACGGCGAACTCGAAGGCATGGCTTACCTGGAGACGGCCCGCGCGCACCTCCCCGACGAGACCGACCTCGCCCTCGTCCAGGGCGTCCTCGCCTTCGCCACCACCCACGTCGCCGACCGCTTCCTGCCCCCGGCGCTGCGACCGGCCGCCCTCACCATCCTCACCGAGCTGTGCCGCGACCTGATCCGACGCACGGAGGACGGCTCGCACGCGGGCCTGCGGCTCACCGCCGTACGCGGCCTCATCGACGTGGCGACGCGGCCCGACCCGCTCCAGGAATGGCTTACGGAGGGCACCGTCCCCGGCGGCCCCGAACTCGACCCCGAGTTGCGCTGGCGCGTCCTGACCCGCCTCGCCGTCCTCGGCGCCGCCGACGAGACCGCGATCGCCGCCGAACTGGAGCGCGACCCCAGCGCCACCGGCCAGGAAGGCGCGGCCCGCTGCCGCGCCGCACTGCCCGACCCGGAGGCCAAACGCCGCGCATGGGAGGCGATGTTCGCCTCCGACGACCTCTCCAACTACCTCCTCACCGCCACCGCCCAGGGCTTCTGGCAGCCCGAACAGGCCGATCTCGTACGGGAGTACATCCCCCGCTACTTCACGGACGCGGTCGCCGTCGCGGCCCGCCGCGGCCCCGCCATCGCCGACGTGGCGGGCCGGTGGGCCTTCCCCGCCTCCTCGGTGGACGCCGAAACACTCCGCCTGGGCGAGGAATGCCTGCGCGACGCGGCCCCCATCCCCGCCCTACGCCGCAAACTGACCGACCAACTCGACGACTTGGCAAGGGCGTTGCGAGTACGGACCCAGGCCTGAAGCAGGCGCCCCGAAGGGGGCGCGGGGAACGGCGCGCCCAGCCGCGACGCACCCGCAGGGGCAGAGCACCGTTGCCCCCGCGCCGCCCGCAGGGGCAGTGCACCGCTGCTCCCGCGGGCACCGCGGGGCAGTACACCGCAACCCCGCGAAGCGCCTAGCACCCCCGCCCGCGCCGACACGCTCTCTCCGCACGGCAGTACCACTTTCGGGTTCGGATCGTTGAGCTCTCCGGGCGTGCCGTCCGCTCGGCGGACAGGCTGGTCGTCCCCGCCCACGCGCACCCGAAGGACGTCGCCCATGAGCACTCCGCCGCCCCTCGCCGGAGGAGCCCGAGGTCCGGACGCCCTGCGGCCGCTGCTCATCGCCGCCCTCGATGCCCTGCGCACCGGGGCGACCGCCCGCGGCGGCCCCCTCCCGGCGGGCGGCCCCACCGCGGTGGCAGCCAGGGTGCGCGAGGCAGCGGGCGAGGCCCTCCCCGCCCGGGGCGAGGGCGAGGAAACAGCCCTGCGCACACTCGTCCACGCACTCGCCGAGGGCGCCGCCGACCCCGCGGACCCCCTGTGCGCCGCCCACCTGCACTGCCCGCCACTCGCGGTGGCCGTCGCCGCCGACCTGGCCGCGTCCGCACTCAACCCCTCGATGGACTCCTGGGACCAGGCCCCCGCCGCCTCGGAGATCGAAGCCCTGGTCACCCGCGCCCTCGCCGCAGAGGCCTACGGCGCCGGCAACGGCGACGCCCTCGTCACCACCGGCGGCACCGAAGCCAACCAGCTCGCCCTGCTCCTGGCCCGCGAACGCACCACCACGCACGGCCCCGTCCAACTGGTCGTCGGCGACAACGCCCACCACTCGCTCGCCCGCGCCGCCTGGCTGCTCGGCATGCCGGAACCGGTCACCGTCCCCGCACCCGCGGGAGTCCTCGACCCGGCCGCGCTCGACGAGGCACTGTCCGGACTCACCGGGCCACCGGACTCGTTCCTCGTCACCGCCACCGCGGGCACCACCGACGCGGGCCTCATCGACCCCCTCGACCAGATCGCCGACCTCTGCGCCGACCACGGCGCCCGCCTGCACATCGACGCCGCGTACGGCGGCCCGCTCCTCTTCAGCGACGTACGAAAAACGCTCCTCCACGGCATGGAACGCGCCGACAGCATCACCTTCGACCTGCACAAACTCGGCTGGCAGCCCGTCGCAGCCGGACTGCTCCTGGTCCGCGACCCACACGATCTCGCGGCGCTCGGCCACCACGCCGACTACCTCAACGCGGACGACGACACCGAAGCCGGCCTCCCCGACCTCCTCGGCCGCTCCCTGCGCACCACACGCAGGCCCGACGTCCTCAAACTCGCCGTCACCCTCAAGGCCCTCGGACGAGAGGGGCTCGGCGCGCTCGTCGACCAAGTCTGCGCACAGGCAGCCGAATTCGCCGGACTCATCGCCGCACACCCCCGCTTCGAGCTGTACGACCGGCCCGTCATCAGCACGGTCCTGTTCCGGCCCGTCGACGCCGACGACGACCACATCGCACACGTCCGGCGCGAACTCCTCGGCCAGGGCCGAGCCGTGCTCGGCCGGGCCACGATCGACGGACGCCGCTGGCTCAAGGCCACCCTGCTCAACCCGCACACCCGGCCCGGCGACCTCGCCGAGCTCCTGAAGCTCGTGGAAGGAACCACCCCCCGATGACCGGCCAGAACGACAAGCCCGCCCCGCCGCTCACCACCCCCGAGGAACCCCGGGACCTGGTCGGCATCGGCATCGGCCCCTTCAACCTCTCCCTCGCCGCCCTCGCCCAGCCCCACACCTCACTCGACGCCGCCTTCTACGAACAGCGGCCCGCCTTCCACTGGCACCCGGGACTCCTCATCGACGGCGCCAGCCTCCAAGTCCCCTTCCTGGCCGACCTGGTGACCCTCGCCGACCCGGCCAACCCCTGGTCCTTCCTCAACTACCTCAAGACCCGTGAACGGCTCTTCCCCTTCTACTTCGCCGAGCGCTTCCACATCCAGCGCGCCGAATACGACGCCTACTGCCGCTGGGTCAGCGAGAACCTCCCCGCCCTGCACTTCGGACACCAGGTCGACGCGGTGCGCTGGAACGCCGAACGGGACCTCTTCGAAGTCGACTTCACCCAGCTCGACGCCGAGGGAGAAGCCGAGGCGCTCGGCCGGACGTACACGAAGAACATCGCCGTCGGCGTCGGCACCGCGCCCTACATCCCCGAACCCCTGAAACCGCTGGCCGACGCCCCCGCCGTGCCCGTGATCCACTCCGCGGACTATCTCCTGCACCGCGACCGGCTGCTCGCCGCCGACCACATCACCGTCATCGGCTCGGGCCAATCCGGCGCCGAGGTCTTCCTCGACCTGCTCAAGCACCGCCCGGCAGGCGCCGAGAAGATCCACTGGCTCGCCCGCACCGAGGCCTTCGCACCCATGGAGTACTCCAAGCTCGGCCTGGAACACTTCACCCCGGACTACACCCGCTACTTCCACTCCCTGCCCGAAGCCGTGCGCGACGGACTCGTCCCCCAGCAGTGGCAGCTCCACAAAGGCATCGACGCCGACACCATCGCCGCCATCCACGACGAGCTCTACCGACGCACCCTGCACGGCGGCTGGCCCGACGCCGTCCTCACCCCCGGCGTCTGCGTGCGCACCGCAGGCCGCGTCGCCAACACCCGCGTGGAACTCCACCTGGAACACCTCCAGCAGGGCACCCGCTCCCGCCTCACCACGGACGCGGTCGTGCTCGCCACCGGCTACCGCGAGCGCCCCCTGGACCAACTCCTCGCAGGCCTCGACCCCTACATGCGCCGGGACTCCACCGAGCGCCCCCGCATCGACGAGCAGTACCGCCTCATCCTCGACCCCTCCGTCACCGCCACCGGCAGCAACATCTACGTACAGAACGCCGAACGCCACACCCACGGCGTCGGCGCCCCCGACCTGGGACTCGCCGCCTGGCGCAGCGCCACCATCCTCAACACCCTGATGGCGGAGCCCCCTTACCCGCTCCCGCAGCGCACCGCGTTCACCAGCTTCGGCCTCCAGGACACCCAGGCCCGCCGCGCCACCGGCCTGATCGGCGAGCAGCGCGGCAACCTCGTACGCCTCAAGAACTGACGCGGATCAGAACACCGGAGTGCCGTCCCGGGTCAGCTTCCAGTCCACCGACGCGAACTGAGCCGGGTCGACCGTCCCCTTGGCCTGCACCCACTGGATGATCGTGTTGCGGATCTCGTCGGAGTTCGCCCACAACTGCTTGGCACCCGCCACATGCGGGAAATTGCCGCCGCCGCTCGCCCGGTAGTTGTTGACCGCGAGCACGAACTCCGCCTCCGGGTCGAGCTCCTTGCCGTCGAAGCTCAGCTTCACGATGCGCGAACCCGCCGGCTTGGCGATGTCGATCTCGTACGCCACGCCGTACAACGCGTCATAGTTGTAGTCCGGGGTGTTGCCCGCGTTCGTCAGCTTCGCCGGGTCCACCGGGGCGCCCGCCGCCGTCTGCACGTAGTAGCGCGCCGAGAACTCCAGGTACTCCTTGAGCTGCGCACCCGTGATGAGCCGCGCCTCAAGGGTGTTCTCGAACGGGTAGAGCCCCGCCGCGTCCTTGATCGTCACCTCGCCCGCCGGGATGCCCGCCGTACGCGAGAAGCACGAGGCCTGCGACAGCACGGGAAGGGCCGCGTACTGGCCGCCCTTCAGCGCCTCCTTGACCGTCTCCGCCTGCACATGGCTGATCAGGTCGATGATCGCGACATCCTTGTACGGGCCCTCGGCCGTACTCATCGCCTGCGTCGACGTACCGATGACCTGGTTGACGTACGCGACGACCTTCTTGTGCTCGTCCGCGAGGAGCCGGGTGATCTTCCTGTCCTCCGCCGCCGTGTTGGAGTTGAGGACCTGCGCGCCGACCTTCTCCACCGTCCAGCGGCCCTTGGCCCACACCAGGTCGAAGTCGAACAGGGTCAGCCGCTGGCCCCACTTCAGCGGCTCGGACAGGACCACCTTCTTGCCGGTCTTCTTGTTCTCCACGAAATACTCGGGGATCTCCGTGTGCGCGTGCCCGACCAGGATCGCGTCGATGCCGGGCACCTGCTCCGCCACCAGACCCGCCGCGTTCTCGACGTGCGGGAGCTGGTCACCGTACGAGGAAGTGCCGCTGGAACCGGAATGCGCCGAGACGATCACGACATCCGCACCCATGGAGCGCAGCTTCGGCACCCACTTCGCCGCCTGCTCCTCAAGCCCCGGAAACGTCATCTTGCCCTGCACGTTCGCCTTGTCCCAGATCGCGATGCCCGGGTTCGTCAGGCCGAGCACCGCCACCTTCACGTCACGGCCGTGCGGGGTACGCAGACGCCTCATGAAGTACGGCGGGAAAGCGGGCCGCTGCGTCTTCGCGTCGAGGGCATTGGCACCGAGCAGCGGGAAATCACACTGTTCCTCGAACTTGCGCAACACGGGAATGCCGTAATTGAACTCGTGGTTTCCGAGCGCCGCCGCGTCGTAACCGATGCTGTTCATGGCCTGCGCCATCGGGTGGACAGGGCCGTGCTTGGCCGTGATCGGATCGATCTTGGCGTAGTAGTACGAGAGCTGCGTGCCCTGAATCGTGTCGCCCGCATCGATGAGGAGCGTGTTGCGACGGCCTCTCTCCTCCCGGATCTCGTTCACGAGGGTGGAGATCTTCGCAAGGCCCACGTCGTTGTGGTCCTTGTCGTCGAACTCCTTGTCCGTGAAGTAATCCCAGTTGAAGACATTGCCGTGCAGATCCGTCGTCCCCATCACGGTGAACGAATAGCGCTTCTGCCGCTTGGCGGGCTTCCCGGACGCCTGCGCGGACGCGGAGGGGGCCGCGGCCGCCCCGCCCGCGAGTGCCACGCCCGTGACGGCGGCGGACCTGCCCAGGAACTTCCGGCGGTTCAGCGGCATTTCGTACTCCCCTTGGACCCTTGATCGATCGGTGTAACGCGCGTAGATAACGCGCGTAGATTCTGACCCCGGCCACCCCACCGGCAACAGACCCCGCAGGTTTCGATCCGATGACTGTCCGGTGCCGCCCCCCAGTGCGACAGTGGCCGCATGGACGAGACCACCCCCACCCCGGCCCCCTACGGCACCCCCGGCGCCCCGCGCCTGGCCGTCAAGGGCGAGGCGCACCTCGAAGTCGACCCCGAGATCGCCCGCATCGGCATCACCGTCAGCGCCCGCGGCACCGACCGGCGCGAAGCCCTCAACGACCTGACCCGCCGCAACGCAGGCGTCATCGACCTCGTGAAAACCTACGGCGAATCCGTCGAAACACTGGAAACCGGCGCCTTCTCCATCAGCCCCGAACTGACCAAACACGGCCGCGGCGAACGCATCCGCGCCTACCACGGCCGAGTCCACATCACCGCCGAACTCAGCGACTTCACCGCCCTCGGCGAGCTCACCACCCGCCTCGCCGACCTCGAACTGACCCGCGTCGACGGCCCCTACTGGGCACTGCGCCCCGACTCACCCACCCACCGCGAAGCCCGACAGCAAGCGGTCAGGGAAGCGGTACAGCGGGGCCGCGAATACGCGGACGCCCTGGGCGCCACACTCGCCGCCCTCGTCGAACTCGCCGACATCGGCGCCGAGAACGCCCAGCCCTTCGGCTACGGCGGCCCCACACCCGCCATGCGCACCGTCGCCTACGGAGGCGCCGCCGACATGGTCCAGGAAGCCGCCCCCCTCGACCTCGAACCCCAGCGCCAACACGTCTACGCACAGGTCAACGCGCGCTTCACGATGACACCCCCGCGGCTGTAGCGACGGAGACCCACGAAAGTGGTGGACACCGCGCGGCGCCCGGTAAATCGCTCATCAGAGCAGCGCCCCGCACAATTCAACACTTGTCAATAACCTTTCACGCAAAGGTTGTTGAGTAGTCATGCCCAGCCAATTCCCTACCGGCCGGTAAGCCCTAGGCTCGAAACATGCGCCGAGCAAAAATCGTCTGCACCCTGGGCCCCGCCACCGACTCGTACGACCAGATCAAGGCACTGGTCGAAGCCGGAATGGACGTAGCCCGCTTCAACCTCAGCCACGGCACCTACGCCGAACACGAGGAGCGCTACCAGCGCGTACGCAAGGCATCCGACGAGACCGGCCGCAGCGTCGGCATCCTCGCCGACCTTCAAGGCCCGAAGATCCGACTCGGCCGCTTCAGCGAAGGACCCGTACTCCTTGAACGGGGCGACGAATTCACCATCACCGTCGAGGAAGGCGTCGAAGGCGACCGTCAGACCTGCGGCACGACGTACGGCGGCCTCGCCGACGACGTCACACCCGGCGAACGCATCCTCGTCGACGACGGCAAAGTGACCCTCGAAGTCACCGCGGTCGACGGCCCCCGCGTCACCACCACCGTCGTCGAAGGCGGCATGGTCTCCGACCACAAGGGACTCAACCTCCCCGGCGTCGCCGTCTCCGTCCCCGCCCTCTCCGACAAGGACCAGGCCGACCTGCGCTGGGCCCTGCGTTCAGGATTCGACGTCATCGCCCTGTCCTTCGTCCGCAGCGGCCGCGACATCGAAGACGTCCACCGCATCATGGACGAGGAAGGCCGCCGCCTCCCCGTCATCGCCAAGGTCGAGAAGCCGCAGGCCGTCGAGAACATCGACGACATCGTCGCCGCCTTCGACGCCATCATGGTCGCCCGCGGCGACCTCGGCGTCGAAATGCCCCTCGAACAAGTGCCGATCGTCCAGAAGCGCGCCATCAAACTCGCCAAGCGGAACGCCAAACCGGTCATCGTCGCCACCCAGATGCTCGACTCGATGATCGACAACTCCCGCCCCACACGCGCCGAAGCCTCAGACGTCGCCAACGCCGTCATCGACGGCACGGACGCCGTGATGCTCTCCGGCGAAACCAGCGTCGGCAAATACCCCATCGAAACCGTCCGCACCATGGGCCGCATCGTCGAAGCCGCCGAAGAAGACATCCTCGCCAAAGGCCTCCCGCCCCTGACCGAACGCAACAAACCCCGCACCCAAGGCGGCGCCGTGGCCCGCGCCGCCGCCGAAATGGGCGACTTCCTCGGCGCCAAATTCCTCGTCGCGTTCACACAGTCCGGCGACACCGTCCGCCGCCTCTCCCGCTACCGCTCACCCATCCCACTGCTCGCCTTCACCCCCGACCGGGCCACACGCTCCCAACTGAACCTCACCTGGGGCGTCGAAACCTTCCTCGGCCCGCACGTCGAATCCACCGACGCCATGGTCAAGCAGGTCGACGAACTGCTCCTGAAATACGGACGCTGCGAGAAGGGCGACGTCGTCGTCATCACCGCAGGCTCCCCGCCCGGAGTCGCCGGCTCCACCAACCTCGTACGCATCCACCACATCGGCGAGGACGACAGCCCCAAGTAGGCACACCGCGTACTTGGCAGGAGGGGCCGATCCGGGGGGATCGACCCCTCCTTCACTCATGCACGCCTACGGAGTGACGATCGCGAACCTCGGATCCGGCTTCTCCACCACACCGAGCAACTCCGCGAGAAGCGACGCATCACCCTCGACCCCGATGTCACCAAGCCCCTTGCCACCCAACATCGCAAGCAACTGAGGCTTGGTCATCGTCAACGTGACCCCCGCGTCCGGGTCCCTCTTCCTGTCACTGCGATACGTCAACACCCCGTGCCGCAAAGTCAGATGCCAGACCTTCCCCAACGCCGGAAGGCTCCAGTCCATCCGCAGCTTCAGATCCCACGCCCTCGGACCGTTCACGCGGATCGCCACGGAATCGATCAACTGATCCACGGAAAGCGCCATCAGCATGTCCGTGCTCGTCACGGTCGTCGGGGGAGTCCGCACACCCTCACGCAGCTCCTGAGCACCCGACAGATAGAAGTTACGCCACACGGCGTTCTCCGAAGCCTGCCCCAACTCCGTATAGATCCGAGCCAGTTCGGACTTGGCGGCCTTGTGCCCGGGATCCGCGAACACCACATGGTTGAGCAACGTCACCGCGAACCGTAGATCACCGCCGCGCGCGAACGCCTTGGCCTTCGCGACCGTCGCCGTACGGCCACCCATGGCCTTCACGTACCGCTTCGCCTCCTCCACGGGCGGGTGCTCCCACAGATGCGCCGGATTGCCGTCGAACCAGCCCATGTACCGCTGATAAATCCCCTTCACGTTGTGGCTCAGGGACCCGTAATACCCACGATTCGCCCACACGCCTGCGAGCGCGGGTGGCAACTCGATCTCCTCGGCGATCTCCCGGCCCGTCATCCCCTTGTTGATCATCCGCAACGTTTGATCATGCATGTACGCGTACAGATCCCGCTGCTGCTCAAGCAACTCCACGATGGTGTCGCCACCCCACGTGGGCCAGTGATGAGAAGCGAAGGCGACATCGACCCGCCCGTCGAAGAGCACGACAGACTCATCCAGATAGTGCGCCCACTGCCGGGCATCCCGCACCTGAGCCCCGCGCAACGTGATGATGTTGTGCATCGTGTGCGTCGCGTTCTCCGCCATGCAGACGGCACGCAGCTCGGGGAGCACGAAATTCATCTCCGCGGGCGCCTCGGTCCCCGGCGTCATCTGGAACTCGAACCGCACCCCGTCCACGGCCTCGACCTGACCGGTCTCGGTGATGTCCTTGGTGGGCGGAATCAACCCGATCGACCCCACGGAGACGGTCTGCCCGAGCCCACAACCGATCTGCCCCACAGCGGACTTGGGCAGCAACGCGCCGTACATGTACCCGGAACGCCGCTGCATGGCAGTCCCGGCATAGACATTCTCCGAAACGGCATGCTCCATAAAACCCTCGGGCGCGAGGATCGGTACGCCGTCCTTCGCCGCATCGTCCGGCAGCACACCACGACAGCCGCCGAAATGGTCGACGTGCGGGTGGGTGTAGATGAGCCCGGTGACCTTCCTGTCGCCGCGGTGAGCGCGGTACAGCTTGAGGGCGGCGGCCGCGGTCTCCGCCGAAATCAGCGGATCGACGACGATGATCCCGGTGTCACCCTCGATGATCGTCATGTTCGACAGATCGAGCCCACGCACCTGATAGACACGCTCGGTGACCTTGAAGAGCCCCTGCTTCGACACGAGCTGCGACTGCCGCCACAGGCCCTTGTGCGCGGTCTTGGGGGCGTCGTGTTTCAGGAAGCCGTACGCGTCGTTGTCCCAGACGACCTGGCCCTTGGCATTCTTCACGACCCCCGGGGTCAGGGCGGCGATGAACCCCTTGTCGGCGTCGGCGAAGTCGTCCCCGCCCTTGCTCGTGCCCTCGCGATCGATGGCGGAGGCAGTCTGAGGATTCATGGCCACGGCTGCCGCGGCGGCACCCGCGGCGGCGGCAACGAAGCTGCGCCTGTTCAGGGGAGTCATGGGGGTGAAGATCGCAGCGGGGGCTGGCGCGGGGCAAGGGTTCGCCGGGGATTTGGGACAGGTCCCAGGGTGGGTGGGGGAGGGGAGTGACGTGTCCTATTGCGCGGGTGGGGGTGGGTCAGTATTTGGGGCCTACGTGGGTGTCCATGAGGGCTACGGATTCCTTTCGGGCGACGGAGATGTTGTACGGGCTGCCGTGGCGGGTGCAGTGCTTCCATTCGACGCCGAGCTTGTCGAGGGTGTCGGTGTATAGCTTGCGGATGTCGTCGGAGACGTTGGTGAACCAGTAGCGGGGGTATTCGTAACGCTTGCGCTCGCCGCCGACCATGCGGGTCGTCCAGTTCATGTTGCGGCAGCCGTCGGAGTGGATGAGGCCGCGGATGAAATCCCAGGGGTGGGCGTCGACGATCTCCTGTTGCCAGGGCTCCAGGGCGATCTTGCGCTCGTGCTTCTTGCCCGGCCCGTGCTGGGGGAACATGCAGGTCCAGTGCTTGCTGTACGACTTGACCTCGGTGCAGCCCGCTTTGTAGCGCGCCTTGACGCTGGGGAGCGGCATGACCTGGCGTAGGGCTTCTTCGGCGGCTGCGACCAGGCCGGTCTGCTCTGCGTTGCAGAAGATCGACAGGTGGTGCTGCCTGGGTTTCGCGATGATGTGGCCGTCGCCCAGGTAGAGGCCGAGCAGGTAGGCGTATGCGATCTCGTCGAACTCGCGGTCCGTGCACCGCGGACAGTCGGTTGGCTGCTCGTAAGTCTCATTGCGGGCTCGCCGATCCTCGCTGCGCCACCACCCGACTGTCCCGCGCGGGATACAGAGGCGCTCCGCGACCATGCGGTTGGGGACGCCTTGACGCATCAACGTGACGGCTTGGGCGCGAAGCGACTGGCTGTGCTGTTCCATGCAGTCACTCTGTGTGAAGAGCCGTGACGGCGGGCAGTAAAAAGCGGATGTTCACGAGAACGTGAACATCCGCTTCGGCGCAAAGTGCCGGGTGCGGGATTCGAACCCGCAAGCCCTTTCAGGCAGAGGTGTTTGAGACCTCCGTGTATACCGTTCCACCAACCCGGCGGGGTACGGCCGGAACTATACCGGGTCACCGTCGGACGTCGCAGCTAGGTAGGCTGCAGAGGCAGCAGTACCTGCCCGGCCCGCAACAAGGAGCCCCCGTGACTTCCCCCGAGTCGCCCCAGCCCGTAGCCGATGACGACGACAAGTCGCACGTGCCTCCGCTGACGACCCGTGTCGTCATCGCCGAGGACGAGGCTCTTATCCGGCTCGACCTCAAGGAGATGCTCGAGGAAGAGGGTTACACCGTCGTCGGCGAGGCCGGTGACGGCGAGAAGGCCGTCGAGCTGGCCCGCGAGCACAAGCCGGACCTGGTGATCCTGGACGTGAAGATGCCCGTCATGGACGGTATCTCGGCAGCCGAGAAGATCGCCGAGGAGTCCATCGCCCCGGTGCTCATGCTGACCGCGTTCTCGCAGCGTGACCTGGTCGAGCGGGCCAGGGACGCCGGCGCGATGGCGTACCTCGTGAAGCCCTTCAGCAAGACCGACGTCGTCCCGGCGATCGAGATGGCCGTCTCGCGGTACACGGAGCTGAAGACGCTGGAGAGCGAGGTCGCGGACCTCACGCTGCGGCTGGAGACGCGGAAGCTGGTGGACCGCGCGAAGTCGATCTTGCAGACGGAGTACGGCCTGACGGAGCCCGCCGCGTTCCGCTGGATCCAGAAGACGTCGATGGACCGGCGTCTGTCGATGCAGCAGGTCGCGGAGGCGGTCATCGAGGACGCCGACGAGAAGAAGGCGGCGAAGGGGCAGTAGCTCCGGCGCGCACGAAGACGTACGAGAGAGGCCCGCACCCCGAAGCCGGGGTGCGGGCCTTTTTCGTGTGCTGGGGGGCCTAGTCCTCGCCGAGGTACGCCTTGCGCACGGATTCGTCGTGCAGCAGGTCGTTGCCCGTGCCGGAGAGGACGATCTTGCCGACTTCCATGACGTGACCGTGGTCGGCGAGGGAGAGCGCCGCTTGGGCGTTCTGTTCGACGAGCAGGATGGTCGTGCCCTGGGACTTGAGTTCGGAAATCGTCGCCATGATCTTCTGCATCATGATCGGCGAAAGACCCATGGAGGGTTCGTCGAGCATGAGCAGTTTCGGCTGGGACATGAGGGCGCGTCCCATGGCGAGCATTTGCTGTTCGCCGCCGGAGAGGGTGCCTGCGGCCTGTTTTCTGCGTTCCCCGAGGATGGGGAAGAGTTCGTAGGCGCGGGCGATGTCTTTTTCGATGCCGGATTTGTCGCTGCGGAGGTAGGCGCCGAGTCGGAGGTTGTTCTCGATCGTCATGCGCGGGAAGATGTGCCGGCCTTCGGGGGAGTGGGCGAGCCCGAGGGAGACGATTTGGTCGGCGCGGTATTTCCGCAGTGTTTTTCCGTTGAATTTGATGGAGCCGCCGACCGGCTTGAGGAGTCCGGAGAGCGTGCGCAGGGTGGTGGTCTTTCCTGCGCCGTTGGTGCCGATCAGGGTGACGACTTCGCCGGCTTCGACCTTGAAGGAGATGCCTTTGACGGCTTCGATCTTGCCGTAGGCGACCTTGAGGTCCTCGACTTCGAGCAGTGCGGTCATCGGCTGTTCTCCTCGTTGCCCGTGGCGTCGGCTTCTGTGCTGCCGGGGGCACCTTCGAAGGGTTCGCCCAGGTAGGCGGCGATGACGCGGTCGTCCTGTTGGACGGTTTCACTGTCGCCTTCGACGAGTTTTTCGCCTTGGACGAGTACGGCTACGCGGTCGCACAGGTTGAAGATGAAGCGCATGTCGTGCTCGATGACGAGGACGGCGATGCCCATGTCCCGGATGGCGAGGACGAGTTCTTCGGTGGCGCGGGTCTCCTGCGGGTTCATGCCCGCCGTCGGCTCGTCCAGGAGGAGCAGGCCCGGCTCGCTCGCCAGCGCCCGGGCGATTTCCAGCTTGCGCTGTTCGCCGTAGGGGAGGTTGCGGGAGAGGTGCTCGGCTTTGTCGGCGAGGCCGACGAATTCGAGCAGCTCCATGGCGCGTTCCCGGGACTTGGCTTCGGCCTTGTGGAAGCCGGGGCCGCGCAGGAGGGCCGACCAGAGGCCTTCCTTGGTGCGGGTGTGGCGTCCGACGAGGACGTTTTCCAGGACCGTCATGTTGGCGAAGAGACGGATGTTCTGGAAGGTGCGGGCTACGCCGGCCGCGGTGACCTTGAAGGATTTGCTGGGCAGGACCGTGCCTTTGTACCGGACTTCGCCTTCGGTGGGGATGTAGAGGCCGGTGAGGCAGTTGAAGAAGGTGGTCTTGCCTGCGCCGTTGGGTCCGATGAGGCCGACGATCTCGCCGCTGTTGACGGTGAGGTCGACGGAGCGTACGGCGGTGAGGCCGCCGAATCGCATCGTGACGCCTCGGGCGTCGAGGACGGTTTCCCCGGCCGGTGTGGCGGCGGGGTTGTCCTTGCTGGTGGTGGTGTCGGTGGTCATGGCTCAGGCCCCTGTCTTGCTGAGGACTGTGGGTGGCGGCGTGTCGCCGGGGGCCAGTTCGGCTTCGTGGAATTCGAGCTGGCGGCGGCGGTTGGGGATGAGGCCTTCGGGGCGGAAGCGCATGAGCAGGACGAGCGCGAGGCCGAAGGCGAAGAGCTGGTAGTCGCCGAGGAAGGAGAGCTTGCTGGGGATGAGGTAGAGCAGTGCCGCGCCGACGAGGGGTCCGCTGATGGTGCCCATGCCGCCGAGGACGACTGCGGCGAGCAGGAACGCCGAGTTGGGCGGGACGGTGTTGGCGAATTGGTACTGCTCGGGTGTCACGGTGTACGTGACGTGTGCCTGCACTGTGCCCGCGAGTCCGGCGAGTGTGGCGCCGAGGGCGAAGGCGATGAGCTTGACGCGGAAGCCGTTGATGCCCATGGCGAGTGCGGCGGTCTCGTCTTCGCGGATGGCGACCCAGGCGCGTCCGATGCGGGAGTCGCCGCTGCGCCGGAAGACGAGCACGACGACGAGGGTGATGAGCAGCATCAGGAAGAAGTAGTTCGCGAATCGGCCGATGGTGACGCCGAAGATGGAGTGTTCGATGCCGAAGTCGAATCCGAGGATCTTGAGGTTCGGGATCGAGGAGATGCCGTTGGAGCCGTTGGTGATGTCGGGGCCCGATGTGCCGTCGGAGTTCATCGCGACGAGTCGGAAGATTTCTCCGAAGCCGAGGGTGACGATGGCGAGGTAGTCGCCGCGCAGTCTCAGTGTCGGGGCGCCGATGAGCACTCCGAAGATGAGGGATGCGCTGGCGCCGACGAGGATGGCGCCCCAGAACGGCAGGTGGACGTCGAAGGGTGAGGACGGTGATCCGGAGACCATGGATGCCGCGTAGGCGCCGACGCCGAGGAAGGCGACGTATCCGAGGTCGAGGAGTCCGGCGAGGCCGACGACGATGTTCAGGCCGAGTGCGACGGTGGCGAAGATGAGGATGTAGACGCCGATGGTGGCGTATTGGTCGTCGCTCTGTGTGAACGGGAAGGCCGCGGCGGCGGCGAAGGCGCCGCCGAGTGTGATGTTGCGGTGTCGCGCGGTGTAGGTGGAGACCTGGGCGACGAGTCCGGCTTTGGACAGCGCGGCGAAGCTGAATGCCACGGTGATGAGGAAGCCGATGAAGAGTTCGTCGTATTCGGTGCCGATGCCGTAGGTGAAGACCAGGAGGCCCACGGCGAGTGCGGCGACGATGATCAGGATCTCGATGTAGCTGGGGAGCTTGCGCGGGGTGGGCGGGGCTTCGGCTGCGAAGGCGCCCTTGAAGATGATCAGCCCGTTGCGCATGCGGTGCTTGAACTGTTCCCCGCTGGTGTCTTCGGGGTCGACCGCGTAGGTGTGCGGGCGGGTGAAGGGCAGGGCGAGGGCGCCGGCGAAGGCGGCGAGGGTGGCGATGGCGGCGACCCAGGCGCCGGGGTCCAGGTTGGCGAGTCCGCCGAGCTGGTAGCTGATCGAGATGATCGTGTACCAGGTGGTGGCGAAGGCGGCGAGTGCCGCGTACTTGAGCGCGGCGTCGGCGCCGCCGGGTGTCAGCGTGCGGACGCCCTTGACGCCGTAGGAGGCGAGGCCGAAGAGCGTCGTGAGGATGCCGGCGATCAGGACGAGGACTTGGAGGCCGCCGGGGTAGCCGTAGACGGTGAGGTCGCCGGGGAATGCCGCGGTCCAGGTCCATGCCATGAACGTGGAGATGATGGTGAGGATGCCGCCGCCGGTGGCCAGTGCGCGGGCGGGGCCTTCGGGGATGGCGATGAGGCCGGTGGGGGTGTTGTCCTGCTTGGGGTTGGGCGCGTCGGCCGCGGTGGTCTGTGTGGTCATGGTTGTCACGCCCTGTCCGCGACGCGCTCGCCAAGGAGACCTTGTGGCCTGACGAGGAGTACGACGATGAGGAGTACGAAGGCCCAGACGTCGGCCCAGGACTGCCCGCCGAGTTGGCTCATGCCGGGGATGTCGTTCATGTAGGCGGTGGCCATGGCTTCGGCGACGCCGAGGACGAGGCCTCCGAGCATTGCGCCGTAGATGTTGCCGATGCCTCCGAGGACGGCGGCGGTGAAGGCTTTGAGGCCCCAGAGGAAGCCCATGCGGAATTGGACTTCGCCGTAGCGGAAGCCGTAGGCGACGGCGGCGATGCCGGCGAAGGCGGCGCCGATGGCGAAGGCGACGACGATGACGCGGTCGGTGTTGACACCCATGAGTTTGGCGGTGTCGGGGTCTTGTGCGGTGGCTTGCATGCCGCGGCCGACGCGGGTCTTCATCACGAAGTAGCCGAGGGCGAACATGCAGATCGGGGCGGTGATCAGCAGGAAGATGTCGCCGGGCTGGATGGTGACGGAGCCCATGTGGATGGAGTCGCCGGGCATCTCGGGGAAGGTGCGGGACGACTTCGCGTTGGGGTACCAGGCCCAGACGGCCTGTTGCAGCGCGAGGGAGAGGCCGATGGCGGTGATGAGGGGTGCGAGGCGGGGTGCGCCGCGCAACGGGCGGTAGGCGAAGCGTTCGGCTCCGACCGCTATGAGGGTGGAGACGATGACGGCGCCTATGAGCATCAGTGGCAGGGCGAGCCACATGCTGGTGCCGCCCGGCAGCCAGAGCCATACGGTGAGGGCGCCGAAGCCGCCGACCATGAAGATCTCGCCATGGGCGAAGTTGATGAGCTGGACGATGCCGTAGACCATTGTGTAGCCGATGGCGATCAGGCCGTACATGGATCCCAGTAGCAGGCCGTTGACCAGCTGTTGCGGCAGTTCGTGCACCGCAGGTCCTCCGAGTCTTTCGGTGTCGTTCGGCCGGTGGCGGTGGCGGTTGGCCTCGCCGGCCGTACGGCTTAGGTGACGGATGCGACGCCGCGCGGGGCGCTGCAGAGGCAGCGCCCCGCGCGGTGGTGTCGTGCTGCGGGGTGGATCAGCCGGTGAAGGTGCCGGACTTGACCGGCTCCCAGCCCTTGGTCGGGTCCTCGGTGGACTTCACCTGGTACACGGTGAGCTGCTTGTTGGTCGCGTCGCCGTATTCGTCGAAGGAGACCTTGCCGGTCACGCCGTCGAAGGAGACGTCCTGCATGGCTTCGACGATCTTGGCGCGGGCGTCGTCGGGCAGCTTGCCGTCGTTGTCCTCGACGACCTTCTTGACCGCTTCGATGATCGCCCAGGCCGAGTCGTAGGAGTAGCCGCCGTAGGCCTCGTAGGCCTCCTTGAAGCCGGCCTTCTTGTAGTTGGCGATGAACTCCTTGGCGGAGGGCAGTTCCTCGACGGGCTGGCCGACGGAGGTGGCGTAGTCGCCCTTGCCTTCCTTGCCGGCGAGCTTGACGAAGTCGGCGCTGTAGATGCCGTCGCCGCCGACGAGCGGGATCTTGGCTCCGGCCTTCTTCATCTGCTTGCTGAGGGGGCCGGCCGCGGGGTACTCGCCGCCGTAGTAGACGACGTCCGCGTCCGAGTTCTTGATCTTGGTGGCGACGGCGCCGAAGTCCTTGGTGTCCGGGTTCACGTGTTCGGTGCCGGCGACCTTGCCGCCGAGCTTGGTGAACTCGTCCTTGAAGGTGGCGGCCAGTCCGGCGCCGTAGGTCTTCTTGTCGTCGACGACGAAGACCTTCTTCTTCTTCGCCTCGTTGTACAGGTACTGCGCGGCGAACGGGCCCTGGATGGCGTCCGTGGTGGCCGTACGGAAGTAGGCCTTGTACGGGCGGACCTTCTTGCCGCCGTTCCAGTCCTGGCCCTGGGTCATGGCCGGGTTGGTGTTGGCGGGGGAGACCTGGACGAGCTTCGCGTCGTCGAAGACTTTCTGCATCGACTCGCCGACGGAGGAGTTCAGGGGCCCGACGGCGCCGAGGATTTCCTTGTTCGCGACGAACTTGGTCGCGTTGGTCTGGCCGGACGCGGGCTGGCCCTGGTCGTCGGCGGCTTCGATCTTGAAGGTGATGCCGTCGACGTACTTCTTCTCGTTGGCCTGCTTGGCGGCGAGGTCCACGGAGTTGCGGATGCCGAGGCCCAGCGCGGACAGGTCGCCGGTCAGTGGCGCGTCGACGCCGATGACCACGGTGGTACCGCCACCCCCGGCGTCGTCCTTGTCCTTGTCGTCGCGTGAGCCACAGGCGGTGAGGGTGAGTGCCCCCGCGGTGAATGCAGCGGTGATGGCTATGAGCGAACGTTGACGCACGATCAGTCCTTTCCCCTGGCACGGCCGTCCCCTGTTGGGTGGCCGAGTCGAGCGCGGAACCGAACTGACAGGAATCCGGTGGGCGCGGTGACTGGCCGTGACTCTAAGGGCCGCTTTGTTCCAGGTGGAGTGGTCAGGCCAAAGGTGTGACGCTCTTGTTATGCCACGGAGTATTCCGGGCTGGAACTCAGGGGGTGGTTGGGGCGGAATAAGCCACCTTCGGTGCATCCCGCATGCTGAGAACTTGCAGGACTGTCAGGGTGTTTTACTCATGACATCAGTGTTCGGGGGGCATGCGGCTGTCAGGGCCTCGGAAAGATCTTTTGCGTACGCCGATCCGAGGATGAAGCTCTGCAGCTGCATTGCGCGCACATTACGCAGCGTTACGATCAGAAAAGGGAGTCCGGCATTCCGCTGCACTTTTCCGCATTCGCGAATGTGCAGAGTGATTCGTGCCGTCCGAGGGCTTCCCGTATTCACCTTGAATGGGGTATGGGGAGCGATGGTCAGCGACAGTGCTTCCGACGGCTGCGCGACCCGTCGGACGGACACCGGCGGACCCGAGTCCTGACTCAGGCGGACGGTGAAGCTGAACTCGCGGTCACCGGCCCGTGGGTGCGTCATCCCGCCCGTGTACGTGACGGCCACGGTCTGCGACGGATAGAGCGGTGGCGGCGGCGCGGGCGGCCGGGGCCGGGTCAGATGGAGGCTGAGCACCGCGGCGCCCACGACCGCGGCCGTGGCGACGGCCAGGGCGGTGCGGCGGCGGCGCGTGAGGAGCGGACGGGGGCGACGGGCGGGGCGTACGGCGTCCTGGCCCTCGGGGGCGGCGTAGGTGTCCTCGCCCGGCTCGATGGGGCCGATGGCGTTCACACCCACGGCCCGCCGCTCGGCTCCCCGTGGCGGTAGCGTTCCGCGCAGCGCTCACGTGCCTGACGGGTGATCAACTTCCGTCCGGTGGCGTCTCCTTGGCGGTCGCGCTCGGCGCGGGCCAGGTCGAGGGTGTCCCGCAGGATCTCGTACTGGCCGTTGGACAGGCCCATCGACTGGTAGTCGCCGTAGGTCTCCTTGCCCGAGTCGTAGATCTGCCGCGCCCACTTGGTGATCAGGGCTGTGCAGAGGTCCTCGGGGGAGGTGGTGGCGGGGGAGGGTGCGGGAGTCCCGGCGGAGGGTTCGTTCTCGCACCCGGCAGTGGCGATGAGGGTGGTGAGGGCGAGCGCACAGAGCTGTTTCCGGTGCCTCATGCACCGACGCTAGACCGGGGCCGCACGCCCCGACAATGCGTGGGGCGTGCCCGAGTGGACCTGACCCCGCGCGGCGCGCCCGCCCTCAACCACCTTATCCGGCCGAGCCGTTGGGCTGTACGTCGCGCAGCAGGCAGGTCAGCCGCGCGGTGCACACCCGCTTGTCCTGCTCGTCGGTGATCACGATCTCGTACGTCGCCGTGGAGCGGCCCCGGTGCACGGGCGTGGCCACGCCGGTGACCAGGCCCGAGCGGGCACCGCGGTGGTGCGTGCAGTTCAGGTCGACGCCGACGGCGAGCTTTGTGCTCCCGCCGTGCAGCATCGAGCCGACCGAGCCGAGGGTCTCGGCGAGGACGGCGGAGGCGCCGCCGTGCAGCAGGCCGTACGGCTGGGTGTTGCCCTCGACCGGCATGGTGCCCACGACGCGGTCGGCGGAGGCCTCGACGATCTCGACGCCCATCCGGGTGCCGAGATCGCCCGCGGAGAAGAGGGCGGGCAGGTCCACGCCGAGCGCCGCGTACTCGTCGATGACCTCTTGCGGGAACTTCACGCTGTGCTGCTCGCCCATGGGCCCGGCTCCGTTCGTCGTCCTCACCGTCACTGAGCGAACGCTCAGTCGGTCCCCGATTGTTCCAGGCGCACGACGACGGACTTGCTGGCGGGGGTGTTGCTGGTGTCGGCGGTTGCGTCCAGCGGGATCAGGACGTTCGTCTCCGGGTAGTACGCCGCCGCGCAGCCCCGGGCCGTCGGATAGTGCACGATCCGGAAGCCCGGCGCGCGCCGCTCGACGCCGTCCTTCCACTCGCTCACGAGGTCCGCGTACGACCCGTCGGCGAGGCTCAGCTCACGGGCGTCGTCGGGGTTGACCAGGACGACCCGGCGGCCGTTCTTGATGCCCCTGTAGCGGTCGTCGAGGCCGTAGATCGTGGTGTTGTACTGGTCGTGCGAGCGCAGCGTCTGGAGGAGCAGCCGCCCTTCGGGCAGGGCCGGGAACTCCACCGGCGCCGCGGTGAAGTTGGCCTTGCCGGTGGCCGTGGGGAAGCGGCGCTCGTCACGCGGGGCGTGCGGCAGGGCGAAGCCCGCGGGGTCGGCGACGCGGGCGTTGAAGTCCTCGAAGCCGGGGATCACGCGCGCGATGCGGTCGCGCACGGTGGCGTAGTCCTTCTCGAACTCCTCCCAGGGCGTGGCCGATTCGGGACCCAGGACGCGGCGGGCGAGGCGGCACACGATGGCGGGTTCGGAGAGCAGGTGCGGGCTCGCGGGCTCCAGGCGGCCGCGCGAGGCGTGCACCATGCCCATGGAGTCCTCGACGGTCACGAACTGCTCGCCGCTGGCCTGGAGGTCCCGCTCGGTGCGGCCCAGCGTCGGCAGGATCAGGGCGCGCGCGCCCGTGACGGCGTGCGAGCGGTTCAGCTTCGTCGACACGTGGACGGTCAGGCGGGCCTTGCGCATCGCGGCTTCCGTCACCTCTGTGTCGGGTGAGGCCGCCACGAAGTTGCCGCCCATCGCGAAGAACACCTTCGCCTTGCCGTCCCGCAGCGCCTCGATCGCGCGGACGACGTCCAGGCCGTGCTCGCGCGGCGGCGCGAAGCCGAACTCCTTCTCCAGGGCGTCGAGGAAGGCCGGCGCAGGCCGCTCGAAGATGCCCATCGTGCGGTCGCCCTGCACGTTCGAGTGCCCGCGCACGGGACACACACCGGCGCCGGGGCGGCCGATGTTGCCGCGCAGCAGGAGGAAGTTGACGACCTCGCGGATGGTCGGCACGGCGTGCTTGTGCTGGGTCAGGCCCATCGCCCAGCACACGACGGTGCGCTTCGAGGCGAGGACCATGGCGAGGGCTTCCTCGATGTTCGCGCGGGTGAGGCCGGTCGCGGCGAGGGTCTCGTCCCAGTCGGCGCCGCGCGCGGCCTCGGTGAACGCCTCGTACCCATGGGTGTGTTCGCCGATGAACTCCTTGTCGACCGCGCCCTCCGTCTCCAGGATGAGCTTGTTGAGGAGACGGAACAGGGCCTGGTCGCCGCCGAGGCGGATCTGCAGGAAGAGGTCGGTGAGGGCGGTGCCCTTGAGCATGCCCTGCGGGGTCTGCGGGTTCTTGAAGCGCTCCAGGCCGGCCTCGGGCAGCGGATTGACCGTGATGATCTTCGCGCCGTTGTTCTTGGCCTTCTCCAGGGCGGAGAGCATGCGCGGATGGTTCGTGCCCGGGTTCTGCCCCGCGACGATGATCAGGTCCGACTTGTAGAGGTCCTCCAGGAGGACGCTGCCCTTGCCGACGCCGATCGTCTCGGTGAGCGCGGAGCCCGACGACTCGTGGCACATGTTCGAGCAGTCGGGCAGGTTGTTCGTGCCCAGCTCACGGGCGAACAGTTGGTACAGGAACGCCGCTTCGTTGCTGGTGCGGCCCGAGGTGTAGTAGACGGACTCGTCCGGGCCGTCCAGCGCGGCCAGTTCCTCGCCGATGATGTCGAAGGCCCGCTCCCAGGAGACCGGTTCATAGCGCTCGGCGCCCTCCGCCAGATACATCGGGTGGGTGAGGCGGCCCTGCTGGCCCAGCCAGTACCCACTGCGGGCGGCGAGGTCGGCGACGGGGTGCGCGGCGAAGAAGTCGGGGGTGACGCGGCGCAGCGTGGCCTCCTCGGCGACCGCCTTCGCGCCGTTCTCGCAGAACTCCGCGGTGTGCCGGTGCTCGGGCTCGGGCCAGGCGCAGCCGGGGCAGTCGAAGCCGTCCTTCTGATTGACCCGCAGCAGCGTCAGCGCCGTGCGGCGCACCCCCATCTGCTGCTGGGCCATGCGCAGCGAATGCCCGATGGCGGGAATGCCCGCCGCGGAGTGCTGCGCCTGCGCGACCTGCGGCGCGTCCTGGACCGGATCACCCTTGGGCGACTTCCTTGCCATGGTCGGCTCCCCTTCGAGCACGTGCGTGAGCTATGTCTCCGATCCTCCCACGCGCCGCCGGCGGAGCCGTCGCGGGTGAGGGTTGGGCCTGAGTGTCAGTGGGGCGTGGCAGGATCGGGGACGTGGCAGAAAAAGCAGCGAAGAAGAAGTCCGAGACCGCGACGAAGCCGAGTGGCGAGCAGCGTCCGCGCCTGCTCCTCATGGACGGGCACTCCCTGGCCTACCGGGCGTTCTTCGCGCTGCCCGCGGAGAACTTCACGACCGCGACGGGCCAGCCGACGAACGCGATCTACGGCTTCGCGTCGATGCTGGCGAACACGCTGCGCGACGAGGCGCCCACGCACTTCGCGGTCGCCTTCGACGTCTCGCGCAAGACGTGGCGCTCCACGGAGTTCCCCGAGTACAAGGCGAACCGCTCCAAGACCCCGGACGAGTTCAAGGGGCAGGTCGAGCTGATCGGCGAGGTGCTCGACGCGATGAACGCCGTGCGGTTCGCGGTGGACGGCTTCGAGGCGGACGACGTCATCGCCACCCTCGCCACCCAGGCCGAGGCGGCCGGCTTCGACGTCCTGATCGTCACCGGCGACCGCGACTCCTTCCAGCTGATCACCGACCACGTGACCGTGCTGTACCCGACCAAGGGTGTGTCGGAGCTGACGCGCTTCACCCCGGAGAAGGTCGAGGAGAAGTACGGCCTCACGCCCAGCCAGTATCCGGACTTCGCGGCCCTGCGCGGCGACCCGTCCGACAACCTCCCCGGCATCCCCGGAGTGGGCGAGAAGACCGCCGCGAAGTGGATCAACCAGTTCGGTTCCTTCGCGGACCTCGTCGAGCGCGCCGAGGAGGTCAAGGGCAAGGCCGGACAGAACTTCCGCGACCACCTGGACGCGGTGAAGCTGAACCGCCTCCTCACGGAGATGGTCCGCGACGTCGAGCTCCCCAAGACGGTCGCCGAGCTGGAGCGCGCTCCGTACGACCGCACGGCCCTCGCCATGGTCCTGGACACCCTGGAGATCCGTAACCCCTCGCTGCGCGAGCGCCTCCTGGCCGTCGACCCCGGCGCCGAGGAGGCCGATCAGACCCCGGCCGAGCCCGGCGTGGAGCTCGACGGCACGGTCATCGGCGCGGGTGAGCTCGCCCCCTGGCTCACCGAGCACGGCAATGCCGTCCTCGGCATGGCCACGGTCGACACCTGGCAGCTCGGCACGGGCTCGGTGACCGAGGTCGCCCTCGCCGCGGCCGGCGGGGCGGCGGCCTGGTTCGACCCCTCCCGCCTGGACGAGGCCGACGAGAAGGCCTTCGCCGCCTGGATCGCCGACCCGAAGAAGCCCAAGGTCCTGCACAACGCCAAGGCCACGATGCGGGTCTTCCCCGAGCACGGCTGGACGGTGGAGGGCGTCAGCATGGACACGGCGCTCGCCGCGTACCTGGTCAAGCCCGGCCGCCGCTCCTTCGCCCTGGACGCCCTGTCCCTCGAATATCTGGGCCGCGAGCTGGCGCCCGCCTCGGCGGCCGAGGGCCAGCTCGCCTTCGGTACGGAGGAGGACGACCAGGCCGAGGCGGACGCGCTGATGTCGCAGGCCCGCACGATCCTCGACCTGGGCGCCGCCTTCGGCGAGAAGCTGCCGGAGGTCGGTGCGGGCAATCTCCTCACCGACATCGAGCTGCCCACGTCGATCTTGCTGGCCCGCCTGGAGCGGCACGGCATCGCGGCGGACCGCGCCCATCTGGAGGCGATGGAGCAGCAGTTCGCGGGCGCGGTGCAGCAGGCGGTGAAGGAGGCGCACGCGGCGGCCGGCCACGAGTTCAACCTCGGCTCGCCCAAGCAGCTCCAGGAAGTCCTCTTCGGCGAGCTGAACCTCCCCAAGACGAAGAAGACCAAGACCGGCTACACCACGGACGCCGACGCCCTGGCCTGGCTCGCGGCCCAGACCGAGAACGAACTGCCGGTCATCATGCTGCGCCACCGCGAGCAGGCGAAGCTCCGCGTCACGGTCGAGGGACTCATCAAGTCGATCGCCGCGGACGGCCGTATCCACACGACGTTCAACCAGACGGTCGCGGCCACGGGCCGCCTCTCCTCCACCGAGCCGAACCTCCAGAACATCCCGGTCCGCACGGACGAGGGCCGCGCGATCCGCCGCGGCTTCGTGGTCGGCGAGGGCTTCGAGTCCCTGATGACCGCGGACTACAGCCAGATCGAACTGCGCGTGATGGCCCACCTCTCCGAGGACGAGGGCCTCCTGGAGGCGTTCGAGTCGGGCGAGGACCTGCACACGACGGTGGCCTCCCAGGTCTTCGGTGTGGAGGGTTCCGCCGTCGACGCCGAGATGCGCCGCAAGATCAAGGCCATGTCGTACGGCCTGGCGTACGGCCTGTCCGCGTTCGGTCTCTCCCAGCAGCTGAACATCGAGGCGGGCGAGGCCCGTGCCCTGATGGACACCTACTTCGAGCGGTTCGGCGGGGTGCGCGACTATCTGCGCCGGGCCGTCGACGAGGCCCGCGCGACGGGGTACACGGAGACGATGCTGGGCCGCCGCCGGTATCTCCCCGACCTCAACAGCGACAACCGCCAGCGCCGCGAGATGGCCGAGCGGATGGCCCTGAACGCCCCGATCCAGGGCACGGCCGCGGACATCGTCAAGATCGCCATGCTGAACGTGCACCGCGCATTGACGGAGGCGAAACTCGACTCCCGCATGCTGCTCCAGGTCCACGACGAAATCGTCCTGGAGATCGCTCCGGGCGAGCGCACCGAGGTGGAGAAGCTCGTCCGCCGCGAGATGGCGGGCGCCGTGTCGCTGCGGGCGCCGCTGGATGTGTCGGTGGGCGTGGGGGCGGACTGGGAGTCGGCCGCGCACTGACCGCGTCGGGCCTGGGCGGCATCCTCGGCGTGCCGTCCCTTCACCGGCTCCGCCGAGCTGGTCCTCGATCGCCGGGCGGGCTGCATTCCGGCCTGCCCGGCGAAGGCCACCCCATAGGCCCTCCGTCCCGAGCCGCGTCAAGACGCCCCCGCCGCGCCCACGGAGTCCGTACCATCGAACGCGTTGCCCAGGCCGTGTACCGCGCCCTCGACAAGGGCCGCGCGGCAGGGCAGCGGCTCACCCCGGAGCACGAGGTCAGCGAAGTGCCCGACGGTTCGGTCCCGCCCGAGGTCCCGCCCGAACGGGACGCGGCCAACCGGTGAAAATCGGGCACGAACGGGTGTCTGGGCGCCGGAAGTTGTCGTAGTGTCGCCTGAGTCGGCCCGCTGGGGAGCAACACGGGGAACACAACAGAGCGGGCGGCGACACACACAGTCGTCAAGGGGAGGGGTTCACGGTCATGGCGGCGGTATTCGGCAGGCGGTTGCGCAGGGGAGCGGTCACCACCGCGGTGGCCGCGGCGGCGGTGGCCGCACTCGCGGCCTCCCAGGCCCCGGGCGTGACGGACATACCTCGCGACGAGCGGGCGGGGGCATCCGGCGCCACGCCGCCGGCCGAGGACTCCGCGACCGGCAACTCCCCTTATTACACCGACCTGCCGCCCCTGAAGACCCCGGTGCCGCCGACCGGTGCGCCCGACGGCGGCACCGGCGACGGCGAAACCGACTCGGAGATCCCGGCCACCGTCCTCGACGCGTACAAGAAGGCCGAGGCATCCCTGGCCACGTCCAAGCCGGGCTGCAACCTCCCCTGGGAACTGCTCGCCGCGATAGGCAAGGTCGAGTCCGGCCAGGCGCGTGGCGGCCGCGTCGACGCGAACGGCACGACGGTCGGAGAGATCCTCGGCCCGCCCCTCAACGGCAACGGCTTCGCGAAGATCACCGACACCGACAACGGCGCGTACGACGGCGACAAGACGCACGACCGCGCGGTCGGCCCCATGCAGTTCATCCCCTCGACGTGGGAGACCTGGGGGAAGGACGGCAACGCGGACGGCACATCGGATCCCAACAACATCTACGACGCCGCGCTCGCCGCCGGAAGCTACCTCTGCGCGAACGACCGCGATCTGTCCGTCGAGGCGGACCTGCACAAGGCGATCCTCAGTTACAACCGCTCGACGGACTACCTGAACACGGTCCTGACGTGGCTGGAGCACTACCGCGACGGCATCCGCGAGATCCCCGACGGCACGGGCGATCTGCCGGGCGACCGCAGCGACAGCAACGGCCCGAGCACGAGCCCCACGCCCACGCCCCCGGCATCCGGTTCGACCTCGCCGCAGCCGCCCAAGTCCGGCGGCGACAAGCCCGGCTCCGGCGGCAAGGAGCCCGGCAACGGCGGCGGCAGTGGCGGCTCGACCACGCCTCCGCCGTCGAACGGCGGCGGCTCCCAGAGCCCCGACCCCACCCCGTCGCCCGCCGACCGGGTCGCACGCCTGGAGGACGCCGGCACCGGCAAGCTCGCCGCGACGGCGGGCGACGCCTTCGCCGAGCGCGTCGAGGTGCGCACGGAGGCCGCTTCGGGCTCGGGCGTGGCCAAGGCCAAGGTGCGTTTCGTGATCGTCGGCGACACCGACGCACGCTTCTCGAACGGTGCCACCAGCGCGACCGTCACCACGAACGCGACGGGCAAGGCCACCGCCCCGGTGCTCAAGTCGGGCGAGAAGACCGGCGAGTTCACGGTCCGGGCCACCGTCGTCGGACGGTCGCTGCCCGGCCTCGGCTACACCGCGACGGTCACCGCCCGCCAGGCAGACACCCTGATCAGGACCAGCGACAAGGCGCTGACCTGCGAGCCGGGCAAGGAGTTCGCCGAGCAGCTCGAGGTCAAGGCGACGTACAAGGGGAAGGCCGCCGACCGCGTGGCCGCCACCGCCACCATGATCAAGTCGGCGGCGGACGCCACGGCGAACGACAAGGGCCCGTACTTCAAGGACGCGGAGGGCAAGCCGGTCCGCACCCTCAAGGCCCTGAAGACGGACACGAACGGCGTGCTCAAGCTCCCCAGGATGTACGCCGACGACGCGGCGGGCACGTACCTGCTGCGCGTCACCACCGCGGGCGGCGCGACGCTCACGGTCGAACTGAAGGTGACGGCCCCCGCGGCCTAGCCGCACGCACCACCCGCACGCACCGCACGCATGCACCACCCGCACGCACCGCACGTAAGCAACGCCCCTGCGCCCGCCCGGCGCAGGGGCGTTGCTTGTGTGTGCAACGTGTTCTCATCTGGCCGCCGCATTGCTACGGTGCCCCAGCCCTGACGCTCTGTCAGTTCATGGTCGGCGCCCTGGATGCCGTCCGCTCTCCGCCTCGGGAGGATCCGCATGCGCGCTCTCATCGCCGCCGCGACCGGTCTTGCCGTCGCCTTCGCCCTGGTCCTGACCATCACCGCGATGGGGGCCCCGCCCGGCGAGACCTCGCCGGAGCCGCTGCTCACCACCGTCCCCAAGCACCCCTGACTCCCTAGGGAGGGCCGCCGCGATGCGCCGCAAGGCCAGCCTGATCCTGCTCGCCTTCGCCGTGTTCTTCACGGCGATGTCCCCGCTCATGCGCTGGTACGCCTTCCCGCGCCTCGCCAAGATCCCGCCGAGCCAGTACCAGGAGGCGGTGCTCGAGGCGAAGAACCCGACCCTCATCGACTACGGCAGCATGCGGGCCAAGAAGATCGACAAGGTCACCATCGTGCAGACGCTCAAAGGGAACGTGGAGGCCTCGGAGAAGATCGAGAAGACCGATGGAAGCTCTTCCCGTGACGTCGTCGTCTGGGACGCCCTCTCCTACGTGCAGGACGGCGACGGAAAGATGGTCTCCAAGGTCCCCGAGCGCTACATCTTCGACGCGCACAGCCAGGAACCGGTGCACGCCACCGGCGAGATGGTCGACGGAGACCCGGTCAAGCGCGAGGGCATCGAGTTCAAGTGGCCCTTCCTGACCGAGAAGCGGGACTACGAGTACTTCGACGCGCAGGCCCGCGTGACCAAACCCATCCACTACAAGGGCACGCAGACCTTCCGTGGCGTCGACGTCTACTACTTCGAGCAGACCATCCCCTGGACCAAGGTGCCCTTCCCCAAGACCATGCCGGTCAAGGGCATCACCCCACAGTCCCTCGCCAAGACCGGCACCACGCGCTGGTACACCACCGTCCGCAAGTTCTGGGTCGAGCCCACCACCGGGGCGCCCGTCTACGGCGAGGAGATCCAGCGGAACGAGCTGCGCGGCGGCACGCTCCTCGGCGACCGCGACAAGGTCACGGTCTTCGCGGGCCACGTGAAGATGCGCGAGGACTACATCAGGGACACGGTCGACCTGGTGAAGTCCCAGCGCGTCCTCGTCCTCCTCATGACGTCCTATCTCCCCTGGGGCTTCCTGGGCCTCGGTCTGTTCCTGCTCGCCCTCTCCCTCTGGCTGGAGGCCCGCAGCCGCAGGCCCGGTGATCCGCGGGCCACGGCGGCGCCCGAGCCGGAACCGGTCAACGCCTGAGCCGGGCGTTGGTGAACCGCGTCGCCTCGGCGGCCGCCGGATCCTCCGGCCACGGATGCTTCGGATACCGCCCGCGAAGCTCGGCCCGCACGGCCCGGTAGCCGTCCCGCCAGAAGGAGGCAAGATCGGCGGTGACGGCGGCGGGGCGCCCCGCGGGGGAGAGCAGATGCACGAGGAGGGGCACGCCGCCGTCCGCGATCCGCGGGGTCTCGGCGAGCCCGAACATCTCCTGCAACTTCACCGCGAGCACCGGCTGTTCGGGGTCGGAGTAGTCGACCCGGATCCTGGACCCGCTGGGCACCGCCACCCGCTCCGGGGCCAGCGCGTCGAGGCGCGTTGCCTCGCCGGTCGCCCAGGGCAGGAGCCGGCCAAGGGCCTGCCCCGCGTCGATGCGCCGCAGGTCGGCCCGGCGCCGCGCCTTCGACAGCTCGGGCTCCAGCCACTCGTCCACGCGCGCGTTTAGGGCGCTTTCCGACACGTCGGGCCAGGGCGCCCCGAGGTGCCGGTGCAGGAACGCGAGCCGCTCCCGCAGTTCCCTTGCGCTCTGCGACCAGTTCAGCAGGGCGGTCCCTTCCTCCCCGAGCCCCGCGAGCAGCCCTTCTCGTACGAGTCCGGGGGCGGGCTTCTTGAGCGGCCGCACCGTCAGCTCCACGGCGCCGAGCCGCTCCACGTGCCGCGCGACCAGATCCCCGTCGACCCAGGCGACCTCGTCCCCCTCGCCGAAGAGCGAGGCGGCGGCGCTCCGGGCGACGTCCTCGTCGATGTGCCCGCCGAGCAGCACGCGCGCGTGCCCCGCGCCCACCGGCCGGTCGGCCACGGCCACGGCGATCCACTCCGCACCGGTAAGCGCTGACCCCGCACGCACCTCGGCCCGGGTCCCGTTCACCATGAGACAGGTCCCGTCGCCCCGCCCCCGGGCAACCCGCTCGGGGAAGGCGAGGGCGGCCACGAGCCCGGCGACGTGGTCGTCGCTCCGGAGATCCTGAGGCTCTCTGCCTGCCCGCCCGTCTGCTCCGGGGTGCCGGGCCGGTGGGTGGGAAGGGTCTGGCGTCGAAGACTCCGGTTGCGGCGTACCGGCTCCCGGCGGCGACGCCGCCGCAGCGGTCAGCCGCCGCACCTCAGCGCGCCAACGTCCCGCGTACCCGTCACCGCCCCGCCGGGCAGCGCGCCAGGCCGCCGCGAGGTCGTCCCCGTACTCACGCGGCGGCTCCTCGCTCAGGAGGGCCACCACCTCGGCCGCGCGGCGCGCGCCCACGAGGGGAGCCGCGTCCAGCAGGGCCCGCGCCAGGCGAGGGTGCAGACCGACCCGCGCCATCCGCGCGCCCCGCTCCGTGACCCGCCCCGACTCCGGGGCCACGGCCCCCACCGCCGTCAGGACGGAACGAGCCGCCGCCATCGCGCCGGCCGGCGGCGGATCGAGCAGCGCGAGACCGGAGGCGTCGGGATCGCCCCAGCAGGCCGCCTGCAGCGCGAACGCGGAAAGGTCGGCCAGCTTGATCTCCGGCGCAGGAAAGCGCGGCAGACGCGCGTCCTCGGCCTCCGCCCAGCACCGGTAGACGGCCCCCGGCGCCTCACGCCCCGCGCGGCCCGCCCGCTGCCGGCCCGACGCCTGCGAAGCCCGTACGGTCGTCAGCGCGCTCAGCCCGCGCGCGTGGTCGACGCGCGGCTCACGCGCGAGCCCCGAGTCCACGACCACCCGCACGCCGGGCACCGTAAGGGACGACTCGGCCACCGACGTCGCGAGGACCACCCGCCGGGTGCCGTCCGAGCCCGCGAGCACCGCGTCCTGCACCGCCGCGGGCGCCCTCCCGTGCACCTGAAGGACATCCGCGGCCACGTCCCCCAGCTGCCCCGCCACCCGCGCGATCTCGCCGACCCCGGGCAAGAAGCACAGCACGTCCCCGTCCCGCTCGGCGAGCGCCCGCCGGATCACCGACGCCACATGCGCGAGCAGCGCAGGATCCACCCGCATCCCGTGCGGCGGCCGCACCGGACGAGCCGGTGGCGCCCAGAGGACCTCGACCGGATGCGAGGTGCCCCGCGCCTCCACCACGGGAGCGTCCCCCAGGATCCGCGCCCACCCTTCCGCGTCCGTTGTCGCGGACGCGGCCACAAGACGCAGCTCGGGCCGCAGCGCCGCCCGTACGTCGACCAGGAACGCCGCCACGGTGTCCGCGTCCAGATGCCGCTCGTGGCACTCGTCGATGATCACGACGTCCACCCCGGCCAACTCCTGGTCCCGCTGCAGCCGCTGCAACAGGACACCCGTGGTGACGACCTCCACGCGCGCGTGGCGTCCCACGACCCGCTCACCGCGCACCGTGTACCCGACGCTCCCGCCGACCTTCTCGCCGAGCAGCCACGCCATCCGCCGCGCGGCCGCCCTGGCGGCGATGCGCCGGGGCTCGGCGACCACCACGCGACGTGCGGGCGCGTCCCCGAGAAGCCCCGCGAGGGCCAGCGGCACCAGCGTCGTCTTGCCCGTACCGGGAGGCGCGCACAGCACGGCGCCGCCCGGCCCCTCCAGAGCGGAACGCAGCGCGGGCAGCGCGCCGCTCACGGGCAGGTCAAGGGCTTCGTTACGCAGACGGGTCACGCACTCAGTCTCGTACGCACACGAAGATCGCCGACCCCGGGATCAGGTTCCCGCGCAACGGGGACCAGCCGCCCCACTCCTGGGTGTTCCACGCGGGCCACTCCGGCTCCACCACGTCGACCAGCCGGAGACCGGAGGCAACGATGTCCCGCACCCGGTCGCCGAGCGTCCGGTGGTGCTCCACGTAGACCGCGTTCCCGTTCTCGTCCTGCTCCACATAGGGAGTGCGATCGAAGTAGGAGGCCGACACGGAGAGCCCCTCGGGACCCGGCTCGTCCGGGAACGCCCAGCGGATGGGGTGCGTCGCGGAGAACACGAACCGGCCCCCGGGGCGCAGGACGCGCCGCACCTCCTTGAGGACCAGCACGGGGTCGGCGACGAAAGGCATCACCCCGTATGCGGAGCAGACGAGGTCGAAGGCGCCGTCCTTGAAGGGCAGCACCCCGGCATCGGCCTGGACCAGCGGAACGCTCCCGCCGATCCGCAGTGCGTGCTGCAGCTGGCGGTGGGAGAGGTCGAGGGCGACCGGACGCGCGCCCTGCGCGGCGAGCCAGCGCGAGCACTGCGCCGCCCCCGCGCCGATCTCCAAAATGTCCTTGCCCTTCAGCTCCTCGGGCGGGCCGAGGAGCTCGGCCTCCACCTCGTCGAGGCCCTCGGGACCCCACACGAAGCGGTCGTCACCCAGGAAGGTGCCGTGCTCGATCTGGTAGTCGTCCGCGTTCCTGTCCCACCAGCCACGATTGGCGCGGCTGCTCTCCGAGACCCCCGCGTCACGGCGGGTGGCCTCGGGTTCGGGCGTCTCGGGCGTCTCGGGCAGCTCGGACTCTTGGATGATCGGCTCCATCGTCGTACTCTTCCGTCTGGCTTCGTCGAGGCTTGCCGCGGTGAGGCGCCCGCGGGGCGCCGTGCGGGCGTCGCGACAGGGCGCTGTGCGGCCCATGTGGCCTCACGCGACAGCATTTGTGCCGGGTTTGCGGCGTTCCGCCCCGGGTGTGCGCCTTCGCGCATTGACCCTGTCCGGCTGCCCCCGTATGCTACAAGTTGCGCTGCGAGCCTGCCGTCCTCAGACATAGCAGGATGCGCTCGCGTCTGTTGTATGTCCCCTCGGTTGTCGAGGCGCCTTCCGTTTCTTCGGAAACTCAGGAATCGGCGCTTCCCAGGCTGTCCGGCTTCTTCAGTTGCGAAATCGGTTCCGGCGCTAGCAGTACCTACGACTTCTGTCCGTACCGGAGCCCTTTCCCACATGACGAGCAGCACCGAGACCACCGCCACCACTCCGCAGGTAGCGGTCAACGACATCGGTAACGAGGAAGCTTTCCTCGCCGCGATCGACGAGACGATCAAGTACTTCAACGACGGCGACATCGTCGACGGCGTCATCGTGAAGGTCGACCGGGACGAGGTCCTGCTCGACATCGGTTACAAGACCGAAGGCGTCATCCCGAGCCGCGAGCTCTCCATCAAGCACGACGTCGACCCGAACGAGGTCGTCGCGGTTGGTGACGAGATCGAGGCCCTGGTTCTCCAGAAGGAGGACAAGGAAGGCCGTCTGATCCTTTCCAAGAAGCGCGCTCAGTACGAGCGTGCCTGGGGCACGATCGAGAAGATCAAGGAAGAAGACGGCATCGTCACCGGTACCGTCATCGAGGTCGTCAAGGGTGGTCTCATCCTCGACATCGGCCTCCGTGGCTTCCTGCCGGCCTCCCTCGTCGAGATGCGCCGTGTCCGCGACCTCCAGCCTTACGTGGGCAAGGAGCTCGAGGCCAAGATCATCGAGCTGGACAAGAACCGCAACAACGTGGTCCTGTCCCGCCGTGCCTGGCTCGAGCAGACCCAGTCCGAGGTTCGCCAGACGTTCCTCACGACCCTGCAGAAGGGTCAGGTCCGCTCCGGCGTCGTTTCCTCGATCGTCAACTTCGGTGCGTTCGTGGACCTCGGCGGCGTCGACGGTCTCGTGCACGTCTCCGAGCTTTCCTGGAAGCACATCGACCACCCCTCCGAGGTTGTCGAGGTCGGCCAGGAAGTCACCGTCGAGGTTCTCGACGTGGACATGGACCGCGAGCGCGTGTCCCTGTCGCTCAAGGCGACGCAGGAAGACCCGTGGCAGCAGTTCGCCCGCACGCACCAGATCGGGCAGGTTGTTCCCGGCAAGGTCACCAAGCTCGTTCCGTTCGGTGCGTTCGTGCGCGTCGACGAGGGCATCGAGGGCCTGGTGCACATCTCCGAGCTGGCCGAGCGCCACGTGGAGATCCCGGAGCAGGTCGTCCAGGTCAACGACGAAATCTTCGTCAAGGTCATCGACATCGACCTCGAGCGTCGCCGGATCTCGCTGAGCCTCAAGCAGGCCAACGAGTCCTTCGGTGCCGACCCGTCGGCCGTCGAGTTCGACCCGACCCTGTACGGCATGGCCGCGTCCTACGACGACCAGGGCAACTACATCTACCCCGAGGGCTTCGACCCCGAGACGAACGACTGGCTCGAGGGCTTCGAGACGCAGCGTGAGGCTTGGGAGGGTCAGTACGCCGAGGCGCAGCAGCGCTTCGAGCAGCACCAGGCCCAGGTCATCAAGTCCCGCGAGGCGGACGCCCAGGCCGAGGCCGAGGGTGCTGCGGCTCCCGCGTCCTCGACCGGCGCCCCGGCTGCCGGTGGCAGCGGTGGCGGCGGCGGTTCGTACTCCTCGGAGTCGGACGACAACTCCGGCGCCCTGGCGTCGGACGAGGCGCTTGCCGCTCTGCGCGAGAAGCTCGCCGGCGGCCAGAGCTGAGGCTCTGCGCCAGGCGGTAACAGCTGAAACCGCGGGCCCGTACCTCTTCGGAGGTGCGGGCCCGCGGTGCGTTCGCTCGTCGCCGTCGTGAACTCGACCGCCCCTTGCGGGGGTTCGCCGTGACACAAGAAGCCGCCCTGAAGAGGCGGCGGAGGGAATGCGCGCGCTGCCGCGGGCGTTCTGATGTACGAGTCACGACGAAGAGGGCGAGGAGCGGTCACAGTGCTTGATCCGCAGGATTTGTACGCATGGGAGCCGAAGGGCCTTGCCGTCGTCGACATGGCGCTCGCCCAGGAATTGGCCGGCCTTGTCATGCTCTACCACTTCGACGGCTACATCGACGCGGGCGAGACCGGCGACCAGATCGTCGAGCGGCTCACGGACAGCCTGCCCGGACAGGTGGTGGCGCGCTTCGACCACGACCGCCTCGTCGACTACCGCGCGCGCCGCCCGCTGCTCACGTTCCGGCGCGACCGCTGGACGGACTACGAGGTGCCCACGCTCGAGGTGCGGCTGCTCCAGGACGCCACGGGCGCGCCTTTCCTGGTGCTCTCCGGGCCCGAGCCCGACATCGAGTGGGAGCGTTTCGCTGCGGCGATCGAGCAGATCGTGGAGCGGCTGGGCGTGCGTCTCGCGGTGAACTTCCACGGCATTCCCATGGGCGTGCCGCACACCCGCCCCGTGGGCCTCACGCCGCACGGCAACCGCACGGACCTGGTGCCGGGTCACCGCAGTCCCTTCGACGAGGCGCAGGTGCCGGGCAGCGCCGCCTCGCTCGTCGAGTACCGCCTCCTGGAGGCGGGCCACGACGTGCTCGGTGTCGCCGCGCACGTCCCGCACTACATCGCGCGCTCGGCGTACCCGGACGCCGCTCTCACGGTCCTTGAGGCGATCACCGCGGCGACGGGCCTCGTGCTGCCGAGCGTCGCGCACAGCCTGCGTACGGAGGCGCACCGCACCCAGACCGAGATCGACCGGCAGATCCAGGAGGGCGACGAGGAACTGGTCGCCCTCGTGCAGGGACTTGAGCACCAGTACGACGCGGCGGCCGGCGGCGACGCGCGCGGGAACATGCTCGCGGAGCCCCTGGACATCCCGTCGGCCGACGAGATCGGTCAGGAATTCGAGCGCTTCCTCGCCGAGCGGGAGGGCGACGCGTAGCGAAGGGGGTTAGGCCCCTAAGCTGCCGGTCATGCTGAAGGTGGGCCTGACCGGCGGTATCGGCGCCGGCAAGAGTGAAGTATCACGTCTCCTCGTCGCTTCGGGCGCCGTGCTGATCGACGCCGACAAGATCGCGCGGGAAGTCGTGGGGCCCGGAACTCCGGGCCTCGCCAAGGTCGTTGAAGCGTTCGGTCAGGAGATCCTCGCTCCGGACGGCAGCCTCGACCGGCCGAAGCTCGGCTCGATCGTCTTCGCCGACCCCGAGAAGCTGGCCGCGCTGAACGCGATCGTGCACCCCCTGGTCGGTGCCCGCTCGGCCGAGCTGGAGGGTGCCGCTCCCGAGGACGCGGTGGTCATCCATGACGTGCCGCTGCTCGCGGAGAACGGCCTGGCGCCCCTGTACGACCTGGTGGTGGTCGTCGACGCGAGCCCCGAGACCCAGCTGGACCGCCTCGTGCGGCTGCGCGGCATGAGCGAGGAGGACGCCCGCGCGCGGATGGCCGCCCAGGCCACCCGCGAGAAGCGTCTGGAGATCGCCGACCTCGTGATCGACAACGACGGCCCGCTGGAGGGCCTGGAGCAGCGGGTCGGCGTCGTGTGGGCGGACCTCGCGGGGCGGGCGCGGGCGGCCTAGAGGGGCGTACCGGCTGTGTCCTTGGAATAGGTGTGGGCGCGCGGGGCGTTGACACAGTGCAGCGAGGGAAGGAGTCACGCGTGCCCGAAATAACCCCGGAGACCCATGTCATCGACTTCCGTGCGGCGGAGCAGCTCCTTGCCGCCCGGGATCCCAGAGGCGCCGTGAAGCTGCTCGACACGGTCATCGCGGCCCATCCCGAGAACACGGCGGCGCGACTGCTGCGGGCCCGCGCCTTCTTCGCCGCCGCCCAACTGCGCGCCGCCGAGCTGGAGTTCAGCATCGTGCTGGAGCGCGAACCGGACAACGCGTTCGCCCACTTCGCACTCGCCCGCACGTACGAACGCGCGGCGCGGCCCGACCAGGCGCGGCGGCACTTCCGGCTGGCCGCGGCGCTCGACCCGCAGCCGGAGTACCTGGCGGCGGCGCGCTTCGACGACGAAGGCTGACCGAGGGCTAACCGGCCCTCGGGGGCTCGTACGGCGGGATGTCGCGCCCCGGCTGGTAGTGCGGGCCCTGGTGGATGTGGCGCAGGATCATCGCCATGTCGGCGGTGACGATCAGCCAGAGCGCGCCGCACACCGCGGCCCACCCGGGGCGGCCCGTCATGGCGAAGGCGATGGTGCCGAACGTGGCCCAGACCAGACCCCAGACGCTGAGCCACAAGCGCATGCGCAGCGGACTGCGCGCGGTAACCGGTTCACTGCCTGTGCGCATCACGAGAGGTCAGCTCCTCCCTGGTCCGCCCGCCCTGTCCCCGGGCGCCTCCACCTTCCAGGATCCACCCGGGGCCGGTGGACCGGAAGGGCCCGAGGCCTCAAGATCGTGGATGCGACGATCGGGGGTATGGCTGTGCTGGACGTACTGAGGAACCGGGCAAGGACGGACAAGTGGCTCGCCGGGTGGCTGAAGGACCTGGAGGCCGCGGAGGAGCCGCGATTCGAGGCGGTGCTGCCCCCTGCCGACGAGCTGGTGGACGTACTGCTCGACCTGGCTGTGCCGCACGAGGACATCAACGGCCTGGTGGCCCTGCGAGGGCGGCTGATGGGGGACCCGGACGCGCGGTGGCTGCTCGACCGCAGCGTCGCCGGGATGGTGCGGGACATGGGGAAGGTCGGCGATGACCCCCAGTACCCACCCTTGCCGGCGGAGCTGGGCGCGCTCGGGGCCTTGTTCCACGTGTTCGTGCTCGTGGCGACCGTGCCGCACGTACGCGCGTATCACCAAGGCCGCGGCATCCCGGACGACATCTCCCGGCGTACGCTCGCGGACCTCGGGCGGCACATGGCGGTGCACCGCCGGGCGCGGGGTGGCCCCGGGCTGCTGCACCCGGGCTGGAACGCCCTGCATTTCCGGGGCGAGCTCTACCAACTGGGGCGGCTGCAGTTCCAGCGCGCCGTGCTGGGGGAGCGCATGGGCGGGGCGGTGGCCGCGGCGGGGCACTCCGCGGGCCCGGGCGACCCCTGTCTGAACCTCCACATAGCCGACTTCCGGGGGCCGCTGTCCCCGGAGTCCTGCGACCGGTCGATCGCCCTGGCGCGGGAGTTCTTCGCGCGGCACTATCCGCAGGAGCGGTATGGGACGGCCGTGTGCCACTCCTGGCTGCTCGATCCACAGCTGCGGCAGTACCTTCCGGCCCACTCGAACATCGTCCGCTTCCAGGAGCGCTTTCGCCTGGCGGCCGGATATGAGCGGCGGGCGGACGACGCGACCCCCGTCGCCTTCGTCTTCGGCGACCGCGACCTGCCCGTGGCCGAACTGCCGAGGCGGACAAGTGTGGAGCGGGCCGTGGGCGACCATGTGCGGGCGGGCGGGCACTGGTACGTGGAGCATGGCTGGTTCCCGCTGTAGAGAGCGGGAACTTCGGGCGAGGCGGGAACGGGCCCCCGGAGCGCTTCGTTGAGGTGGCATGACGGTTGAGATGCGTGAGGGATACGAGGGGACGGGGCCCGGAGCGATCACGCCGGACGGCTGCGCGGTCGAGCTCTACACCCGCCTGTCCGTCGGGGACGAGCCCGATGTCATCGCCGCGGCGGTACCGGCCGGGACGCACATCCTGGAGCTCGGCTGCGGCGCGGGACGGGTGACGCGGCCGCTGCTTGAGCGGGGGTTCCGGGTCACGGCGGTGGACGAGTCAGCCGAGATGCTGGAGAAGGTCTCCGCGCTCGACGGGCGGGTGCGCACGATCAGGAGCCCGATCGAGACGCTCGACCTGGGGGAGCGGTTCGGGGTGGTCATGCTCGCGTCGTTCCTCGTGCACCACGGTGACACGGCGGTCCGGCGCGGGTTGCTGCGGGCCTGCCGCGGCCATGTGACGGACGACGGCTGTGTGTTGATCCAGCGTGAGGGCGCGGACTATCACACGAACCTGCCGAGGGAGCGGGTCGACCCGGCGGGCTACACGGTGCGGATCCTGTCGGCGGAGCCGCTCGGCGACGGCGTGAACGAGGTGCGCGCGGAGTACGTCTTCCCGGACGCCGTATGGACCCAGACGTTCCGCGCCCGGCCGCTCACGAAGGAGGAGTTCGAGCAGGCGCTGGAGGAGGCAGGACTGAGGGTCGACAAGTACCTCACGGAGGACGGGGTGTGGGTCCGGGCGCTGCCGATCAGGTAGTCCGGCGTGGTGCGGAGATGGTGTGCTGAGGGGCGATGAGTTCCGTGGGGCGGTCCGGTCTATCCAGGTGACAGCACAAGCACAACACCCCCTGCTCACCGAGGAGATCACCATGACCACGGCCGCCGCTGCTGCCAATGCCGCCTCCGCCGTCCCCACCGCCGCGGGCCGCCGCTCCGTGCGCATCACCCTGCGCACGGTCCAGGTGGCGCTCGGCCTGTTCTTCGTTCTCGCCAGCGGTACGCCGAAGCTGATCGCGCATTCCACGGCGGTCGGGACCTTCGAGAGACTCGGGTGGGGCGCCCCGGGGATGTACTCGATCGGCGTGCTGGAAGTTCTCGGCGGGATCGCGCTGCTGCTTCCGGTGCTCGGTTCCGTCGGCGCGACGGCCCTGGTCGGGCTGATGATCGGTGCGTTCGTCGCGAGCGTGTCCGCGCTCGGCGGGGAGAACGCCGCCACGCCGCTCATCCTGATCCTGCCGCTCGCGTGGATCGCCTGGGCGCGGCGCGGGCAGACGACGGAGCTGGTCCGTCTCCTCGTGCGGCGCGGGAAGTGAAAGCCGCGGCACCGGAAGAGGGGCGTGATCAGCCCTCGAAGCCGCGCAGCCGTTCCAGCTCGCGGCGGTCGCGCTTGGTGGGGCGGCCCGTTCCCCGGTCCCGTACGCCGGCGGGGGCCACGGCCTCGCGGGGCGGCGGGGGAGGGCTGTTGTCGACGTAGCACTCGACGGCCACCGGGGCGCCGACGCGTTTGCGGATGAGGCGCTTGACGACGACGACATGTTCGCGGCCGCCCGCGTGCCGCAGGCGCACCTCGTCACCGACGTGGACGCCGTAAGCGGGCTTCACGCGCTCGCCGTTGACGCGCACATGGCCGCCCTTGCAGGCCGCCGCGCCCATGGAGCGGGTCTTGACCAGACGTACGGCCCAGATCCAGGCGTCGACACGCACCGAGCCCCCGGCGCCCGCACCCGCGCCACCGCCCGGACCGCTGCCCGCAGCCGTGTCCGCCGATGCGCCACCGGCTGCGTCGTCGCTGCCGCCACCGCCTGAATTCTGCGAAGCCATGCCCCGACTTTAATGCCTGCCCGGCGGTTCAGGGGCGGGGTGCGGGCTGTGCGGCAGCAGTGCGGCATCCCCGCCCGTCCGGCGAGCCGCACGGAAACAGCTCCCCTCGGAGTCCGATAATTCGGTCTATTCGCCGCAAAGCGGAACGTAGACCGAGGGGTGCCGCCCATGAAGCTCGAAGCCACTGTCGATGGCCTGATGGACACGTTGCGGGCCGACCTCGTGCGCCTCGCCGCGATTCCGTCGATCGCCTTCCCCGGCTTCCCGGCCGCACCGGTGCATCAGGCGCACGACCTGGTGGCCGAGCTGTTGCGGGAAGCGGGGGTGCCCCATGTCGAACGGCTCGACCTGCCGGACACCGCGCCCGTGATCTACGGGGAGATCCCGCCGCCGACCCCTCAGGCGCCCACGGTCCTGCTCTACGGCCACTACGACGTCCAGCCGCCCGGCGACGAGAGCCTGTGGGAGTCGCCGCCCTTCGAGCCGACCCCCATCGACGAGGCCGGCGGTGGCCTGCGTGCCCGCGGCATCGCCGACGACAAGTCCAACGTCATCGCGCACCTGGGAATGCTGCGGGCCTACGGCGGCCGCCCGCCCGTCGGGATCAAGATCGTCATCGAAGGCCAGGAAGAGTACGGCAGCGCCTTCGACACCTACCCGCCCACCGACCCGGAGCGTTTCGCCTGCGATGCCATGGTCGTCGCCGACCTCGGCAACCTCCGGCCGGGCACCCCCACCCTCACCACCGCCCTGCGCGGCGCGTCCGAGGTCGTGGTGGAGGTGCGCACCCTCGACGAGCCGCGCCACAGCGGGGAGTTCGGCGGCGCGGCGCCCGACGCGCTGCTCGTCCTGCTCAAGGCCCTGGCCACCCTGCACGACGTACACGGCGACGTGGCCGTGGAGGGGCTGCGGCGCGAGGACTGGAGCGGCACGGGCTACACCGACGAGGAGTTCCGCGAGCTCGCCGGGGTGGTGGACGGGGTGCCCCTCGTCGGCAGCGGCAGCCTCGGAGAACGGCTCTGGAGCGGCCCCGCGATCACCGTCATCGGGCTGGACGCGCCGAGCGTCGAGCACGCGGCGTCGGCCGTCGTGCCGTACGCGCGCGCCAAGTTGAACCTGCGCTTCCATCCCCGTCAGGGCGCCGAGGAGGCCCAGGCGAAGCTGGTCGATCACCTGCGCTCGCTCACCCCCTTCGGCGTCCCCCTCGCCGTCACGCCCGGCGACACCGGCCCCGGCTACGAGGCCGCCACCGGCGGACCCGCCTACCGCGCCGCCCGCACCGCGCTCAAGGAGGCATGGGGCGAGGAGGCCTCGTACGTGGCGACCGGCGGCTCCATCCCGCTCGTCAACGGTCTCGCGAAGGCGGCACCCGGTGCCGAGGTCCTGCTCTTCGGCGCCCAGGACAGCATGTGCAATCTGCACGCCCCGAACGAACGCGTCCTCTTCTCCGAACTGCGCAACACCGTCGTCGCCATGGCGGCCTTCGTGCGCCAGTACGCCGCGGACTTCGGTGACGGGAAGAGCGGCGCATGAGCACCACCGCGACCGACCCCGGCACCGAAGAGCCGCGGCACAAGGGGAAGTTCACCTTCCCCAGCGCCCTTACCATCCTCGCGATCGTCACCGTCGCCGTCTGGCTGCTCGCCTTCCTCATCCCGTCCGGCGCCTATGACCGCAACGACAAGGGCGCCCCCGTCCAGGGCAGCTACCACCGCGTCGACTCGGGCCAGACCTTCGTCGACCGGCTCAACGACCTCTTCCTCGCCCCGGTCAACGGCCTGTACGGCATCCAGGACGAGAAGTCCGGCGTGGTCGGGCCCGACATGGCCGGTGAGCTGTACGGCAGCGCGGGCGTCTTCCTGTTCGTGCTCGCCATCGGCGCGTTCATCACCGTCGTCTTCGCCACCGGCGCCCTCGACCGCGGCATCGGCCGCCTCGCCCACCGGCTGCGCGAGCGCGGCGCGATGCTGATCGCGGGAGTGATGCTCGTCTTCTCCGTCCTCGGCACCGTCGAGGGCTTCGCGGAGGAGACGCTCGGCTTCTACGGCCTCATCGTGCCGCTGATGCTCGCCCTCGGCTACGACCGGATGGTCGCCGTCGGCGCGATCATCCTGGGCGCCGGGATCGGCGTGCTCTGCTCGACCGTCAACCCGTTCGCGACCGGCGTCGCCTCGTCCGCCGCCGACATCTCGCTCGGCGACGGCATCATCCTGCGGTTCGCGATGTGGATCGTCCTGACCGCGGTCACCATCGCCTACGTCATCCGCTACGCGAAGCGCGTACAGAAGAACCCGGCTCGCTCCCTCTCCGGCTTCCTGCCCGGTGACCGGGAGCAGACCGCCGCCGACGCGGGCGAGGTGCCGGAGCTGACACGCCTGCACAAGGCCGTGCTCGTCCTGGTCGCGCTCGTCTTCGCCTTCATGATCTTCTCGGTGGTGCCCTGGTCGAGCGCGCTGACGGGCAACGCGGACGCGAAGCCGTACGGCTTCGAACTCGACTGGTCCTTCCCGCAGCTCGCGGCGCTCTTCCTCGTCGCGGCCGTGCTCGTCGGGTGCGTGGCACGGATGGGCGAGCAGCGGCTCAGCTCGACGATCATCCAGGGCGCGGCCGACTTCATCTCGCCCGCGCTGGTCATCGTGCTCGCCCGCGGCGTCACGGTGATCATGAACAACTCGAAGGTCACGGACACCGTCCTGCACTCCATCGAGGGCGTGGTGAAGGGCACGTCCTCCGGCCTCTTCGCGATCATCGTCTTCGTCGTGAACCTGCCGCTCGCCTTCCTCATCCCGTCCACCTCGGGCCACGCGACCCTCGCCATGCCGATCCTCGCCCCGCTCGCCGACTTCGCCGGGGTCTCGCGCTCCGTCGTCGTCACGGCCTGGCAGGCGGCGAGCGGCTGGATGAACCTCTGGGTCCCGACCACGGCCGTGACCATCGGCGGCGTCGCACTCGCGAAGGTCGGATACGACAAGTACCTGCGCTTCGTGTGGCCGCTGCTCGCCATCCTGTTCGTCCTGATCTGCGCCTTCGTGGCGCTTGGAGCGGCTCTCACATGACAACGAACGCACCAGCCACAGCCACGCCCGCCGCGGCCCGCCCTTCGGGCGCCGCCTACCGCAATCTCGTCGTGGCCACCGTCGGGTTCACCCTCACCTTCTGGGCGTGGGACCTGATCGCACCGCTCGGCAGCGACTTCGGGGAGCGGCTCGGGCTCTCCTCGTTCTCGCAGTCCCTGCTGGTCGCCGTGCCGGTCATCGTCGGCTCGCTCGGCCGTGTCCCGGTCGGCGCGCTCACCGACCGCTACGGCGCCAAGCTGATGTTCCCGCTGGTCTCGGCGCTCACCATCGTGCCGGTGCTGCTGATCATCCCGGCCAAGGACAACTACGTCGCGATGCTCGCGGTCGGTTTCCTGCTCGGCCTCGGCGGGACGACGTTCGCGATCGGCATCCCGCTCGTCAACTCCTGGTTCCCGCCCGCGCACCGCGGCTTCGCGCTCGGCGTCTTCGGCATGGGCATGGGCGGTGTGGCGCTCTCCGGCTACTTCACGCCCCGTATCGCCAAGCACGGCGAGAACCTGCCGTTCCTGGTCGTGGCCATCGCCCTCGCGGCGTTCGCGGTGCTCGCGGCGCTGCTCATCAGCGACCGCCCCGACCGGCCGGTGCCGACGAGCCCGCTCACCACCCGGCTCGGGGAGGCGGGGCGGCTGCGGGTGACGTGGGAGCTTTCCGCGCTGTACGCGATCGGCTTCGGCGGCATCGTCGCCTTCGGGGTCTATCTGCCCACGTACCTGAAGACCTGGTACGACCTCTCGCCCACCGACGCGGGCACCAAGGCGGCCGGGTTCGCGCTGGTCACGGTCATCTTCCGGCCCATCGGCGGCTGGCTCTCGGACCGTGTCCACCCCGCCTCCGTCACCTCGGTCGCGCTGGCCGTCGTCGCCGTCTTCGCCATCGCCCAGGCCTTCGAACCGTCATTGAACCCGGGCGGCACCATCTGCTTCCTGGTCATGGCGGCCGGGCTCGGCACGGCGAGCGGCAGCGTCTTCGCCCTCGTCTCCCAGGTGACACCACAAGCGCAGGTCGGCTCGGTGACCGGGATCGTGGGAGCGATGGGCGGCCTCGGAGGCTTCGTCCCACCGCTCGTCATGGGCGCGATCTACAGCGCCAAGGACTCGTACTCGATCGGTTTCATGCTGCTCTCGGACCTGGCGCTCGCGGGCTGCGTGTACGCGTACGGGCGGATGCGGGGGCTGCGGGCCTCGTAGCCCGGTGGTCCGGTGGTCCGGTCAACCGTGGGCGTGGTGGCCTCGACCCGTGGGTGGTCGGTTGTTCGGGGCCGGGGCGGGCGGGGCGTACGTATCAGGGGATACGCCAAGCGTCCACTGGGCGCGGGGACTTGGGGCGGCCGTCGGAGTGATTCTTCCGGTGATCTGTCGCCCGAGTGGCGGTGCGGGAGGCTTGGCGGCGGCCTGGCCACCGCAGACTCCGGGGAACGCGCCGGGCCGGTCCGGTGCCGAGCAACTGGAGGTGCCCGGTGTCGCAGTCGCAGCCGCCCTTCCGATCACCTGGCCGAGCCCGTTCCCGCCTCGCCCGGCTCATCGCCGCCACGCTCCTGGTGAGCGCGGCGGCGTCCGGCGCGGCCCAGGCCGACGGCGCCGGCGCCCGGGACGGGGACGGGCCCGCGTCCGCCCCGGCGGCCACCGAATTCTGGGTCGACCCGGACAGCGCCGCCGCCCGCCAGGTCACCGCATGGCGAAGCCAGGGCCGGACCGCCGACGCCGAGCTCATCCAGCGCATCGCGGGGCGCCCCCAGGCCGTCTGGCTGTACGCCGCCGACCCCGGGCCCACCGCCCGTGCGGTCACGCTCGCGGCAGCGGCCGCGCGGCGCACCCCCGTACTCGTCGCGTACTTCATCCCGCACCGCGACTGCGGCGACTACTCCAGTGGCGGGGCGGCGACCGCGGCGGAGTACCGGACGTGGGCCGACGAACTCGCCGCGGGCATCGGCGACCGCGCCGCGTACGTCATCGTCGAACCGGACGCCGTCGCGCAGGAGATCGCGGGCTGCGCGAAGGCCGACGCCGACGAGCGGTACGGCCTGCTCGCCTACCTCGTCGACCGGCTCAAGGCCCGCCCGCACACCAAGGTCTACCTGGACGCGGGCAACTCCGGCTGGATTCCCGACGAGCAGCGCCTCCTCGCCCCGCTGCGGCAGTCTGGGATCGACAGGGCCGACGGCTTCGCCGTCAACACGTCCAACTACCACACGAACGCCGAGAGTTCGGCGTACGGGCACCGCATCGCCGCGGCACTCGGCGGTGCCAAGCACTTCGTCGTGGACAGCAGCCGCAACGGCAACGGTGCCTACACGGGCGGCGGCGACGAGCCCTGGTGCAACCCCCCGGGCCGCGCCCTCGGCACCCCGCCCACCACCGCCACCGGGGACCCCGCTCTCGACGCCTACCTGTGGATCAAGCGGCCCGGCGAGTCCGACGGGACGTGCCGGGGCGGGCCGAAGGCGGGGCAGTGGTGGCCGGAGTACGCGCTGGGGCTCGCGAGCAGGGCACGGCAGGTCGGTTAAGTCGCTTAGGTCGGTTAGGGGCGCGGGTCCGGGACCACGGCCGTGGCGGTGATCTCGACCAGCTGGCCGGGGTAGCCGAGGCACGTCGTACCGAGCAGCGTCGAGGTGTGCGGGCCCTTCGCGAGCAGGTCGGAGGCGCGGATCACGTTCCATGCCTCGCTGAGCGGGCCGGGCTCGTCGCTCACGACGTACACCGTGCTGGCCACCACCTGCGTCAGATCACTGCCGATCGCGCGCAGGGCCTCGTCGAGGTTGGCGATGACCTGCCCGGTCTGGCGCGCCACGTCTCCCGCTCCGACGAGGTTGCCCTCGGGGTCCAGCGGCACGGACCCCGCCATGAAGGCGAGCGTGGTGCCGGCTTCGACGAGGGCGGCGTGGGCGTAGCCGGGCGGCGGGAAGAGGGTGGGCACGACTGTGCGCTGTGTGGTGGTCATGGGCCTGATCCTGGGGGAGCGGGGTGCGGGGGCGCATCCGAATTCCGCCGGGGCCGACGCCGCCGCCCGCCGCGGAGCGGCTGGCCTAGGCTGAGGTGCGGGAATGGCGCGCGAGTGACGGAGGGTGAGCGAGGTGGTGCACGTGAGGGCGGGGGTCGCCGCGAACACGGACGCCGCCGACGCCGAGCCTGCCGCCGAGCGGCTGCTCGCGGGGCTCGTGCGGTCGTGCGCCGCCGTGTTCCTTCCGGCCGCGGTGCCGAGGGAGGGGCGGATCGCGTTCTGGTCCCCGGAGGGTACTTCCGGAAGCGGTCTGGCCGGGGTTCGTGGCCTTGTCGGGGGCGGGGCGGCTGGTTCTGCGGGGGGTGGGGAATCCGGTGCCGCGGGGGCCAGGCCGCCTGGAGCTGCCGGGGGTGAGGAGCCTGGAGCCGGTGTGGCGGGGCCGTCCGGCGTTGTCGGGAGTGGAGCGCCTGGTGGTGGCGACGCCCGTTCTCTCGGTTCTGCCGGGGGCGGAGTGCCTGGTGCCGGTGTGGTCCACGAGGCCGGAGTCACGGCTGAGGCAGCCGCCGCTGGTGGCGTCGCCGGGCAGGGTGTGCCTCCCGGCGGGGAGAATCCGCTGACCCGTGCCGTCGGAGAAGAGATCGCCGTCGTACGCCGCCACGGCAAAGGCGTCCGTACGCGTACCGTCCCCGCGCTCACCCTGCCCGTGGCGGAGGCCCTCCCGCTGCTCCTGCGCGCAGCGCCCCTGCACCCCGCCGTGGCCTGCTGGGCCGCCGCAGCCCGGCATGCCCTGCACCTGGCGGCGCGGGGCAGGCTGCTGCCCGGCCTGACCGGCGGTGATCTCGACGCGTGGCGGGCGGGGCCGCTGGACACCGCCGATGTCACACAGCTGCGGGCCATCGCCGCGGCGATGCCGGCCGAGGCGCACGCCGTACCGCTGCCCGGCAGCAGGCCCCTCCTGCTCCCCGAGCCCTTCGCCCTGGTCAGGGCCTTCGTCGACGCCGTGGTGGACACCCTGCCGCGTACACCCGCCGCGGCGCACGCGGTCGGCGCGCCCTTCGCCGCGCGCGAGCCGCAGCGGCTGCCGGGCGCGCGGGAGTGGGCCGCGGAGGTGGCGGCCGGCATGGACGCCGGCGTACGCGTGTCGCTGCGGCTCGATCTTCAGGCGCACGAGGTGTTCGACGGGGCGACGGACGACGTACCCGGCGGCGTATACGACGACGCTCCGGACAGCGGGCGGGCAGGCGGCACCGGCGAGAGCATGGCGAGCCCGGCCGCTGCCGTCGTGCAGGTGCACAGCCTCGCCGACCCCACCCTCGTGGCGGACGCGGCCCAACTCTGGTCCGGCGCGGATCACTTCGGCCCGCGGGCCCGCGTGGACACGCTGCTCGCGGTGCGGCGTGCGGCCCGCGTATGGCCGCCGCTGACCCGCCTCCTGGAGCGGCCCCGCCCCGACGTACTCCCTTTGAGCGAGGGGGAGTTGTACGAACTCCTCGGCGCTGCGGCGACCCGGCTCGCCGCCGCCGGAGTGGCCGTGCACTGGCCCCGCGAGCTGACGCGCGGCTTGACGGCGACCGCGGTCGTACGTCCCGCACCCGGCACGGCGGCCGACAACTTCGACTTTTTCAAGACCGAGCAACTGCTCGAATTCCGCTGGCAGTTGGCGCTCGGAACGGAAGACGGCGAAGGCGACGGCACCGGGGGCCCGCTCACCGAGGCGGAGATGGACATCCTGGCGGAGGCGCACCGCCCCGTCGTACGCCTCCGTGACCAATGGGTCCTGGTCGACCCCGAACTCGTGCGCAAGGCGCGCAAGCGGGACCTGGGTCTCCTGGACCCGGTGGACGCGCTGTCCGTCGCGCTGACGGGAACGGCGGAGGTGGAGGGCGAGCGCGTCGAGGCGGTCCCGATCGGCGCCCTGGCCCGCCTGCGGGAACGCCTGACCGACGACCTGCGTACCGTCGCCCCACCGCCCGCGCTCGCCGCCACCCTCCGCGACTACCAGCTCCGGGGCCTCGCCTGGCTGGACCGCATGACGTCACTCGGCCTCGGCGGCTGCCTCGCCGACGACATGGGCCTCGGCAAGACGGTCACGCTGATCGCCCTCCACCTGCACCGGGCCAGGCCGGAGCCGACGCTCGTGGTCTGCCCGGCCTCGCTGCTCGGCAACTGGCAGCGGGAGATCGAGCGTTTCGCGCCGGGGGTCCCGGTGCGCCGCTTCCACGGGACGGGCCGCAGCCTGGACGGCGACCTGGCGGGCGGCTTCGTCCTGACGACGTACGGAACGATGCGTACGAGCTCCGCCGAACTCGCCGGCCAGCCCTGGGGATTGGTGGTGGCGGACGAGGCTCAGCACGTCAAGAACCCGCAGGCGGCGACGGCGAAGGCGCTCCGCACGATCCCGTCCGCGGCACGTGTCGCGCTCACCGGCACGCCGGTCGAGAACAACCTCTCCGAGCTCTGGGCCCTCCTTGACTGGACGACGCCGGGCTTGCTCGGCCCCCTCAAGTCGTTCCGGGCCCGCCACGCGCGACTGGCGGAGGGCGGCGAGTTCGCCGAGAACGACGAGGCGATGGCCCGCCTCGCCCGCCTGGTGCGCCCCTTCCTCTTGCGCCGCAAGAAGTCCGACCCGGGCATCGCCCCCGAGCTGCCCCCCAAGACGGAGACGGACCACCCGGTGACGCTCACCCGCGAACAGGCGTCGCTCTACGAGGCGGTCGTACGCGAGACCCTGGCCCGCATCGAGGCGGCCGAGGGCATCGCGCGCAGGGGCCTGGTCATGAAACTCCTGATGGCGCTGAAGCAGATCTGCAACCACCCTGCCCAGTACCTGAAGGACGGCGCGATCGCCACGCGCGCGGGCCGCTCGCGCTCGGGGAAGCTCGAACTCCTCGACGAACTGCTCGACACGATCCTGGCGGAGGACGGTTCCGTGCTGATCTTCACGCAGTACGTGGAGATGGCCCGCCTCCTCGAGTCGCACCTGTCACGGCGCGGCATCGGCACCCAACTCCTGCACGGGGGCACGCCGGTCAAGCGGAGGGAGGAGATGGTGGACCGCTTCCAGTCGGGCGAGGTCCCCGTGTTCCTCCTCTCCCTCAAGGCGGCGGGCACCGGCCTCAACCTCACCCGGGCGGGCCACGTCATCCACTACGACCGCTGGTGGAACCCGGCGGTGGAGGAACAGGCCACGGACCGCGCCTACCGCATCGGCCAGACCCAGCCGGTCCAGGTCCACCGCCTCATCACCGAGGGCACGGTGGAGGACCGCATCGCCGAACTCCTGGCGGCGAAACAGGCGTTGGCGGACGCGGTCCTCGGCGAGGGCGGCGAGTCGGCCCTCACGGAGCTGTCCGACGCGGAGCTGGCGGATCTGGTGTCGTTGCGGAGGGCGTCGTGAGGGGCGGTCGTGCCGGCGGGCGGGGGCCGGGTGGCGGCGGGCGGGGGCAGGGTGACGACGCGGCCCGCGCCGGGATGCCCCTCGCCGGTCGTGCTCGCGCCACGGGCGCAGGCCGCGTCTTCCCTCCCCTTCCCCAGCACCCCGACCCCCGGGCGCCGTTCGCCACCTCCTGGTGGGGTAACGCCTGGATCGGCGCACTGGAGGGGACGTCGCTCGACGCTGGGCGCCTCACCCGGGGCCGGGCCTACGCCCGGGAGGGGCACGTCGACACGATCACGGTGGCGCCGGGCCGCATCGTGGCGTACGTACACGGAAGCCGCCCGCGTCCGTACCGCGCCGAGATCCGTATGCGCACCCTCACGCCGGAGGACTGGGACCGGTTCCTGGACGCGGTGGCCACGGAACCGGCACACATCGCGGCCCTCCTGGACAAGGACATGCCGCACGCGCTGGTGGACGCGGCAGAGCGATCCGGCGTGCAACTCCTCCCAGGGCCGGGCGACTTGGTTCCCTCCTGCACCTGCCCGGACCATGGCCGCCCCTGCAAGCACGCGGCCGCGCTCACCTACCAGACGGCCAGACTCCTTGACGCCGACCCCTTCGTGCTCCTCCTCCTGCGCGGCGGGGACGAACAGGCGCTCCTCGACGAGCTGGCCCAGCGCAACGCGCAGCAGGCGGCCCGCGAGGAGTCCGCCACCACGCGGGGCGCGACCACCGAAGCGCTCCCCGGGACCCTGGCCCGGGACGTTCTGGCCACGGAGTACCGCCCCCCGCTCCCACCGCCGGTGGCGCCCCCCGCCCACCCGGGCGAACCCCCGCTCCTCCCGTCGGTCCCCGGCGCCCCCAGCCCCGCCTCCCTGGAGTTCCTGGCCACGGACACGGCGAACCGGGCCCACGCGTACCTGACCACCGGCGCGAACCCCTTCCCCGCCACCGACCCCTGGCACGACGCGGTCCGCCTCGCGGCCTCCCACCCCGGCCTCACGGGCCGCCGCAGCTTCAGCCGCCAGTTCGCGGAGCTGGCCACGTCGGTGGACCACACCCCGGCGGACCTCGCCCGCGCGGCGGCGGCCTGGCGCCAGGGCGGCGAGGAGGGCCTGGCGGCCCTGGAATCCCCGTGGGACCCCCCGGCGGGCCCGTTCGACCGGGCGAGGGGCGCGCTGCTCACGGCGGACCTCCCGCGCATGACGATCCACCGGAACCAACTCACGGACGCACAGGGCTCCTTGCAACTCCGCTTCGGCCGGGACGGCCGCTGGTACCCCTACCGGAGCGAGCCGGGGCGCGGCGACTGGTGGCCGGAGGGGGAGGCGGACGCGGATCCGGTGGGGGCCCTGACGGCGATGGTCGGACCGTAGGGCACAGTGGGCCGCGGCTCTCGTTGACGGAGCCCGGTAGAACTGGGGGAGCTGTGGACTGGGGAACGCTGGTCGCCGCGGTGGGCGGTGGTTTCATCGCCATCACCGGCACCGTTCTGGCCGACCACCTGCGTCACCGCCACGAGGCGGGCCGCGGCCTCAACGAGCGGCGGCGGGCGGTGTACATCGAGTTCATCAGCGCCGCGGAGGGGTGCCATTCCCGGCTGCGGCAGATCGCTCAGGCGCCCGGCGCGGCGGGAGGCGACGGAGCGGGCGACCTCGACGCGCTCACGCGCGCGGCGCTGACGGAGGCCACGATCTACGAGGTGCGGGAGAGACTCTTCATCGACGCGAGCTCCGCCGTCGCCGGCGCGGGGCAGGTGATGTTCGAGCGGCTCCGCGCGCTCCGCAAGGCGGTCGCGACCGGCGCCACGCAGACGTCACCCGCGTTCCATGCCGCCTACCACCCCTACATCGGAAGCGTCTGGAGCTACCGCGTCGCCGTACGCAAGGAACTCGACGGCCAGTCCCTCTCGCCCGAGGAGTTCGGCTGGTCCAGCTGGGACGGCAGGGACCGCTGCCCGCTGTGCTCGGGGGAGCCGCAGGACGGTGCGTGACGAGGACGCCGGTTGCCCTCGTCAGACGCTGTCGTTCCTTCAGTCCGAGTCGGGAATCGACTCGATCCGCTCCATGTGCTCCTCGCCCCACTCGCCCAGCGGCGCCATCGCCGCGTTGAGCGACTGGCCGAACTCCGTCAGGGAGTACTCCACCTTCGGCGGGACCTGGTGATAGGCCTCGCGGTGCACCAGACCGCTGTTCTCCATCTCCCGCAGCTGGAGGATCAGCATCCTTTCGCTGATACCGGGCACGGCTCGCCTCAACTCGCCGAAGCGTACGGGCCCTTCGTGGATCCTAGGCGTGCTCCGCACTCCGTGCCGCGTCCCGTGCTCTCGTGAACCGTCACATCGATGAAACGCGGCCGTTCCTCTTTCTCCGGAATCGGCGTTTACGGTTGGTCACAAGCCCAGGCCGATGTCGTCCGGTGGCGCTCACCCGTCCATGCCCGCCCGATGACGACACAGAAGCACGGTGAGTCCGGTGTTCCCGCACACAGCTTCCCTTCCGCCCTGGCTCGGCCACGCCCTGCGTGCGCAGCGTGGGCCCGTGCCGTGGCACGCCGTTCTGCGGGGGGCACTGGCGGCGGGGCCGTTGCTGGGGGCGGGCGTGGTCTGCGGACGGGTTTCCGTGGGGGTGGTGGCCGCGCTCGGGGCCATGCTGGCCGGGATCAACGACCGGCCAGGGAGCCGTCGGGTCGCCGTGCGGCGGCTCGGGGCGCCCGCGGTCGCCGGCGCGGGCGGGCTCGTTCTCGGGGCGTACGTCGTCGGAGCAGGGGGAGGGCCGTATCTGCTGCCTGTGGTGTTCGCCCTGCTCGGACTGGTCGCCGGGGCGGCAAGCGCCGTGGGGCCCGTCGCCTCCGCCGGTGGCACGCAGTTGCTCGTCGCCGCCGCCATCGGAGCGGGGATGCCGTTGCCCGAACCCGGCTGGCAGCGGGCGCTGTTCTTCCTGGGCGGAGCCGCGTGGCTGATCGTGCTGCGGCTCCTCCTGCCTTCCCCCGACAGCCGCACGACATTCGCCCGGCCCTACCGCCTCGACGGCGAACGCACCGCCGTGTCCGCCGTCTACGAAGCCGTCGCCGACCTTCTCGACTCCGCGGGCACCACCGACGCGACCGCCCGCCGCGCAGCCCTCACCGCCGCACTCGACCACGCCCAGGACGCCCTCTCCGGGCCGCGCCTGCGCAGGCACGCCGCCTCGACGGCCGAGCGGCGGCTGCATGCGCAGTACCTCGCCGCGCTGCCGCTCGGCGAGGCGGCGACCGCGCTCGCCTGGGCCGGTGAGCCGCTCCCGCCGCGCACGAGCGAGGGGCCGCGCCGCCTCGCCGCCGCCGTCCGCGACGGTGTTCCCAGCGGACCGCTGCCCGCGCCCGCCCGCTCCGGCGCCGGGCTCCGCGCCCTCGACGACGCGCTGCTGCACGCCGCCGAGGCCTTCGACAGCGGCACCGCCCGGCCCCCGCACGGCCGGCGGCGCGATCCCGTCGACGTACTGCGCACCGTGGCCGGGCCCGGCGGGCGCGAGTACGGCGTGCGGGTCGCGCTCTGCTTCGGGGCGAGCGCCGCGGTCGCGCAGGCCCTGCACCACCCGCACTGGTACTGGCTGCCCGCCACCGCCGTCTTCCTGGTCAAGCCCGACCTCGGGCCGCTGGTCTCACGCGTTCTGTGCCGCGCCGCCGGCACCGTCATCGGCGCGACGGTCTTCGCGGGGCTCGCCGCCCTGCTGCCACGCCCCGCCGGACTCGTCGCCGTCGTCGCCGTGTGCGGTGCGCTGATCCCCGTGGCCACCCGGCACTTCGCCGCCCAGACCGCCGTCGTCACGGTCCTCGTCCTCGCCCTGGTCATGGTGGGCGGGGAGCCGCAGGCCGCCCGGGGGCGGATCGGGGAGACGCTGCTCGCCTGCGGCATCGTCCTGCTCGTCGGGCATCTGCCGTGGCCCGTGCGGCGCGGCGGTCGCGTACAGGACCGGCTGACCGCCGCCCACACGTCCGCGCACGACTATCTGCGGCATGTCATGAGCGGCGCCCGCGACGGCGGGCCCGCGGGCACCGAGCACCGCGCCGCCCGGTGGGCCCTGCGGCGCGACGCCTACCGGACGCTGGCCGAGGCTCGCGCCGCGATCGACGTGGCGGCCGCCGAACTGCCCGCCCTGGCCCGGCACTCACAGGGCTCGGAGCGGGTGGCGGCCACCCTCGAACGCCTCGTCGACACCACGACCGCCTGCGCGGTGCACGTCGACGACACGGGACGCGTGCCGCGGCGGCACGCGGAGCGCCTCGACGCGCTGCTCGCGGAGCTCACCGCGGTGGCGTGACGGCGGGGGCCGGCGCCACGGGCCGGACGGGTCTCAGAAGTCCACCCGCAGCCGGTCGTCGAGTCGCGCCACCGAGTCCTGCGCGTACTTCTTCACGTAGTCCTCGCGGATGTCCTCGATCCGGGCGTCACGCTTGTGCGCCTGCGACGTCGGATACAGCAGGATCAGCTCGTACGAACGCTCACGCTCGACCCTGCCGTTCGAGTCCCGCCACTGGCCGCGGCCTTCCTGCACCGTGAGGCCGTCGGGGAACGACGGCGTCACCTCGTCGTCGATGAACCTCATGAACTGCTTGTCGGTCACATCGGGGCCGCCGTCGGGGCGCTCGGTCCCGAAGAGGAGACGGGTCTCGGTGTAGGCGTCACCCCGGGAGATCTGCGACGTGGTGGTCGTGCCGGGTGTGCGCGTTTCTGTGTCGAACGAGGCGTACGCGGCCGGTGCGCCGACGGCGATGACCGCCGCGGCGGCCGCGGTCACGGCGAGGCGGGTGCGGGAGATGGGGGAGAGGGCGCGGGGCATGGCGGCTGATCCCTTTCGGCGCGATTGATCAGGGATGGGTCAGGGATGGGGCAGGGATGGGGCAGGGTCGGATCGGGGGCTGCAGGGGCTTGGAACGCCTTGGCGCGTGGCGCGTGGCGTGTGGATCTCTGCGTACGGTGATCCATATCGGGCGCAGACGGTAGTCGACACGCCACGCTCCGCGCTCCCTCCCGTGCGGCACGCGGCTGGATCTCTCTCCCCTCCCGTAAGTCGCCGTCTTCCCATACGACACTCAACCCCCATACGTTGCGGGGGACTTGACCGGAGTGGCGGAGGGGACGGCGGACATGAGGGCACGGACCGGGGCGCGTACCGGGATACGTACGGGGGCAGGTCTCACCCTGGCGCTCGCGGCGGCAGGCGTACTGACGTTCGGAACCGCGGCCTCGGCCGCCGACGACCCGGCCCCGCAGTCGCCGTACGCGTCCACCACCGGCGTCGGCGTCCACAACGCCTACGAGAAGTCGAAGTACCCGTACTTCGCGGACGCGCTCGACTCCGGTGCGGGCATGCTCGAACTCGACGTGTGGACCAATGTGTTCGGCAGCGGCTGGCGGGTCTCGCACAGCAACCCCGTCGGCAACGACAACAACTGCGAGGACGCCGCGAGTCCGGCCGAATTGCGCACCAAGGCCCGCAACCAGAGCCTCGCCGGGTGCCTCACGGACATGAAGACCTGGCACGACGCCCACCCCGGCCACCGGCCCATCCTCCTCAAGGTGGAGCTGAAGGACGGCTTCCAGGGGAGGAACGGACGCGGGCCCGCCGACCTGGACACCCTCCTGAAGAGCAAGCTCGGGGACGCCGTCTACCGCCCCGGCCAGCTCACCGGAGGGCACGCCACCCTCGACGACGCCGTGCGGAGTGACGGCTGGCCCCGGCGCAGTGCCCTCGCGGGCAAGTTCATCGTCGAGCTGATCCCCGGCACCGTCGAACAGGGCAACCCGGCGGACACCCTGTGGACCGACCGCGAGTACGCCACCCATCTGCGCGACCTCAAGACCGCCGGGCGCCTGAACGATGCCGCCGCCTTCCCCGCCGTGCTCGGCGCCGAGGCGGGTGATCCGCGCGGGCGGTACACGGACGCGGCGATCCGGCCCTGGTTCGTGCTGTTCGACGGCGACGCGTCTAAGTACGCGGGCGGCACCATCGACACCAAGTGGTACGCCGACCGGCGCTATCTGGTCGTCATGTCCGACGCCCACAACGTCGCCCCGGCCATCGACGCGGTGCACCCGACCGAGGCGCAGGCCCGCGACCGCGTCGCCCTGCTCGCGCGGGGCAACGCCAGCATCATCTCGTCGGACTGGTACCCCCTGCCGGGCGTCCTGTCGACGGTGCTCCCGCGCGGCTGACCAGCACGGGCCGCCCGAACCCCGCGGCTAGCGTTCGATCCGTACCCACACCGGCGCGTGGTCCGAGCCCCTCGCGTCCCGCCGCTCCGCCGGATCCCCGTCCTCCACCGAGGGCAGCGCGGTCGCCGTCGCGCCCGGCACGCCCGTGCCCGCGGCCTTGACCAGGTTCAGGAAGCCGCGGCTCACCAGGACGTGGTCGATCAGCTCGCGGCGTCCCGCGTGGATACGGGAGTAGCGCTGCTCGGGCGGGATGAGCGGGGCCACGTTCCACAGCCGGTGCGCGTCGCCCTTGTCCGCCTTGTCGAAGCCCGGGGTACCGATCTCGGAGCCGGGCGGGCCCAGCAGGATCTGCGTCGTCGCCGCCGACACCTCGTCGTTCAGGTCGCCGAGCACGACGACGTCGTGCCGACGGCCGTCGCCCTTCAGGAGGCGGTCGGACAGCGAGCGCACCAGCGTGGCCTCCGCCGCACGCCGGTAGAGCGCGTACGCCCCGAAGCGGGCCCGCTCGCCCTCGTCCCGCGGCTGGAACCGGCCGTTGCCGTACGACAACAGCTTCGACTTCAGATGGCAGACGGCCACGTCGAAGAAGAAGGCGCGCGTCGTCACCGTCACCGCGAGGACCCCACGGCCCGCGCGCGTCACCGGCCTGCCCGCGTCACCGGACTGGACCGGGCGCAGCGGTTCGGGGAAGCGGTCCTCGTCGGCCACGACGAACACCGGCAGAGTGCTGAGGAAGCCGACGCGGGTGCCGCGCTCGTCCGCGTGCTCCGAGAGCGTGGTGTGCCAGGTGCCCTCCAGCATCCCGGCCAGATCCGACAGGGCCTCCGGGTCGCCGACCTCCTGCACGCCGAGCACGCTCGGGTTCAGCGCCTTGATCGTCGCCGCGAGAGAGGCCAGCTTCGCCTCGTACGCGGCCTTGTCCTTGGGCCCGAACTTTCCGCCGGGCCGGTAGAGGTTCTCCAGGTTCCAGGTGCCGACGAGCATGACGGGCTCCAACTGTTCGGCGTGGTCGGCGGGTTGACGTCAGCGTGCCCGCGAAACCGGTGACGCGACAGGGCACGGGATGCGCACTCGCCGTACCTTGAAGAGATGACGCCGCCTCCCGCGCACGGCCCCGCCGATCTCGTCATCACGGGCTGCACGGCCCTCGTCCACGACACGGAAGGCCGGGTCGGTTTCCTCGACGACGCCGCCGTCGTCGTCCGCGACGGTCGCATCGACGCCGTCACCACCACCCCCGACGTCGCCGGGCTCCGGGCCGCCGAACGCATCGACGCACGCGGTCAGGTGGCCCTGCCGGGTCTGATCAACTGCCACACGCACACGCCGATGGTGGCGCTGCGCGGCCTCGCCGAGGACCTGCCGGCGCACGAGTGGTTCAACGACTGGATCTGGCCCATCGAGTCCAACCTGACCGAGCGAGTCGTCGGGCTCGGCGCACGGCTCGCCTGCGCCGAGATGATCCGGGGCGGTGTGACGACCTTCGCCGACCACTACTTCGCGATGGACACCGTCGCCGACGTCGTGGCGGAGAGCGGTCTGCGCGCGAACCTCGGTGCCGCGTTCTTCTCCTCGCAGGGGCCCGAGGGCCGCGCCGCCTCCCTGGAGTTCGCGCTACGGCAACGCGGCGCCGCCGACGGCCGCGTCACCACCTCGCTCGCCCCGCACGCCCCGTACACCGTCGACGACGCGGACCTCGCCGCGACCGCGGAACTCGCCCGCGAACACGGCCTCATGGTCCATCTGCACGCCGCCGAGAACCGCGCCCAGACCGACAACAGCCTGGAGCGCCACGGCCGCACCCCCATCGAGATCCTGCACCGCGCGGGACTGCTCGACGTCGACGTCCTCATCGCCCACGGCACCGGCATCCTCGACCGCGACCTGCCCGTCCTGCGGCAGGCCACGGGGCGTGTCGCCGTGGCGTCCGCGCCCCGCGGCTACATGAAGTTCGGCTGGGACACCACGCCGGTGCGCGCCCTGAGCGACGTCGGCATCCCCGTCGGGCTCGCCACGGACGGTGCCGCGTCGAACAACACCCTGGACGTCTGGGAGTCGATGACGCTCACCGCACTGGTCCAGAAGTCCACGCGACGCGACCCGGCCTGGCTGACCGCACGCCAGGCACTCGATCACGCCACCCTGCAGAGCGCGCGAGCCGTCGGCCTGGGCGAGGAGATCGGCAGCCTCGCGCCGGGCCGCCGCGCCGACATCGTCCTCGTCGATCTCGCGGGGCCCCACACCCAGCCCGTGCACGACCTCGCGGCCACGCTGGTGCACAGCGCCCGTTCGGCGGACGTCACCACGACGATCGTCGACGGGCGGATCCTGATGCGCGACCGGCGGCTGCTGACCCTCGACGTACCGGACATCGTCGCGGAGTTGGGCGCCGAGCTGCCCGCCCTCATCGACCGCAGCCATGGCAAGCGGATCCAGGAGTACGAGGGCTGAAAGATTCCCCGAAGTTTCTTCGCCGCGACCGATGAGTTCCGATGACCGCGCGGGTCACCCCTCGCAGACGTACGGATCCGAGGGGCGGGCCCGTGCAGGAGGGACTGAGGGACCATGCGACTTCCCGACATCGTCACGCGCGAGGAATGGCTCGCCGCGCGCCAGGAACTGCTGGCCAAGGAGAAGGCGGCGACACGGGCGCGTGACGCGCTCAACGCCGAGCGGCGGCGGCTTCCGATGGTCGAGATCGGCAAGGAGTATCTCTTCGACGGTTCCGACGGCAAGGCCACGCTGTTCGACCTCTTCGACGGTGACTCCCAACTGATCGTCTATCACTTCATGTTCGCCCCGGAGTGGGACGCGGGCTGCCGCAGCTGTTCGGCCTTCCTCGACCAGATCGGGCATCTGGCCCATCTGCGGGCCCGCAGCACGAACTTCATCGCCGTGTCCCGCGCGCCCTTCACCAAGATCCTGCCCTTCAAGGCCCGGATGGGCTGGACGGTGCCGTGGTACTCCTCGCACGGCAGCGACTTCAACCACGACTTCGACGCCACCGTCGGCGAGGGAGAGGAGTCCTTCGAGCAGCCGGGCCTCAGCTGCTTCCTGCGGGACGGCGACCGCGTCTTCCACACGTACTCGACGTACGCCCGCGGCACCGACTGGGTCGCCTCCTATTCGAGCCTCCTGGACCTCACCGCCCTCGGCCGGCAGGAGGAGTGGGAGGAGCCCAAAGGCCGGGCGACCGGACTCGGGGCGCCCGCGGGCAGCGACCGGCTCAGGTATCACGACGAGTACGAGATGTGAGGAACCGGTACAACCAGGTGTCAGGTCCGTCACGTTGCGAGTCCTTTCCGCCCCTCGGCGCGTTCTTCTCCGAAAGAGTCCATAAGGACTGCCAACGGGGGAACAGAAGGACGATGATGAACAGCCGAGTCGTACTTGAACGCTTTCCGGCCGGTGGGCCGCGAGGATCGTGGCCCGCGGAGGACTTCGCGCGGGCCCGCCGCATGGAAGGGCAGCGGGCGGAGGTCGTGATGGACCTCGCGTCGGACGCCTTCCTGGTGATCGTGCGCGAGCCCGTGGCACGCGAGTCCGCCGTCACCGACCTGTCGGAGATAGCCGCCGCGGCATAGGGGATCTACGGGTGCACGTCGCTTCCGGGGTTCCGGGGTTCAGGCCCGCACGGCCCGTGACCATCCCGGTGTGGTGCCCGTGGCCCTGCACCACGCCAGATACAGGGGAATGGGCGGCGTATACGGAACCTCGCCGCCCGAAGGGCTGTGGATCAGCGAGGGAGCGCTCCGGGCGCCCGGCACCACGGCTCCCGCGGCGTAATAAGCGGGCGAAGGCCATTCGAGTGCGACATCGGAGTCCGCGGGGACGATCCACCACCACCGTGCCGCGGCCGGGTCCCCGGCATCCCCGGCGTCCTCGTACACACACCCCACGCGCGGCAGCCGCGCCATCAGCCGGGGTCCGAACCGTGCGGGCACCGAGACCGCGTCGCACCCCAGGGGCTGCGACATCCCGGCCGGCACGGCGAGCCGTGTCGGCGCCGGTGGGGAGGCGGCGGCGGACCGCCTCCGTTCGAGGCGGACCAGCGTGTCCAGGTCCAACAGCCGCCGCACCGTCACCGCGCTCACACGCCCCCTGTCCACGTCGTCCTCACGCCCGCACCCTCCGTCACGTCATGCCCGCAGTTCCGCCCATACGGTGAGACCGGCGCCTGGGCCCTCGTCACGCACGCCCCACGCGTTGCTCACCGCCTCGACGAGAAGCAATCCCCTCCCGTGCTCCTCGTCGGTGTCGGGCCCTTCCTGGGCGGGCCGCGGGACACCCGATCCGTATCCATCGTCACGCACAGCTATGCGCAGTGACCCGGGCTTGGTGCAGAGCTCGCAGACGATGCGGTGACTCGCCGTGTGCACGATCGCGTTCGTGACCAGCTCGGAGACCACCAGGGCCGCGGCGTCGCGGCAGTCCTCGCCTATCTCCCAGCCCAGGAGCTGGGCGTTCGCCAGCCGTCTGGCCTGTGCGGCGGAGCCTGGCCGTGGCACCAGCGCGAAGCTGACGCAGAGCTCGGAGCCGCTCTCGACCCACGCGTCGGCGGACATGCCAACAGGGGCTTCGGCGGCAGCTGTGTGTAACGGCGCGGGCGGAGTCACGCCATCCACTATCGCCCCGCCGGGAACACCTTGGCAAGACCCACTCTGAAAAGTGCACAGTGGCGTGTTCCTTCGAGACCGCACGTGGCACACTGCTGGCAACGGCTCCAGGTGCGGAGTGAATTGGCATGTCATGGAGTACGTGGAGGTAGGACGTGAGCGAACCGCGGTCCGCGCCGACCGTCGGCCAGGTCGTCCTAGGCCGTCGTTTGCAGGACCTGCGTGAGCGCGCGGGCCTCAAACGAGAGGAGGCCGCGCGGATTCTCCGCGTGGCCCCCGCCACGGTCCGCCGCATGGAGATGGCAGAGGTCGCGCTCAAGATCCCGTATCTCCAGCTCCTCCTGAAGTCCTACGGCGTCGGCGACGACGAGGCGGACGCCTTCGTGACGCTCGCCGAGGAGGCGAACAAGCCGGGCTGGTGGCAGCGGTTCCACGACATCCTGCCGGGCTGGTTCAGCATGTACGTCAGCCTGGAGGGGGCCGCCAGCCTCATCAGGTCCTACGAACCGCACTTCGTGCCGGGTCTGCTGCAGACCGAGGAGTACGCACGAGGTGTGATGCGCTCCGGAGCGATCGGCCAGACCAACCCCGAGGACATCGAGCGGTATGTGGCGCTGCGCATGGAGCGCCAGTCGCTGCTCACCCGCGAGGACGCGCCACGGGTCTGGGTCGTGATGGACGAGACCGCCCTGCTCAGACCGGTGGGCGGTCCCGAGGTGATGCGCGAGCAGATCGACAAGCTCCTCGAAGCCGTCGAACTACCTCATGTGACCCTGCAGATCGCGCCGTTCGCGGCGGGTCCGCACCCGGGCACGTACGGACCGTTCGTGCTCTTCCGCTTCGCCATGGCGGAACTGCCGGACATGGTCTACAGCGAGTACCTGACCGGCGCCGTCTATCTGGACGCGCGCACCGAGGTGGCGACCCACCTCGAGGTCATGGACCGCATGGCGGCGCAAGCCGCGACGGCACATCGCACAAAGGAGATCCTCCGGGATCTCCGCAAGGAGCTGTGAATGGATCGACACCGAGCCGGTACGCGACCCGGGTCCAAACCCGGAGCCGGGACCCGTCCCGATTCCCGGGACGACTCCCGGATCTACAACGGCATGCCCGCCCGTGAACTCGGCAGCGAGGGCTGGCACAAGCCGTGGAGCGGTGGCAACGGCGGCAACTGCCTGGAGGCCATGAAGCTGGCCGACGGCCGGGTGGCGGTCCGCCAGTCGGCAGATCCGGACGGCCCGGCGCTGATCTACACGTACGGCGAGATCAACGCGTTCATCCAGGGGGCGAAGGCGGGGGAGGCCGACTTCCTGCTGTCGTGAGCCGTCGTTCCGGTCCGCCGCGGCCGCGGGCGGCAAGCTCAGGAACGGCGGGCTCGGGAGCGGCGGGCTCGGGAGCAGCGGGCTCGGGCGGCGGGTTCGAGCGGCGGGCTCAGGCGGTCATCGGCCGGTCGTAGGGGCCGATCGGTGCCGTGAGGTCGGTCGCGCCGGTCAGCCATCGGTCGACCGCGGCGGCGGTCGCGCGGCCCTCGGCGATGGCCCAGACGACCAGTGACTGGCCGCGGGCCGCGTCGCCGGTCGCGAAGACCCCCGGCACGTTGGTCGCGAAGTCCGCGCCGCGCGCGAGGGTGCCGCGGGCATCGACGTCCAGGCCGAGCTGGTCGACCAGACCGCCCGCGGTCCGCTCGGGCCCGGTGAAGCCGAGCGCGAGCAGCACCAGATCGGCGGGGAGCTCACGGGTGGTGCCGGGGCGGGGGCGGCGTTCCGCGTCGACCTCGGTCAGGTGCAGGGCGGTCACTCGGCCCGCCGCGTCGCCGGTGAAGCGCAGAGTGGACGCGGCGAACAGCCGCGCGTCGGCGTGCGCGGCGGGGGCCGTACGCAGCTCGCCCGCCTCCTCGTGGGCGGGGGAGACGCGGTAGATCTTCGGGTACGTCGGCCAGGGCTCGGCCAGCTCGTCGCGTGCGTCACCGGGCCGCCCGTAGATGTCCAACTGCGTGACGGACGCGGCCCCTTCGCGGATCGCGGTGCCCAGGCAGTCCGCTCCGGTGTCCCCGCCGCCGACGATCACGACGTGCTTTCCGGCGGCGGTCAGCGGGGATGCGTCGAGGTCTCCCTCGCAGACGCGGTTGGCCAGCGGAAGGTACTCCATGGCCTGGTGGATGCCGCTCAACTCCCGGCCGGGTACGTCGAGTTCGCGCCACGCGGTGGCGCCGGTGGCGAGCACCACCGCGTCGTGCCTGGTCCGCAGCTCGGCGGCGCCGATGTCCTGCCCGACCGCGACGGACGTACGGAAGACCGTTCCCTCGTCCCGCAGTTGCGCGAGCCGCCGCTCCACGTGGTGCTTCTCCATCTTGAACGCGGGGATGCCGTACCGCAGGAGCCCGCCCGCGCGGTCGTCGCGCTCGTACACGACGACGGTGTGTCCGGCGCGCGTCAGCTGCTGTGCGGCGGCGAGTCCGGCCGGTCCGGAGCCGACGACGGCGACCGTCCTGCCGGAGTGCCGGCCTGGGGTGCGGGGCGTGTTGAGGCCGTCCGCCCAGGAGCGGTCGGCGATGGCCGCCTCGACGTTCTTGATGGTCACCGCGGGCTGGTTGATCGCGAGGACGCAGCCCGATTCGCAGGGGGCGGGGCAGAGGCGGCCGGTGAACTCGGGGAAGTTGTTCGTGGCGTGCAGCCGGTCCGCGGCGGCCCGCCAGTCGGCGCGCGAGACGAGGTCGTTCCAGTCGGGGATGAGGTTGCCCAGCGGGCAGGCCTCGTGGCAGAAGGGGATGCCGCAGTCCATGCAGCGGTCGGCCTGCCGTTCGACGATGGGCAGCAGCGCGCCGGGGGCGTACACCTCGTCCCAGTCCTTGACCCGCTCGCCGACGGACCGGCGCGGCCATTCCTGACGGGTGGTGGTGAGGAAGCCTCTGGGGTCGGCCATGGCCGTCTCCCTCGGGTGCTTTCGCAGGCTTTCGGCCACTGTACGTCGGGAGGGCGGGGCGGGCATGTTCGCGGGGGCGGGGTAGGGCAGGTCAGGGCAGGGGCTTCGGCCTGGGCGTTCTCGCCCGGTTCAGGTCAGGGCGAGGATGAAGGACGCCGAGGCGGCCAGGGATGCGGCGACGCGAATGTGGTTCCACATGGTCCACTCACGCACGTACGTACGCCAGTGGTCCGCGCTCTCCGGTGCCTGCGGGTCGAGCTTGGCGAGGGCGTCGTTGCGGGGGACGTTCGCGGCGATGGTGACCCCGAACGAGCCGAACAGATACAGCGCGGCCCCCACCAGCAACTCGACGGTGCCGTCGTCGGGCCAGAGCACGAAGGTGACGACGGCGACGACCGCGCTGAGGCCGGCGGCGCCCATGAACACGGTCATGAACCCGGCGGTGACCGCCTTGACGTTGATCGACTGCATGGCCGCGATGCCCTGCGCCGGGGGCAGGGCGGCGAGGCCCTGCATCACGAAGGTCGAGAACGCGACGAACGCGCCCGCGACCAGGCCGCAGGCGAGCGCGCCCAGCACGACCAGCACAAAGTACGGTCCCTCGATCATGGCAACTCCCGCGTTGTGTAAGGCAGCCGACAGGTGAGCGAGCCGCAGTGATCCTCCATGGCGCGGCCCCGCACCACAAGTGAATTGCCCGGACGGGCCCCTGGGCCATACGCGGGGCCCGCGTCCGCATACGCGGACGTCCGGGGTGATCGGGTGGTCGGGCGGAAGCGTCCGCCGCTGGGCGGCGGGCCCGGAGGCGTTCAGGCGGGGGCGATGCTCCAGGGCGGGCGGAGAAGTCTGCCGTTGGGCGGGCCCGGAGGCGTTCGGACCGCTACGCCCTCGCGGTGGTGGCCAGGCTCCTGAGGCTCCTGCCGGGGCCGTAGCGTCGGATGGACCGCGGGGGTGGTCCGGCGCGGCGGCGTCCGGGCGGGGGTGACGTTCCGGGGCGGCCCCGGAGGCGTTCAGACCGCTACGCCCCCGCGGCGGTGCCCAGGTTCCTGCCAGGACCGTAGCGTCGCCTCGACCGCCGGGGTGATTCGGCGTCGGGCCTCCCCGCGAGGGACCCCGCTCATGAGGAGTCGGTCGTACGGCGTCTCCGTGTGCCGGACGGCGGCCACCACCGCGGCCGTCACCGCGGACGCCGACAAGGCCCGGCCCGCCGCACTCCGGCCCACCCGCCCACTGCCCCGCACGGACGCGTGCGCGGCGATCGCCCGGCACCGCTCATCACGGCACCCCGGAAAGAGCCGCCGTATCTCCTCCGCGAAGGCGGCGGTGAAGCGGACGTCCTCCAAGGCCCGGCGCGCAGCGTCCCGTGCCCGGCGGCGAGCCCTCGCCTCCGCGTCCGCGAGGCACCGCTCCTCGGCCCGCGCGAGCGCCGGCTCCTCGACGAGCACGCCCTGCCGCTCGTACCGGCCCTGGCGTCGGTTGAGGCGGACGACCACCGCCGACAGCCCGCTCCCCTCGCGGGCCCGACGCGTCAGCGCGGTGTCGCCGCGTGGCAGGAAGACGAGATGACCCAGGTCGGCGCAGTCCAGGCAGCGCGGCTCGGATTCCTGGACGACCAGGAGGGAGAGCGGCCCGCCGCGGCACTCCGCACAGTGCCGCCGCTTGAGGGGCTGGATGGCGAGAAGTGCTTTCCGGGCGAGGGGGGTTGGTGCCATGCAGAAATGATTCCCCCGAACGGCCGGGGCTATCGCCGCGGAGCGAGGCCCGACGCCACGGCAGGAAGCGCGCGGCATCATGGGACGGGTGCGACTCGAAGCGATCACCTGGGACCGGCTCACGGACACCCTCGCCGACCGGCTGCTCGACCTGAAGACCGCCGACGCGAGCCCATGGCCCCGCGTCGCCTTCGACGGGGCCCCGGCGGGCAGGCCGGGCGAGCTGGCCCGCAGCGTGGCCGACGCGCTGCGGGTGCGCGGGCGGTCCGCGCTCGTCGTCGGAACGGAAGGCTTCCTGCGCCCCGCCTCACTGCGCCTCGAACACGGGCACGAGGACGTGGAGGCGTACTACAGCGGCTGGTACGACACCGGCGCCCTGTGGCGCGAGGTCTTCGGGCCGCTGGACCCGGACGGCACGGGGCGCGTACTGCCTGACCTGTGGGACCCGGAGTCGGACCGCGCGACGCGCAGCCCGTACGTACAACTGCGGCCCGGAGCAATGCTGTTGCTGCACGGTCCGCTCCTGCTCGGCCACTGGTTCCCCTTCGACCTGACGGTCCACACGAGCCTCTCTTCGGGCGCCCTGCGGCGACGTACGGCGCAGAGCGAGCGGTGGACCCTGCCCGCCTTCGAGCGGTATGAGACGGAGACGGACCCAGGCGCGGTGGCCGATGTCGTCGTACGCGCGGACGACCCCCGGCATCCGGCCTGGAACGGCTGAGACGGTGAACGCCCGCAATCGCGAACACCGGCGAGGGAACGTTCAGCGAGAATCCCCGACCCCTTGAATCCCCGACCCCTTGAATCCCCGAACCCCTTTTATATGCACGTGCATGTAGTTAGAGTCTGGGCATGGCAACGACAGCGCTCCACTTCAGCGAATCGGTCCGCACTCTCCTCGACGGCAAGAACTTCGCCAGCGTCGCGACCCTCGGCCCCGGCGGCGCACCCCAGAACTCCGTGGTGTGGATCAAACGGGAAGGCGACACCGTGCTGTTCTCGTCCACCGCGCGGCGTCAGAAGGTCCGCAACCTCGAACGCGACCCACGCATCAGCATCTCGGTCTTCGACCTGGCCAACCCGTACACGTCGACCGAGATACGCGGCGTCGCCGAGATCCTGCCCGATCCGGAGAAACGGCTTCCGCACGAGCTCTCGCACAAGTACCTGGGCATCGACCCGCCCGGCGAGAAGGGCGAGGAGGCCCGGGTGATCATCAAGGTGACCCCGGAGAAGGTCGTCGGATTCTCGGCATGAGATCCCGGGCCCGGGCCCGCGTCGCCCGCCCGGACCCCTCTCCCGCCTGCGACGCCCGCCTCCGGAGTGCGGACCTCCGGGGGCCCGGCGAGAATGAGGGGCGCCGGGACTAGCGGTGCCTCCGCGCCGCGCCGGCCGCCCGGCACCGGGAGGTACCACATGACCACCGCCGGAGACATCATGCACCGGGGCGCCCAGTGGATCCCCGCCCACGAGACCCTGGACCGCGCCGCACAACTGATGCGGCAGCTCGACGTGGGCGCGCTGCCCATCAGTGACGAGAACGAGCGGCTCTGCGGCATCCTCACCGACCGTGACATCGTGGTCGGCTGCGTGGCGATGGGGCACGACCCGTCCCGGGTGACCGCGGGCGACATGGCCAAGGGCACCCCGCGCTGGATCGACTCGGGCGCGGGCGTCGACGAGGTCCTCCAGGAGATGAAGGGCAGCCAGATCCGCAGGCTCCCGGTCATCGAGAACAAGCGCCTGGTCGGCATGATCAGCGAGGCCGACCTCGCCACGCACCTCGACGACACGCAGCTCGCGAGCTGGGTCGAGAGCGTGTACGCGAAGGGCTGACCGGCCGCCTCACCGCTTGGCGGCCACCGAGAACGTCCCCTCGTCCGTGACCCCGTAGAGCACGCCCGCGTGCGCCAGCGGGGCCACCCCGCTGGGGGAGCGGTGGTCGACAGAGCCGCCCTTGGCGTCCTTCGCGTCGCCGAAAGAGGGCTTCGAACGCCAACGCTCCCTGCCCGTAAGGGTATTGATGGCGATGACACTGCTGTCGGGCATCGTGGCGTACAACGTGTCGCCCCGCACCGACGGCTCGCTGAAGATCCGCAGTTCGCGGGAGGTCGTCCAGAGCGGCTTGCCGCGCTTGAGGTCGAGTGCGAGCACGGTCTCGTTCGCGTAGTCGAAGAGGTACATGGCGTCGCCGCGCACCAGCGGCGGCGCCTCCGGCTCGACCGCCCAGGGGAAGTCGATGCCGCGCACCTTCCCCGAGGTCAGCTCCTGGATGAAGAAGCGCGACGACACACCTGAATCGTCCTCCCAGCGCGCGAAGTACCCCTTGCCGTCATGCACCGTGGCCAGCCACAGGTCACCCTTCGGAGCCGCGGTCCCGCCCAGCTTCCGACCGGACCGCGCGTCGTAGCGGGCGATCTCCGACGAGCCGGGGGTGCCCTTGCGTCCGGCTGCGCGCAGATCGGCGAAGAGTGTCCCGTCCGGTCCCGCGTAGAACGCGCCCGGCGAGTCACTGGTCACCTCGTGGTGCCACAGCTCCCGGCCGGACCGAGGGTCGTACGCCGTGTATGTCGACGTGGGCGACGCGCTCAACTCGCCCTTGTGCACGACGAGTACGCCGCTCAGATACTGGAACTCCGCGTGCGGCCCAGGCAGCCGCCACAGCCGTTTGCCGCTCTTCGCGTCGTACGCGTCGACTCCGCCGGAACCCTCCGCGCTGTACGTGAACACCGCGCCGGCGCCCAGGACCGGATCAGTGATCGAGTAGCCGCTGGTGGACTTCGGGCGGTGCATCGGCTTCGTCCATCGGACCTTGCCGGTCAGGGGATCGAGCCGGGTCAGCGCCGTGTCGGCCGAGGCGCAGTAGACGCCCAGCGCGTGCGGGGTGCAGGACTCGGACGAGGGCATCATGTCCCCCTCGTCCTTCTCGGCGGCGACCTGCCAAGCCTTCCAGCCCTCGGGGACCCCGGCCTTCGCGTCGATGCGGCCTTCGCCGGAATCCGTGCCGCCGAGGAATACCGCGGATACTCCGGTGCCGATCATGACCACCAGCGCCACGACACTCACGAGGCCGGCCTTGAACCGGCGTCCACGGCGCGGGCGTTGAGCCGCGTCCGTGGGGGTGATCGCGGTCGCGGTGGAGATCGCCGGAGCCTCCTGGCGCGTACGTTCCCGTGGCGCGGCCGGTGGGCCCTCGTCCGGCAGCGCGGCCAGCGCGTCGAGCACCTGTACCGGAGTGGGCCTGTCCTGCGGCGACTTGGCGAGGCATGACATCACCAGGGGGCGCAACTCGTCGGGGAGCGAGCCCAGTTCGGGGTCGTTGTGGACGGTCTGGTATGCGGCCAGGTACGCGTTCTCCGCCTCGAACGGGCTGCGCCCCGTGGCCGCGTACACCAGCAGGGCGCCCAGCGCGAAGACATCGACCGGCGGGCCGACGTCACGCGGGCTGCTGAACTGCTCCGGCGCCATGAACGGCGGCGACCCCATCACCAGTCCGGTCTGCGTCCGTACGTCGCTCTGCGCGGCACGGGAGATGCCGAAGTCGATGACGCGCGCCATCCCGCCGCCACCGCTGCCGTCACCGCCGTCCGGGCCGTCCGCGGAGTCGAGCAGGAGTACGTTGCTCGGCTTCAGGTCGCGGTGCACGACCTCGGCGCGGTGGATCTCCCGCAGTGCCTCGGCCAGCTCGCCGCCGAGTCGCTTGAGCTGCGGCCATTCAAGGGGGCCCTGGTCCGCGACGCGCTGGGCGAGGGTGTCCCCGGAGACGTAGGCCGTGGCCATCCAGGGCAGCGCGGCCTCCGGGTCGGCGTCCACGACCGGCGCGGTGAAGGCGCCGCTGACCCGGCGCGCGGCCTTGACCTCCTGGCGGAAGCGGGCGCGGAACTCGGGGTCGTCCGCGTACTGCGTGTGGACCACCTTGACCGCGACCGCGCGGCCGGACGCCGAGCGGCCGAGATAGACGACGCCCATGCCTCCGGCGCCGATCCGCGACTCGATCCGATAGCCGCCGATCGACTCCGGATCACCCTCGCGATCACCCTCGCGCAGAGGCATCGGCCACCGTCCCCCGGTTCTCCCCGTACTTGGCATGCGTGCTTGGCATGGCCCGTACAGCCTAGAGCCAGCCGTTGCGGCGGAAGCCGCGGTAGAGCGCGACGCAGGTGGTGACGATGACGCCGATCACCAGGCCGTATCCGTACTTCCAGTGCAGTTCGGGCATGTGGTCGAAGTTCATTCCGTACACGCCGCAGACCATCGTCGGCACGGCGATCACGGCGGCCCAGGCGGTGATCTTCCGCATGTCCTCGTTCTGCGCGACCGTCACCTGCGCGAGATGGGCCTGGAGGATGGAGTTCAGGAGCTCGTCGAAGGCGGCGATCTGCTCCGTGACCCGCTTGAGGTGGTCGTCGACGTCCCGGAAGTAGGCCTGTATCTCCGGGGCGATCGCCCGCATCGGCTGGGTGGAGAGGGTCTGCAGAGGGCGGCCGAGCGGCACCACGGCCCGCTTCAGTTCGAGGAGTTCACGCTTGAGCTGGTAGATCCGGCCGGGGTCGGTGCGCTCCCCGTCCTTGGAGAAGACGTCCATCTCGACCTGGTCTATGTCCGCCTGCACCGCGTCCGTCACGACGAGATAGTCGTCCACGACGTGGTCCGCCAGCGCGTGCAGGACCGCCGCGGGGCCCTGGGCGAGCTGCTCGGGCGCCGATTCGAGCTCCTCGCGCAGCGGGCCGAGCGAACCGTGGCGGCCGTGCCGCACGGTGATGACGAACTCCCTGCCGACGAAGACCATGATCTCGCCGGTGTCCACCACCTCGCTGGTCGCGGTGAGTTCGGCATGCTCCACGTAGCAAACGGTCTTGAACACCGCGAACAGCGTCTCGTCGTACCGCTCCACCTTCGGCCGCTGGTGGGCGTGGACCGCGTCCTCCACGGCGAGCGGGTGCAGGTCGAAGAGTTCGGCGATGCCCGCGAACTCCTCCTCGGTCGGCTCGTGCAGCCCGAGCCACACGAAGCCGTCCCCGCTCTTGCGGACCCGTTCGACCTCCTCGACGAGGTCGCGGCCGCCGTCCTGGCGCACGCCGTTGCGATACGTCACGCAGTTCACCACCGCCGAACCCAGGGGGGAGCGGGCGGGGTGGCTCAGGTCGACGCGGTTGTGCTTGCGCACGAACTGGGCGACCCGCGCGACTTTCCGCAGGCCGCCTACCTTGCGGAGGTTCCCTACCTTTCGCAGGTTGCCTGCCATCGACATGCGTGGCTCCTCGTAGTGGTGACTTGACGTGCCAGTGTGCCAGGGAGCTGCGACGCAGTGGCCGGAGCCTGTGGGAACGGACGACTCCGCTCCGGGCATTCGGAGCTGCCTCCCCGGGGCAAGCAGGACAATCGAGATAATTGCCCTATGACGCTCATCGACGGCTATCTGACCGGTAATCGGAAACGGCACGCCGAGGGGGCGGGTGCGGGGCAGCGCTCCGACGCCTTCTCCGCGCTCTTCGACCCCACGACCTTCCGGCACATCGAGCGGCTCGGCATCGGACCGGGGTGGCGCTGCTGGGAGGTCGGCGCGGGCGGCACCTCCGTCGTCTCCTGGCTCGCGAAGCGCGTCGGCCCCACCGGGCGGGTCCTCGCGACCGACACGGACATCTCCTGGCACACGTCGGCCGCCCGATCGCCGGTCGAGGTGCGCATCCACGACGTGGGGACGGAGGTGGCGCCGCCCGGCGGGGGCTTCGACCTTGTCCACGCGCGGCTCGTCCTCGCCCGGGTGCCGGACCGGGAGCGGGCCCTGCGCTCGATGATCCGGGCCCTGCGGCCGGGCGGCCGCCTGCTGGTCGAGGAGGTGGACCCCGCCCTGCAGCCCCTGTCCTGCCCGGACGAGCACGGGCCGGCCCAGCAGTTGGCGAACCGTATCCGGCACGCGTTGCTCACCCAGCGCGGCACCGACCTCGCGTACGGCCGAGGGCTGCCCCGCCTGCTCCGTGCGGCGGGGCTGTGCCAGGTGGAGGCCGACGCGTACTTCCCCCTGACCTCGCCCGCCTGCGCGGCGCTGGAGACGGCCACGATCCAGCAGTCCCGCGCGGCTCTGACGGCCGCGGGGCTCGCCACGGAGGCGGACATCGCCGACCACCTGACGAACATCACCGCGGAACCCCTGGACCTGGCCACACCCCCTCTGATCTCAGCCTGGGGCCGCAAGCCGTAGCTCCTTCCGGCCCCTTCCGTCGGCGCTTCATCTCCTCCGCGTCCGCCTCTGCCTCTCGCCCGCGCGGCATGCGGACGGGACGCCCGGACGCCCGGACGCCCGGACTCCCGGACTCCCGGACTCCCGGACTCCCGGACTCCCGGACTCCCGGACTCCCGGACTCCCGGACTCCCGGACTCCCGGACTCCCGGACTCCCGGGCGTGCCGTGCGCCTCCACCCGCCCGTCAGCCCCGTGGCGTCGAACCGTCGGGAGGGGTGGGGCGGGGGGAGTTGCCCGTGCTGGGAGCGCGCGCCGCACCCTCAGGGCCCGCGTATCTCCGTGGCGTCGCGACGCCACGCACACACCCTCGCCGCACGACGCAAGAGAACACGCGGCTCCGCCACACGACCCTTCACACCGCACTCCGGGCGTACGCACCGATGACCGCACCCCTGAGGGCACGCACCGATGACCGCACTCGGGCACAGGTACCGATGACCGCGCCCCGGGCACAGGCGCCGATCACTGCACTTCGAGGGCACGCACCGATCACTGCACTCCGGGCACACGCACCGATCACCACACCCCAAGGGCACGCACCGATGACCGCCCCTCGGGCACAGGCGCCGAACACCGCACCCCGAGCGGGCGCACTGAACACCGCACCCCGGGCACAGGCACCGATCACCGCACCCGGAGGTCACGCACCGATCACCGCACCCCGAGGTCACGCACCGATCACCGCACCCCCGGGCACACGCACCGATCACCGCACCCCCGGGCACACGCGCCGATCACCGCACCCCCGAAGCACCCCTACCGAACACCGCTCTTTCTCCTTCCCCCCATGGAGCCAACTCCGGCAGGACCAAGTTCTAAGTCGGTCTGCCGCCCACCAGTTCGACCGCCTTGGCTCCCGCCTTGCATCCCTCCGACGCGGCCTCGGCGAGCCCCGCGCCGCCCAGGCGTGCCGCGAGGAAGGCTCCGGTGAACGCGTCGCCCGCCCCCGTCGAGTCCACCGCTGTGGCAGGCAGCGCCGGGATCTCGGCTGCCACCTCGCCCTCCGTGGCGACCAGCGCCCCCGCGGCGCCCCGCTTGACCACCACCGCGGGGAACCGGCGACTCAACTTCGCGGCCGCTTCCTCCAGGCCGCCCGCTTCCTCGAGTAACCTCGCCTCTCCCTCGCTCGGCAGCAACACGTCCACCCCGTCCACCGCCGCCAGGAAACGCTCCACCCCCAGGTCGGCGAGGAAGCCCGCCGACGCCGGGTCCACGCTGACCGGCACTCCACGCGCGCGTGCCGCCGCCAAGGCGGTCTCGGCCGCCTCTCTGCTCGGCCCGGCGAAGAACAGGTACCCCGACAGGTGCAGCCATCCCACGCCGTCCAGAAGCCCCGGCGACCAGTCAGCGGCCGACAGGCGAAGCGAAGCGCCGCTGTCCGTGAAAAACGTCCGCTCCGCCCCGGCGCCCCCGTCGACCAGGCAGATCACCGTCCCCGTGGAAGCCTCGGGGTCGACGACGAGCCGTGGACGCACCCCCGCGCGCGTGAGCGCCTCCTCGTGCCAAGTCACCGAGTCCGCGCCGGCCCGCCCCAGGAACCGCACGTCGCCGCATCCCCAGGAAGCCGCCCAGCACGCCACGTTGGCGCCCGCGCCACCCGGAACCGTACGGATCGCCGCCGCCGTGTCCGTGCCGGGAAGCGGTGGCGTGCGGTGCCGGGCGACGACATCGGTGATGACGTCCCCGACCACCAACAGCGCGCCGCCCCGCCCCGGGCTCACCGCCCCGTCCAAGCCGTCGCAATCCGCCCCGCGAGACGCACGTTGCCCCGCACCGCCGCGAGATTGGCGCTCAGCGACGCCCCCTCCGTACGCCGCACCAGCTGGTCCAGAAGGAAGGGCGTGACCGCCTGCCCGGTGATGCCCCGCTCGGCGCACGCCTCCAACGCCTCGGCGAGCACGCGCGCGTGGAGCGCGGGATCGAGCTGCTCCGCCTCCGGCACGGGGTTCGCCACCAGAAGCGCGGACTCCGGGCCGCCGACCGCGTCCTGCGCCCGCATCACCGCCGCGACCTCCGCCGGAGTCCGCAGCGTCCAGTCCACCGGATGGCCGGAGTCGGTGAGATAGAAGCCGGGGAAACGATCCGTCCCGTAACCGGCCACCGCCACACCCAGCGTCTCCAGGCGCTGCAGCGTCGCCGCCACGTCCAGGATCGACTTCACCCCCGCGCAGACCACCGTGATGCGCGTCCGGGCGAGCAGCCCCAGGTCGGCGGACTCGTCCTGGGTCACGGTCCACTCCCGGTGCACCCCGCCGAGCCCACCCGTGGCAAACACCCGTACGCCCGCCCGCGCCGCGAGCAGCGCCGTCGCGGACACCGTCGTCGCCCCGCTCGCGCCCGCCGCGACCGCGAGGGCCAGGTCGCGGTGGCCCAGCTTGCGGATGCCGTCCTCGTTGGCGACGCGCTCCAACTGCTGCTTGTCCAGGCCGACATGGGGACGCCCGTCCAGGACGGCGATCGTCGCGGGAACGGCGCCCTCTTCGCGTACGACCTCTTCGAGCTCACGCGCGACCTGGAGATTGCGCGGGCGTGGCAGCCCGTGCGCGATGATCGTGGACTCCAGGGCGACCACGGGCCGCCGGTCCGCCACAGCCGCCTGCACCTCGTCGGACACCACCAACACGGGCCTGCCTCCTGCCTGTCGGGTCTCCTCTCATCCCTGGCGATCGGCGCGCCGCGCCAAACCCTTGCGGCTCCGGGGACGGGACAGCAGCCTGTCGGCATGACGGACAACACGACACGTCTCGACCACGTCGTCCTGTGGGTGCGCGACCCCGCGGCGGCAGCCGATTTCTACGAGAAGGTGCTGGGCCTCGAACCCTTGCGCGTCGCCGACTTCACCGCGGGCAAGGTCGCGTTCCCCTCCGTTCGGCTCAACGAGGAGACCATCTTCGACCTCGCCCCGCACACGCTCGCCGAACGCATGGACGTCGTGCCGGACGCGGCCAAGAGCGCGGGCCACCCCGTCAACCATGTCTGCCTCGCGCTTGCGGAGACCGACTTCGAGGCACTGCGCGCCCGCCTGGAGGAGCGCGGGGTCCCGGTGTCGGACATCGCGCACAACGCGTACGGGGCTCGCGGCCCGGCCCGCCGCAGCTTCTACTTCCGCGACCCGGACGGGAACATCTTCGAGGCGCGGCACTACGGAGAGGAGTGAAGAGGAGTGAACGGGCGTGGGGAGAAGAGGAGACCCCCGCCGGAGGGCACGGCTCCGCCCCGCTAGGGTGACCGGCCATGACCACGAATGATCAAGCCGTTGCGTCCTTTGCCGTGCACATTCCGGATGCCGACCTGGAGGCCGAGCCCCTCGACCCCGAGCAGATCGTGTCCGGCACTCCGGAGGTCACCGGCAAGGTCCTGTGGGAGTCGGCCGACGGCAAGCAGCTGCGCGGCATCTGGCAGATCACGCCCGGCGTGGTCACCGACACCGAGGCGAACGAACTCTTCGTCGTCGTCAGCGGCCGCGCCACCATCGAGGTCGAGGGCGGCGACGTGATCGAGATCGGCCCCGGCGACGCGGCCGTCCTGCGCGAGGGCGACCGTACGACGTGGACCGTGCACGAGACGCTGCGCAAGGCGTACCACATCACGCTGCCCTGAGCCCCCGGCCCGAGGGCTCCCGGTCAGGTCTTCTTGACCGCCCTGCGGAGCGTGAGGGCCGCCATCGGCAGCAGCACGCAGACCCCGACGAGGTTGAGCCAGCCATAGCTCGCCCGCGCGACGATCAGGCCGGCCGCCGCGCCGCCGATGCCCGCCGCCGTGTTCATGGTCAGGTCCGAGAGGCCCTGCACGGCGGCGCGCGCGGGCTGCGGGACCGAGTCGGTGAGCAGCGCGGAGCCCGACACCAGGCCCGCGGACCAGCCGAGACCGAGCACGAAGAGACCGGCGGCGGTCTGGCCGTGGCTGGGCCCCGCCGTACCGGCGAGGAGCGCCGCGCAGCACAGCAGCCCGACCGCGAGGCCGATCACGGAGAGCCGCCCGAAGCGGTCGGAGAGCCAGCCCATCAACGGCGACAGCGCGTACATGCCCGCGATGTGGCCGCTGATGACCAGGCCGACCAGCTGCAGGCTCGCCCCGTGATGTCCCAGGTCGACCGGGGTCATGACCATGATCGAGACCATCACCGTGTGCGAGGCGGCCACCGTCACCAGGGCGAGCCGGGCCATCGGCGACGCGGCCACCGCGGCGACGCCGGCCCGCAGGGAGCGGCTCTGCGCGGAGTGGTTCTCCTGCGGGGCGAGCGCTCGGGCGGTGAGCAGCGGGTCGGGACGCAGCAGCACCGCCACCACCAGACCGGCGACGGCGAAGATCCCGGCGGCGAAGAGGAAGGGTCCTGCCGCCTCGGGGATGGACGTGTCGGCGAAGGCGCGGCTCGTGGGCGCGGCGATGTTCGGGCCGAGGACCGAGCCGATGGTGGTGGCCCAGATGACGAGGGAGATGGCGCGGCCACGCCGGTCGGGCTCGGCGAGGTCGGCCGCCGCGAAGCGGGCCTGCAGGTTGGCCGACGAACCCGCCCCGAAGCCGGCCATGCCGAGCAGCAGCAGAGGGAAACTCTCGATGACCGCGGCAAGGACCACGAGTCCCGCTCCCAGCGCGCCGATCAGATACGCGAGGACGAGGCCGGGCCGCCGTCCGCGCGACGTCATCAGGGCGGCGAGCGGCAGCGAGAGCAGTGCCGTGCCGGCCACGGACGCGGTGGGCGCCAGACCGGACAGTGCCTCCGTCCCGCTCACCTCGGTCGCCAGCATCGGCGCGAGGGCGATGCCGATCGGTACCCCGAGCCCGCCCAGTATCTGACTGGCGACCAGCACCGCGGTGGTCCGGCGGCGCAGGGCGGGCAGCGCTTCCGCCGCGGGTATGTCAGGAGCGTCGAGGGTCGAAGTCACTGACGCAGTGTGCCAGGGCGCACGAACGCGGGAAACAGGGATTTCACGGCTCGCTCCGCACGGTGGGGGGAGCCTCAGAACAGCGGCTGTGGCAGCACCCCCTCCAGGGCGAGAAGCCGGCGCTTGGTCTCGACGCCGCCGCCGAAACCGCCGATGCCGCCGTCGCGCTCGACGACCCGATGGCACGGCACCACGACCGGCAGCGGATTGGCGCCCATCGCCATGCCCACCGCCTGGGCCGCGCCGGGCTGGCCCACGCGCCTGGCGAGATCCCCGTACCCCACGACGGCGCCGTACGGGACGGTGGTCAGCTCGCGCAGGACCTGGCGGTTGAAGCCGGAGATCAGCGACCAGTCGAGCGGCAGCTCGAAGTCGTGCCGCTCGCCCGCGAAGTACGCCGAGAGCTGGCGCACCGGCTCGGCGAGGAGCGGGGACCCCGGATCCTCGACCGGCTCGGCCCCCAGCCGGGAGCCGAGCCGCTCGACCGCCTTGTCGCGTATCTCGTCCGTGGCGTGGAAGACGACGCTGACCAGGCCTTCGTCGGTCGCGGCGAGCAGCAGCGGGCCGATGTCGCTCGCGACGACGGCCCACACCACCTGCCGCGATCCGTCCTGACCCGGCCGGCCCTGCCCGTGCTGCCCGTTGGCGTTCATGTGGACCACCGTACGACCGGGCACTGACAACGCCGTCCGAGCCGGAGCGGCGTCAGCCGGAGACGGCCTTGCGCACGACGTCGGGCGTGTTCGTGATGATGCCGTCCACCCCGAACCCGGCCACCCGCTTGGCGGCGGCCGCGTCGTTCACCGTCCACGTGAAGATCTCCAGGCGCTTGCGGTGCGGCCCCTTGAGCGCGTGGATCGCGGCGACGTACTCATCGGAGATGGAGCCGTGCGTCGAGTTGATCTGGTCGGAGAACTTGGCGTACTCGGGCAGATCGGCGACCGCGGGCGTGCCGAGGAAGCCGGTCTTGACGTCGGGCCGCAGCTTGTGGACCTTCTTGACGCTGTCCGCGCTGAAGCTCTGGATGACCAGCTTGCTCTTGACGTGGTGCTTGTCCAGCCAGCCCGTCTTGCGCAGGACGTCGAGGCCCTGCTTCTCGATGCCCGGGTACAGCTCGGGCTTCTTGAACTCGAAGACGAGCTTTTGGTGGTTGCGCGAGACGCGGTTCATGTACTGCTTCAGCGTCGGCACCCGCTGGCCCGCGTACTTCGGGCTGAACCAGCTGCCCGCGTCCAGTTTGGCGATCTCCGCCGCGGTGAAGTCCGCGACCTTCCATGGCGCGCGGTCGGGGAAGAGCTCCTCGACGTTCGTCGTCCGCTTCAGGTTGTCGTCGTGCATGATCACGAGCTCGCCGTCCTTGGTGCGCTGGACGTCGTTCTCGACCCACCGGAACCCCATGTCAGCCGCCTTGTCGATGGCTGCGAAAGTGTTCTCGGGCGCGTAGGCGGAAGCGCCTCGGTGCGCGACGACCAGCGGGGTGTCGTGCAGGACGGACGTCTGTACGGACGTCCGCTTGGACGGCTGCGCCGGCTTCTGGTCGGCGGCGTGAGCGGAGGCGGAAGGGAGAGCCAGTGCACCGGCTCCAAGAAGAGCGGCAGTGGTGGCAGCGGCAACGCGTGCGTACAACGGTGACTCCTCGCGATGTTCGGGCACGGACCGGATGAGAGTGACAGTCCACGGCCAACGCGAGACAGGTGCAGGATGGCCACAGGTTGAACGGAGACAGCCGGGATTCTTTCCCGGAAAATCGTTCGCAAGTTCCGGAGTGAGCTTTACTCTCTGCGTCAGCCCATGGCCTGTCAGTACGGGGTCGGCTGGGGCCACTTGGGGGCAATCCCGGGCATTCGGATACAACGGGCGGAAGGGCTACCGCGCATGCAGGGCACGGTCGACGGATTCAGCTATGGACTTGTCACGCCGGTGGCGGCGTACCTCATGGCCTGTCTCGGCGGAGCGCTCGGCCTTCGCTGCACCACCAGGTCGCTCCTTGTCGCGCACTCCTGGCGACCAGGCTGGCTCGCGCTCGGGTCCGCGGCGATCGGGTCCGGCATCTGGACCATGCACTTCATCGCGATGATGGGCTTCACCGTCGACGAGGCCCCGATCCACTACGACAAGGCGCTGACCTTCGCGAGTCTCGCCGTGGCCATCGTCATGGTCGGCATCGGGATCTTCATCGTGGGGTATCGCGGCGCGACCGGGACGGCCCTGTTCACCGGCGGGACGATCACCGGTCTGGGCGTCGCCTCGATGCACTATCTGGGAATGGCCGGTATGCGTCTGCGCGGGACGCTGGAGTACAACACCCTCACGGTTTCCGCGTCCGTCGTGATCGCCGTGGTGGCCGCCTCCGCGGCCCTCTGGGCGGCCGCACAGGTCAGGGGCTTCCTCTGGAGCCTGGGCGCGAGCCTCGTCATGGGGCTCGCCGTCAGCGGCATGCACTACACCGGAATGGCCGCACTCAAGGTCCATCTGCACGGCTCGTCCGCGGCGCCCACCGGGGGAGACTCGCCCGCCGAGCTGCTCGCGCCCATGATGATCGGGCCGCTCGCCTTCCTGCTCCTCGCGGGGGTGATCGTGATGTTCGACCCGCTGATGGTGATGGGGAAGGCCGAGCTCCAGAGCGCCGCGCAGAAGCAGCACGCCCCCTACCCCGTCCCTCGCTCGGGCGACCGCCACGCCCCGCGGGCGGGCCGCAGGCCCCCGCAGCGCCCCGGCTCGAGAACCCCGCAGAGCTGGTGATCCGACCCCGTTGTCAGTGGGGGGTCGTACGGTTGGTTCCATGCGGCCCGTATCCAAGATCGAACGCACGGTGGCACCTTTCGAGGTCGTCAGCAACTACCAGCCAAGCGGCGACCAGCCGGCGGCCATCGCCGACCTGGAGCGGCGCGTCAACGCAGGTGAGAAGGATGTCGTCCTGCTCGGCGCGACCGGCACCGGCAAGTCGGCCACCACCGCGTGGATGATCGAGAAGCTCCAGCGCCCCACCCTCGTGATGGCGCCGAACAAGACGCTGGCCGCCCAGCTGGCCAACGAGTTCCGAGAGCTCCTGCCGAACAACGCCGTCGAGTACTTCGTCTCGTACTACGACTACTACCAGCCCGAGGCGTACGTCCCGCAGTCGGACACGTACATCGAGAAGGACTCCTCGATCAACGAGGAAGTCGAGCGCCTGCGCCACTCCGCGACGAACTCGCTGCTCACCCGGCGTGACGTGATCGTGGTCGCCTCCGTCTCCTGCATCTACGGCCTCGGCACGCCGCAGGAGTACGTCGACCGGATGGTGTCGCTCAAGGTCGGCGACGAGATCGACCGCGACCAGCTCCTGCGCCGCTTCGTCGACATCCAGTACACCCGCAACGACATGGCCTTCGCCCGCGGCACCTTCCGGGTCCGCGGCGACACCATCGAGATCTTCCCGGTCTATGAAGAGCTCGCGGTCCGCATCGAGATGTTCGGCGACGAGATCGAGGCGCTCTCCACGCTGCACCCCCTCACCGGGGAGGTCATCAGCGACGACGACCACCTGTACGTCTTCCCCGCCTCGCACTACGTGGCGGGCCCCGAGCGCCTGGAGAAGGCCGTCACCGGCATCGAGAAGGAGCTCGCCGAGCGCCTCACCGAGCTGGAGAAGCAGGGCAAGATGCTGGAGGCCCAGCGCCTGCGGATGCGCACCACGTACGACCTGGAGATGCTCCGCCAGATCGGCTCCTGCTCCGGCGTGGAGAACTACTCCATGCACTTCGACGACCGCGAGCCCGGCTCCGCGCCGAACACCCTCATCGACTACTTCCCCGAGGACTTCCTCCTCGTCATCGACGAGTCGCACGTCACGGTCCCGCAGATCGGCGCGATGTACGAAGGGGACGCGTCCCGCAAGCGCACCCTGGTGGACCACGGCTTCCGGCTGCCGTCCGCGCTGGACAACCGTCCGCTGAAGTGGGAGGAGTTCCTCGGCCGCATCGGCCAGACCGTCTACCTCTCCGCGACCCCGGGGAAGTACGAGCTCTCGCGCGGCGACGGCTTCGTCGAGCAGATCATCCGCCCCACCGGCCTCATCGACCCGCAGGTCGTGGTCAAGCCCACCGAGGGGCAGATCGACGACCTGGTGCACGAGATCCGCACGCGCACCGAGAAGGACGAGCGCGTCCTGGTCACCACGCTCACCAAGAAGATGGCCGAGGACCTCACCGACTACTTCCTCGAGCTGGGCATCCAGGTCCGCTATCTGCACAGCGACGTCGACACCCTGCGCCGCGTAGAGCTCCTGCGCGAGCTGCGCGCCGGTGAGTACGACGTGCTGGTCGGCATCAACCTCCTTCGTGAGGGACTCGACCTGCCCGAGGTCTCCCTGGTCTCCATCCTGGACGCCGACAAGCAGGGCTTCCTGCGCTCCGGCACCTCCCTGATCCAGACGATCGGCCGCGCGGCGCGCAACGTCTCCGGGCAGGTCCATATGTACGCGGACAAGGTCACCCCCGCGATGGAGCAGGCCATCGAGGAGACCAACCGCCGCCGCGAGAAGCAGATCGCGTACAACAAGGAAAAGGGGATCGACCCCCAGCCGCTGCGCAAGAAGATCAACGACATCGTGTCGGCGATCGCGCGCGAGGAGGTCGACACCGAGCAGCTCCTCGGCACCGACTACCGCAAGGCGAAGGACGGCAAGGAGGCCAAGGCGCCGGTGCCCGCGCTCGGCGGCAAGGCCGGCAAGGCGGGCAAGGCGGCCAAGGGCAAGGCCGCCGACAAGGTGCCCACCGACCGTCCCGCGGCCGAACTGGCGGAACAGATCGAGGAGATGACGGCCCGGATGCGCGCGGCCGCCGCGGACCTCCAGTTCGAGATCGCCGCACGGCTGCGTGACGAGGTGTCAGAGATGAAGAAGGAGCTCAGGCAGATGAGGGAGGCGGGGCAGGCGTAGGCGTACTGCCTGGTGTGTTGCAAGAACGACACAAAGTGCTGCCCGCGGTGCGGCACTGTCAGTGCCTCTGCATAAGGTGCTGGGCAACCGCACAGACCGGCGGTTGCCCAGGCAGTTCGAGAGGGGACAGCGCGTGACGGTCAACATGACCAAGGGTCAGGCCATCAGCCTGCAGAAGGACGACGGGGGCGCCCTGACCGCGGTGCGCATGGGGCTCGGCTGGCAAGCGGCCCCGAGGCGGGGCCTGTTCGGCACGCGCACGCGCGAGGTCGACCTGGACGCGTCGGCGGTCCTCTTCGCCGACAAGCAGCCGGTGGACGTCGTGTTCTTCCGTCACCTCGTCAGCGACGACGGCTCCGTGCGGCACACCGGTGACAACCTGGTGGGCGGCGTCGGTCAGGGCGGGGACGACGAGGCGATCCTCGTCGACCTGCAGCGGATCCCGGTCCACATCGACCAGATCGTCTTCACGGTGAACTCCTTCACGGGCCAGACGTTCCAGGAGGTGCAGAACGCGTTCTGCCGCCTGGTCGACGAGACCAACGGCCAGGAGCTCGCCCGCTACACACTCGACGGCGGCGGTCAGTACACCGCGCAGATCATGGCGAAGGTCCACCGCGCGGGCACGGGCTGGCAGATGACGGCCATCGGCAATCCCGCCAACGGCCGGACGTTCCAGGACCTGATGCCGTCGATCCTGCCGCACCTGTAGACACGCGGCACCAACAAGTTCACAGGGCACGAGGGGGACGAAGGCGATGACGGCCGAGCTGGTCCGGGGGCAGAACCACCCGCTTCCCGAGACCCGTCTGGAGATCCGGGTCTCGATCGGCAAGCCGATCGTGGCGGGGGTCACGCTCAGCGACGCGCAGGGCAAGGTACGCGGCACGGACTGGGTGGCCCACCCCGGCTCGCCCACGCTGCCAGGGCTCGAAGTGCCCAGGCAGGCGGCCGCCGACCACCGCCTCGCGGTGGACCTCGACGCCGTCCCGGAAGGGGTGCACCGGGTCAACGTCCTCCTCGCGCTGCCCGTCGGCGTCGGGGGACCGGTCAGCTTCGGTTCCCTCGCCGCCCCCTTCGTCGCCGTCACCGCACTCGACGGCTCCGAGGTCGCCAGCTACACCATCACCGACCTGAACGCCGAGTCAGCCGTCGTCGCCCTGGAGCTCTACCGCAGGCAGGACGCCTGGAAGGTGCGCGCCGTCGGCCAGGGGTACGCGGGCGGCCTCGCCGACATGCTCACCGACCAGGGCCTGGCGCAGGCCCACGAACTGGCGGGCACGATCAACGAAGCGGTGGCGCAGGGCCTGGCCCGCTCGGTGGCCGCACCGCCGCCCCGCCCGTCGGACGAGGTCCGTGTGCGGACGACGGGACAGACCGCGGCACCCGGCCCTGCGGCGCCGGGCCCGGACAGCGCCGCGTCCCCGCAGCCGGCCCCGGCGCACCAGCCCGGCGACGCGGGCGCCACCGCGGGCGGCCCGGTCAACTACACCCACCCCAGCCGCCAGACCAGCGCACCGCCGCCGCCCTCACCGACCGCGGCACCGGCCGAGCCGGGCAGGGCCGCCCAGCCCGTGGCGGGCGACGCGACCGGCTGGTCCATGGAGGAGCGCCTCTACAACCAGGTGTGGGGCATGTTCGAGGACCTGGCCCGCTCCACGGCCGCGTACCGCAGCGCCGTCGACTTCGCCGAGTCGCGCATGGACCAGGAGCTCGACAAGGTCCTCTCCGACCCGCGCAGCCGCATCGGCAACACCGGGGACGTCGCGCGTGAGGCCGCCCGCGCCAAGCACGGCCTCCTCGTCGACCGGGCAAGGGAAGCCCTTGACCGCGACCTGGGTCAGCTCGCCGCCGAGTCCGAGGTCGTCGAGCCCGCCCTGCCCATGGCGTTCGCCGGCTGGGACAGCCCGGTCTGGCACGCCTACCGCACCCCGATGGAGATCCCCATGGCGCTGCGCCTCGGCGACCTCCATCTGCCCGAGCGCCCCGACCTGCGCATTCCGCTGCTCGTCCGGCTGCCCCTGGAGCGCGGCCTGTGGATCGACAGCGGCCGCTCGTCGGGCACGGACTCCCTGGCCGACACGGACCAGCTGCGCCGCCTCGCCATGGACAGCGCGGTCGCCCACGCCGCGCGGCTCCTTGCGGTCTATCCCGCGGGCGAGTTCACGGTGCACGTCATCGACGCGGCGGGCTCGGCGGCCGGCGCGCTCTCCCCGCTGGTGGCGGCTGGCGTGCTCGACGGGGCCCCGGCCACCGGCGCGGCGGGCGTCTCCGCCGCGCTCGCCAAGCTCACCCAGCGCGTGGACCTGGTGCAGATGGCCATCCGCGCGGGTGCCGCCGACGCGCTGCCGCCGGACCTGGACACCGCCGAGCAGCTCCTGATCGTCAACGACTTCCCGCACGGCTTCGACGACCGCGCGGTGACCCAGCTCCGCTATCTCGCGGACGAGGGCCCGGCGGTGGGCGTACACCTGATGATGGTCGCCGACCGCGAGGACGCCGCGGAGTACGGCCCGCTGCTCGACCCCCTCTGGCGGGCCCTCATGCGCCTGACCCCGGTGGCCGACGACCACCTCGCCGACCCCTGGGTCGGTCACGCGTGGACGTACGAACCGCCGTTGGCGCCGCCCGGCAGCCGGGTGATCGAGCAGGTCCTGAACCAGGTCGCGCACGCCCGGCGCACCGGTGGCCGCTGACGCCTCCGTGAGCCCGGAAGGTCACTCCGGCCACTGACGGTAAAGCGACTTTTGACCGCCCTGACCTGCTCTTTTGGCTTCAGTTTGGATTCTCCTTTACCAACCCTTGGTGTTTCGCGTACTCTTCTTGCAGCGGAGGGGAGTACTCCCGAACGCGACGTGCCCGTCAATACGGATCGCCATCGATCCCGGGGCGTCGGCCCGCGGGGCGGTGAGCCGCCTCGGGTGGAAGAGACCTCCGGCAGCGACGACGCTGATCAGTAGCCGTACGACGCCGGAGGCGCAGTGGACGTTTCAATGACCCTTTGGGTGCTGACCATTCTTGGTCTGATCGCCCTGATCGCGGTCGACTTCTTCATCGGCCGCAAGCCGCATGACGTGTCGATCAAGGAAGCCGGAATCTGGACGATCGTCTGGATCGTGCTGGCCGCGCTCTTCGGAGTGGGCCTGTTGATCTGGGGCGGCGGTCAGCCGGCCGGCGAGTTCTTCGCGGGCTTCATCACCGAGAAGTCACTGAGTGTCGACAACCTCTTCGTCTTCATCCTGATCATGGCGAAGTTCTCGGTGCCCAGCCATCTCCAGCAGCGGGTGCTGCTGTTCGGTGTGCTGATCGCGCTCGTCCTGCGAGCGATCTTCATCGCCGCCGGCGCCGCGGTGATCGCCAACTTCTCCTGGGTCTTCTACATCTTCGGCGCGTTCCTGATCTACACCGCCTGGAAGCTCATCCAGGAGGCGCGCTCCGGTGACGACGAAGAGGAGTGGGAGGAGAACCGCCTCCTGAAGGCCGCCGAGAAGAAGTTCGGTGTCGCCGACCAGTACCACGGCACCAAGCTCTTCATCAAGAAGAACGGCAAGAAGATCATGACGCCGCTCATGATCGTCATGCTCGCCATCGGCACCACCGACATCCTCTTCGCGATGGACTCGATCCCCGCGATCTTCGGCCTCACCCAGGACCCGTACATCGTCTTCACGGCGAACGCCTTCGCCCTGATGGGTCTGCGCCAGCTGTACTTCCTCATCGGCGGACTGCTCAAGAAGCTGGTCCACCTCAGCTACGGCCTCTCGGTCATCCTGGGCTTCATCGGTGTGAAGCTGGTCCTGCACGCCCTGCACGAGAACGGCGTGCACGTCCCAGAGATCTCCATCCCGGTCTCGCTCGGCGTCATCTGCGGTGTCCTGGTCATCACCACGATCACCAGCCTCATCGCCTCCAGGAAGCAGGCCGAGAAGGACGCGGCCGAAGGCAAGGACGGCAAGGACGGCAAGGACGGCAAGGACGCGGCCGACGAGTCCCCGAAGGACAGCATCGAGGCCTGACGGCTGCAAAGAGCTTCACAGAGCTTCAAAGGGAGTGGCCCGCGGCGATGCGCCGCGGGCCACTCCCTTTGCCGTCGGAGGAGCGCAGAACTGAAGTAGCGGGGCCCCGGCGCCCGGTGCAGCATCGGAGACATGATCACTCGGCTCCGGGCAATCGCCACCCAGTGGACCGCGGCCGTGCCGGTCCTCGCCGTCGTCCTGCTCGCCTTCACCTGGGGGCGCGATCTGCCGGGCGTCGTCGTGGCCGTGGTGACGCTCGTGCTCGCCGGCGCCGTACTCGCCGCCGTGCACCACGCCGAGGTGATCGCGCACCGCGTCGGCGAACCCTTCGGCTCCCTCGTCCTCGCGGTCGCCGTGACGATCATCGAGGTCGCGCTGATCGTCACCCTCATGGCCGATGGCGGCGACAAGAGCGCGACGCTGGCCCGTGACACCGTGTTCGCCGCCGTGATGATCACCTGCAACGGCATCATCGGCCTGTGCCTGCTGGTGGGGGCCCTGCGCCACCGTGTCGTCATCTTCCAGTCCGAGGGCACCGGCGCCGCCCTCGCGACCGTCGCCACGCTCGCCACACTCAGCCTGGTCCTGCCGACCTTCACCACGACCAAGCAGGGCCCGGAGTTCTCCACGGCGCAGCTCACCTTCGCCGCCCTCGCCTCGCTCGTCCTGTACGGCCTGTTCGTGGCCACGCAGACCGTGCGCCACCGCGAGTACTTCCTGCCGATCACCCGCAAGGGCGAGGTGATCGACTCCGAGGAGGACTCGGGGCCCGCCACCCGGACCGCCCTGATCAGCCTGGGCCTGCTCGCCCTCGCACTGATCGGCGTGGTCGGCCTCGCCAAAGGCGTCTCGCCGACCATCGAGTCCGGTGTGGAGAGCGCCGGCATGCCGCACTCCGTGGTCGGCGTGATCATCGCGCTGCTCGTGCTGCTCCCGGAGACCATCGCGGCCGTGCGTGCCACCCGCCGCGACCGGGTGCAGACCAGCCTCAACCTGGCCCTCGGGTCCGCGATGGCCAGCATCGGCCTGACCATCCCGGCCGTCGCGGTCGCCTCCGTCTGGCTCTCCGGGCCGCTGGTGCTCGGACTCGGTCCGACCCACATGGTGCTGCTCGCGCTCACCGTGATCGTCGGCACGCTCACGGTCGTGCCGGGGCGCGCCACCCTGCTCCAGGGCGGCGTCCATCTGGTGCTGTTCGCGGCGTACCTGGAGCTCGCGGTCACGCCGTGACGCGGCAGGAACGACGGGACACCGTCAACTACCCGACGTGACGGCCGTTACGAGGGCGTGCGGAGGCGCGGGAGTGTCGCTCAGTACGCTGACGGCATGACGCGCACTCTTGCCAACGCCCCGATCATGATCCTGAACGGCCCCAACCTGAATCTGCTCGGTCAGCGCCAGCCCGAGATCTACGGATCGGACACCCTCGCCGACGTCGAGGCGCTGTGCGCCAAGGCCGCGGCAGCGCACGGCGGCACCGTGGACCTGCGGCAGAGCAACCACGAGGGGCAGTTGGTGGACTGGATCCACGAGGCGCGCGAGCAGCACGCGGGCATCGTCATCAACCCGGCCGCCTACTCGCACACGTCGGTCGCGATCCTGGACGCGCTCAACACCTGTGACGGAATGCCGGTGTTGGAGGTCCACATCTCCAACATCCATCAGCGCGAGGCGTTCCGGCACCACTCGTACGTCTCCCAGCGCGCCGACGGCGTCATCGCCGGGTGCGGCGTACAGGGGTACGTGTTCGCGGTGGAGCGGGTGGCCGCGCTGCTCGACGCGGCCTAGCCGCGGCTGCGTACGCGCTTCACCAGCCCCGTCGGCGCCACTCGGCCAGGTGCGGGCGCTCGGCGCCCAGCGTCGTGTCGCTGCCGTGGCCGGGGTAGACCCAGGTCTCGTCGGGCAGCGTGCCGAAGATCTTCGTCTCGACGTCGTGCAGCAGGCTCGCGAAGGCCTTCGGGTCCTGGTGCGTGTTGCCGATGCCGCCGGGGAAGAGGCAGTCGCCGGTGAAGACGTGCGGGTGGCCGTGCGGGTCGTCGTACACGAGGGCGATCGAGCCCGGTGTGTGGCCCACCAGGTGTCGTGCGGTGAGCGAGACGTGCCCGACGTTCACGGTGTCGCCGTCCACGAGCGGGATGTCCGTGGGGACGGGGATGCCGGCGACGTCCTCGCGGCCCGCGTACGTCCGGGCGCCGGTGGCCTCGACGACCGCGGCGAGTGCCTGCCAGTGGTCGCCGTGCTGATGGGTGGTGACGACGGACGTGATGCCGTCGTCACCGATCAGCGTGAGCAGCGTCGACGAGTCGTTCGCCGCGTCGATCAGGAGCTGTTCGTCCGTGGCCCGGCAGCGCAGCAGATAGGCGTTGTTGTCCATCGGGCCGACCGCGACCTTCGAGATCATCAGGTCCTGAAGCTCGTGCACGTCCGCACCGCCGCCGACCTTCACTGCTCCGCTGTACGTCATGTCCCTCAGCCTATAGCGGGGGCAGGGAGGGCAGGAGGCCGCCTTCGGCCGTCAGCGAGGAGCCGTCGCGGCGGCCCGCGAGCCACCCGACCACGTCGGACGCGGAGCCGGAAACAGTGACCTCGGGCTCACCGTCCCGACCGGTGCTCCACGCGTGCGTGCCATCCGTCACCCGAGTCGGCGGCACATCAGGGTTCCCGAAGAAGCGCTTCGTCAGGAACGCGATCTCCCGCTGCACGAATTCCTCCGGCAGGTCTTCGACCTCGTACCCGATCCCCAGGTCCACGTGGTGCAGCTCCACCTCGACCCAGCGCCGGAACGGCACCCGGGACGCGGAGTCCGTCACGCCGTTGCGCAGCTCCACGGTGCGGGACCAGTCGGCCGGGATCGTGCCCGCCGCGGCGAAACGCTCCGCGGACTCGCGTACGTCCACGAGCTGCTCGGCCAGTGGCCGGGGCGCGTCACGCTCGATGTCGTTGTCGCGTGCGTCAGCACTGACGTACATGGGCCGCCCGGCCAGCACATTGACGAGCGCGTCCGCGTTCCGGGCCAGGTGGGCGAGGACGTGACCGCGGGTCCAGCCCGGGAGGCGTGACGGCTCGGCGGTCGAATCGTTGTTCAGTTTCGTGGCTGCTGTGAGCAGCCGGTCGGTCGCGTCACGTACAGACGCCAGGTCGCGCACATGATCAATCATGCGCCCGACGATAGTCGCGCCACACGTTCGGGTGAAGGCGTCGGAGCAGCACCGCAAATCGAATGCACGTGCTATATGGTCGAGTGCGGCATCGGGCATTCTTGGTGGTCCGGGTTTGTTATCAACCAGGGCAACCGCCCCGGCGTTGTCAGTGGCTCGCCCTAGTCTGTGAATGACGGGGGTCCCGCCCCTGTCACTTCTCTCAAGAAAGGTGCGAACCGGCGTGGCCGACCGTCTCATCGTCCGTGGCGCGCGCGAGCACAATCTCAAGAACGTCTCGCTCGACCTCCCGCGTGACTCCCTCATCGTCTTCACCGGGCTCTCCGGGTCGGGCAAGTCCTCGCTCGCGTTCGACACGATCTTCGCCGAGGGCCAGCGGCGGTACGTGGAATCGCTGTCCTCGTACGCCCGGCAGTTCCTCGGTCAGATGGACAAGCCGGACGTCGACTTCATCGAGGGCCTCTCGCCCGCGGTCTCCATCGACCAGAAGTCGACCTCGCGCAACCCGCGCTCCACGGTCGGCACCATCACCGAGGTCTACGACTACCTCCGCCTGCTCTTCGCGCGCATCGGCAAGCCGCACTGCCCCGAGTGCGGGCGTCCCATCGCCCGGCAGTCGCCGCAGGCCATCGTCGACAAGGTCCTCGAACTGCCGGAAGGCAGCCGTTTCCAGGTCCTCTCGCCGCTGGTGCGCGAGCGCAAGGGCGAGTTCGTCGACCTGTTCGCCGACCTCCAGACCAAGGGCTACAGCCGCGCGCGGGTCGACGGCGAGACGATCCAGCTCTCCGAGCCGCCCACGCTGAAGAAGCAGGAGAAGCACACCATCGAGGTGGTCATCGACCGCCTCACGGTGAAGGACTCCGCCAAGCGCCGCCTGACCGACTCCGTGGAGACCGCGCTCGGCCTCGCGGGCGGCATGGTCGTGCTCGACTTCGTCGACCTCCCCGAGGACGACCCCGAGCGCGAGCGCATGTACTCGGAGCACCTGTACTGCGCGTACGACGACCTGTCCTTCGAGGAGCTGGAGCCCCGCTCCTTCTCCTTCAACTCGCCCTTCGGCGCCTGCCCGGACTGCACCGGCATCGGTACGCGCATGGAGGTCGACCCCGAGCTGATCGTCCCGGACGAGGACAAGTCGCTCGACGAGGGCGCCATCCACCCCTGGTCGCACGGCCACACCAAGGAGTACTTCGGCCGACTCGTCGGAGCCCTCGCCGACGCCCTCGGGTTCTCCACCGACATGCCCTGGGCCGGGCTCCCGCAGCGCGCCAAGAAAGCCCTCCTGAACGGCCACAAGACGCAGATCGAGGTCCGCTACCGCAACCGGTACGGCCGCGAGCGGGTCTACACGACCGCGTTCGAAGGCGCCGTCCCCTTCGTCAAGCGCCGCCACAGCGAGGCCGAGAGCGACGCGAGCCGCGAGCGCTTCGAGGGCTACATGCGCGAGGTGCCCTGCCCCACCTGTGAGGGCACGCGCCTCAAGCCGATCGTCCTGGCCGTCTCGGTCATGGGGAAGTCCATCGCCGAGGTCTCGGCGATGTCCATCAGCGACTGCGCGGACTTCCTCGCCGAGCTGAGGCTGGGCGCCCGCGACAAGAAGATCGCCGAGCGCGTCCTGAAGGAGGTCAACGAACGACTGCGGTTCCTGGTCGACGTCGGCCTGGACTACTTGTCCCTGAACCGAGCCGCGGGCACCCTCTCCGGAGGCGAGGCCCAGCGCATCCGTCTGGCCACGCAGATCGGCTCGGGCCTGGTCGGTGTCCTGTACGTGCTGGACGAGCCGTCCATCGGCCTGCACCAGCGCGACAACCACCGCCTGATCGAGACCCTCGTGCGCCTGCGCGACATGGGCAACACGCTCATCGTCGTCGAGCACGACGAGGACACCATCAAGGTCGCCGACTGGGTCGTCGACATCGGCCCCGGCGCGGGCGAGCACGGCGGCAAGGTCGTGCACAGCGGCTCCATGAAGGAGCTGCTCGCCAACGACAAGTCGATCACCGGTCAGTACCTGTCGGGCAAGAAGGCCATCCCGGTGCCGGACATCCGCCGCCCGGCGGACCCCTCCCGTCAGCTGACGGTGCACGGTGCCCGGGAGAACAACCTCCAGGACATCGACGTCTCCTTCCCGCTCGGCGTCCTCACCGCCGTCACGGGTGTCTCAGGATCCGGCAAGTCGACGCTGGTCAACGACATCCTCTACACGCACCTGGCGCGCGAGCTGAACGGCGCGAGGTCCGTCCCCGGACGGCACACGCGCGTGGACGGCGACGACCTCGTCGACAAGGTCGTGCACGTCGACCAGTCGCCCATCGGCCGCACACCGCGGTCGAACCCGGCGACGTACACCGGAGTCTTCGACCACGTCCGCCGGCTGTTCGCGGAGACGATGGAGGCGAAGGTCCGGGGCTATCTGCCCGGCCGCTTCTCCTTCAACGTCAAGGGCGGTCGCTGCGAGAACTGCTCCGGCGACGGCACGATCAAGATCGAGATGAACTTCCTGCCGGATGTGTACGTCCCCTGCGAGGTATGCCACGGGGCGCGCTACAACCGCGAGACGCTGGACGTCCACTACAAGGGCAAGTCCATCGCCCAGGTCCTGGACATGCCGATCGAGGAAGCGCTCGACTTCTTCGAGGCCGTGCCGGCCATCTCCCGCCACCTGCGCACGCTCAACGACGTCGGTCTCGGGTACGTCAGGCTCGGCCAGTCCGCGCCGACACTCTCCGGAGGCGAGGCCCAGCGCGTGAAGCTGGCCTCCGAGCTCCAGAAGCGCTCGACGGGCCGGACGGTCTACGTCCTGGACGAGCCGACCACCGGTCTGCACTTCGAGGACATCAGCAAGCTGATCACGGTCCTGTCCGGCCTGGTCGACAAGGGCAACACGGTCATCGTCATCGAGCACAACCTCGACGTCGTCAAGACCGCGGACTGGGTCGTCGACATGGGCCCCGAGGGTGGCAACGGCGGCGGTCTGGTCGTCGCCGAGGGCACGCCCGAGGAGGTCGCCGGAGTCCCGACGAGCCACACGGGCAAGTTCCTGCGGGACATCCTCGCGGCGGACCGGATCAGTGACGGGGCCTCGCAGGGGCGTAAGCGGGTTGTCTCCTCGGCGGTCAAGAAGTCGACGGCGGCCAAGGCCACCGCCAAGACCGCCACCGCCAAGAAGACCGCTGCCAAGGCGGCGCCGGTCAAGAAGGCCCCCGCCAAGACGGCGACTGCCAAGACGGCGACTGCCAAGAAGGCCCCGGCCAAGAAGGCACCCGCCAAGAAGGCCACCAAGGCTCGTAGGGCCTGATGTAGCCATGTGAACGGGCCGCAGGACAAGTTCCCTTGTCCTGCGGCCCGTTCTCGTGTTCGCCTGTGCCGCATGACCGTACGTACGGAACGCCAAGGTCCCGTCACCACGATCGTGCTGTCGCGACCCGAAGTGCGCAACGCCGTCGACGGGCCCACGGCCCGGGCCCTCGCCGACGCCTTCCGGGACTTCGACGCCGACCCCGACGCCGCCGTCGCCGTGCTGTGGGGCGAAGGCGGCACCTTCTGTGCCGGAGCCGACCTCAAGGCCATCGGAACACCGGCCGGGAACGAGGTGACCGAGCAGGGCGACGGGCCCATGGGGCCGACCCGCATGCATCTCTCCAAGCCCGTCATCGCCGCGATCTCCGGACACGCGGTCGCCGGAGGCCTGGAGCTCGCCCTCTGGTGCGATCTGCGGGTCGCCGACGACGACGCCGTACTCGGGGTCTTCTGCCGCCGCTGGGGCGTCCCGCTCATCGACGGCGGTACGGTGCGGCTGCCGCGGCTCATCGGCGAGAGCCGGGCCATGGACCTGGTGCTCACCGGCCGCCCCGTTCCCGCGGCGGAGGCGCTGGCGATGGGCCTGGTCAACCGGACCGTGCCGCCGGGCACCTCCCGCGCCGCCGCCGAACGCCTCGCCGCGGAGATCGCAGCGTTCCCCCGGACCTGCCTGCGCAACGACCGGCTCTCCGTACGGGAACAGGGTGGTTTGACCGAGGAGGCCGCGATGGCGGGCGAACTGCGCCACGGCCTGCGGTCCCTCGCCGAGGCGGCGGACGGCGCCGCCAGGTTCGCCGCCGGGGCGGGCCGGCACGGCGCGTTCACGGACGACTAGCCCCCGGCTCACCCCTGCGGCGCGGTGGACCCGGCAGGCTCCAGGAACTGCATGTCCAGCTGGATCTTCACCACGTCACCGAGCATCCCGGCGCCGAAGTCCAGGCCGTAGTCGCTGCGCTTGAGCTCGCCGGTCGCCTCGAACCCCGCATGGCGCCGGGGGTCGCCCGGAAACGCCTGGAGCCCGCCGAACTCGACGGCGAGGGTGATCGGCCTCGTCACGTCACCGATGGTCAGTTCGCCCTCCATGGTCCACTCGTCCCCCTCGCCGACGACCCGCGTCGAACGGAACGTCATCGTGGGGCGGCGCTCGACGTCCAGCAGGTCGGGAGCCTTCACATGGGCGTCGCGGTCCTTGTTGCCCGTGTCGATCGAGGCGAGCCCGATGGTCGCGGTCACGGATGAGTTCTCGGCGCTCTCGCCCACGACCAGCCCGGCCGACAGCTCCGTGAACCGGCCGCGCACCTTCGAGATCCCGAGGTGGCGGATGGTGAAGTTGACGGCGGAGTGGAACGGGTCGATCTCCCAGCTCCCGGCGGGGAGGGGAAGCGCGGTCGTGACGGGGGCGGTGCTCGTGTCGGAAGTCATGCCGTCCACCATGCGAGGCCGCCCACGGGCGAGGAAGGCCGAGCCAAGGCTGGTAGTGACAGGGCCACGATCCGCTCCGGTGCCTGCTGGTACGTTCGGCCGGTGAGCGACAACGAGCTCGGCATCTTCCTGCGCACCTGCCGCGAGGCGGTCACGCCCGCCGAAGTCGGGCTCCCCACCGGACCCCGGCGCCGCACGCCGGGCCTGCGCCGCTCCGAGGTCGCCACGCTCGCCGGGGTCAGCGTCGAGTACCTGGCGCGGCTCGAACAGGGCCGCGACCGGCACCCGTCCCCGCAGGTTATGGGGGCGCTCGCGGACGCCCTGCGGCTGTCCGTGGAGGAGCGCTTCCACCTGCGCCGCCTGGAGAAGGAGACGGTCGGCGACCCCTGCTGCCCGGCGGCGAGCGTGCCGTCCCGGTCGGTGCGCCCCACCGTGCGGGCGCTCGTCGACCGCCTTGAGCCGGGCCCCGCCGTTCTGTTCAACCGGCTCGGCGACGTCCTCGCGTACACCTCGGGCTACGAGCGGATCATGGGGCCCGTCGGCCTGCTCGACGACGAGCAGCCCAATCTCATCCGGTTCCTGTTCACCGACGAGCGGGCCCGCGCCGCCTACCCCGACTGGGACGGCGTCGCCGACGAGCAGATCGCGTCGCTCCGGGCCGGGTCCATGCTCAGCGACCCGCATGCCGAGGGCTTCGCCGACGAGCTGACCGTCCTGGCCGGTGCGCCGTTCGCCGACCGCATGGCGGCCGTGCCGCGGCTGCCCCGGGCGAGCGGCATCGAACGCATGACGCACCCGGAGGCCGGGACGCTGCGCCTTTCGTACGAGACGCTGACGCTGCCCGAGGCCGACGGTCAGCGCCTGATCGTCCACCTGCCCGCCGACGAGGCCACGTCGGCGGCCCTCGACCGGCTCAACGGCTGCCGGCCCGGCGCCCTGCGCGCGGTGACCGGCTGAGAGCCGTCACCCCAGCTCCTCGGCGTACGGAGGCTCGGCACCCGCGCGGGACACGGTGACCGCCGCGGCGCGCGCCGCGAAGCGCAGGACCTCGCCCCAACTGTCGGCGCCCAGTTCGGACAGGGAGTCCACGGACAGCGCGTCCCGTGCGCGAAGCCCGTGCAGCAGCGCCGCGTTGACGGTGTCGCCCGCGCCGATGGTGTCCACCACGTCGACCGCCTCACTTGGCACCGACCACTCCCCGCCGCCTCGCGTGTACACGGTGAGACCTTCGCCGCCCCGCGTCACCACCACCGCGCCGGGCCCGGACGCGAGCCACTCGCGCGGCGTGCCGCCGAGCCAGCTCGCGTCGTCATCCGACAGCTTGAGCAGGGAGACCGACGGCAGCCAGCTCTTGAACCGGGCCCGATAGGCGTCCGCGTCCGGGATCAGGCCCGCCCGGATGTTCGGGTCGAGCGCCGTGAAGACGCCCCGTGCCGACTCCCGGCGCATCAGCTCCTCGTACGCGCTCGCGCCCGGTTCGAGGACGAGCGAGCAGGTGCCGAACGACACCGCGCGTACGGCGTCGGGAAGTCGCTCCGGGGCCGTGAAGAGCCGGTCCGCCGTGCCCTCGACGTAGAAGGAGTAACCGGCGGAGCCGTCCGCGCCGATCGAGGCGACCGCGAGGGTGGTCGGCTCGGCACCCCGCTGCACGTACGACACCTCGACACCCGCGGCCCGCAACGCGTCGATCAGTGCGTCGCCGAACGCGTCAGTCGAGATCCGCGAGCAGAAGGCGACGGGCGAGCCGAGACGGCCGAGGGCCACCGCGGTGTTGTACGGACCGCCGCCGAGCCGTGGGGCGAGCGCGGGCAGCCCGGCGTCGGTGGGGCCCTGCGGGACGAGGTCTATCAGGGCCTCTCCTGCGACGACTATCACGGGTGGTTCCTCTCGGCTCTGCGATCGCGGCTCAGCGGCGGCGCCTGTCCGGCTTTCGCCACAGGCTAGAGCTTCCCGGCGGCCCCGGCCCGGTGCGGGCGGCACTCGGGCACGGTCGCGCCCAACGCGGGCATGCGGCACCCCACCGGTATGGTCTGATCCGTCACCGAAGCGCCTGACCTGTGGAGATTCCATGCCCGGTACGCCGCCCCCCGCCCGCCGCACCGTGCTGCGCGCCGCCGCCATCGTCCCGGCCGCGGGGCTGGGGGTCGCGGCCTGCTCGTCCGGCGGCGGTGACGGCGGCGGCTCCAACCGTTCGGCGCCGACCGCGCCGACGGACCTCGGCGCCTCCGACGAGGTGAAGGTGGGGGCCTCGAAGCTCTACAAGGACGAGAACGTGGTCGTGAGCCGCATCTCCGACGACGAGTACAAGGCGTTCAGCACGATCTGCACGCACGCCAAGTGCCCCATCAACAAGCTGGAGGGGCACAAGCTCATCTGCCCCTGCCACGGAAGCCAGTTCGACGCCACGAACGGCAAGGTGCTGCACGACCCGGCCGTCACGCCGCTCGCCGAGCTGCCGGTGAAGGTGGAGGACGGCAAGATCGTCGCCGGCTGAGGCCCGTCACGACCGCTCGTCGGCGGTCCGCCCGCTCACTCCCAGTCCCAGGCGATCCCCAGGATCCCCGCCCGCACCTGCGGCTCCACGACGTGCACCGACCGGTGGCTGCCGCTCAGCGTCAGCTCCTGGCGCCCGCCGCGCGGCGCGGCGGCCGAATGCCGGGTGAAGCTGTGGCAGCGTACGGGCAGTGCCCTCTCGTCGAAGCGCACCTGGAGCGCGTACTGCCCGCCCGCGAAGGTGAAGCCCCGGAAGTACTCGGTGGCCGCCCCCGCCGTGCCGTCCTCGAAGCCGTAGCGGAACAGGTGCGTGTCACCCGCGCGCAGGCGCGTGTCGAAGAGGAGTTCGGCGACGAGCACCCCCGTCTCGTGGTGCCACCGCACCCGTCCCGTGCGGCAGTTCTCCAGGGCGTGCACGGCGACGCGTTCCGGTACGCAGCCGGGGTCGCCGTGGTAGATCGCGAGGTACCGGTCCACGGCGTCCCGGTGGGCGCGCACGACGTGCTGCGAGTCGCGGCCGAGCAGCTCACGGCGTTCGCCGATCCGTACCCGCTCGTGGTGGCCGATGGTGTGCAGACCGCCGTCGAGCGGTGAGCCGAGCTCGGTGATCAGCTCCTGGAGTACGTCGGAGGCGTCGAGGAGCGAGCGGTAGGAGCGGGCGGCGGGGCGTTCGCAGTCGGGGCGCTCGGAGGGTTTGGCGAGGAGCCGGATCAGGGACTCCTCGGGGAGACCGAGGATCTCCTCCAGGGCGCGTACGGCACGGAGGGACTCGGTGCGCTGCGGGCGTCGCGCGCCCTGCTGCCAGTAACTCAGGCTCGTCACACCGACGTTGACGCCCTGCCGCGCCAGGTGGTGGCGTACGCGTTGCAGGGGCAGGCGCCGTGCGGCGATCGCGGCCCGCAGCGCCACGTGGAAGGGGCCGGTGCGCAGGGCGGTCTCCAGGTCCGCGGGCGCGCCGTCCGCGAGCTGCGTGCCGTGCCGCATCGTGCCGTGCCCCATCGCAAGGCCCTTCTGTGAACGTTCACATCGGCCGTCCGGGCGTACGCGCCGGTCGGAGCGGGCCACCAGGTGGGCGTACGAGGGGTGTTCACATACGTACGCCGACGTTCACGGCCCAAGTAATCCCGCATTGAACCTTGTTGACCTGCACCCGACAACACTCGATGCTCAATCGCAGCGTCCGGACGCGCTCCTCCACCACCCCACCCCCCGCATGGGAGGAACGCGATGCGCCCCAGAAACAGCAGGTACGGCGGACGCAGACGGTTGTCCGCGCTCGCCCTCGCGGCGGCCGCCCTGATCGCCGCACCGGCGGCCACGGCCACGGCCGCCCCCGACGATCCGTCCGCTCTCGCCGCCAAGCGCCTGAACATCACGATGCAGGCCCAGCAGAAGACCAACTGGTGCTGGGCCGCGGCAGGCAACACGATCGCCACCTTCTACGGCAGGAAGTACAGCCAGAACCAGTTCTGCAACGCCGCTTTCGGGCGCGGCCAGAACACCGAGTGCCCCAACTCGCAGGCCACGCTGGGCGACGTGCAGAACGGTCTCGACTGGGCAGGCATCAACGCCGGCTCGTACGTCAGCGGCTGGCTGCGCTACCCGACCGTGCAGGCCGAGATCAACGCGGGCCGTCCGGTCGAGACCCGCATCCAGTGGTCGAACGGCGGCGGTCACATGCACGTCCTCTACGGGTACGACGACGCGAGCAGCTGGGTCTACTGGGGCGACCCGTGGCCCTCGAGCGACCGCTACAACTGGGCCTCGCACAGCTGGTACGTCAACAACAACACCTTCTCCTGGACCCACTCGCTCTACCGGATCGGGGCGTGAGCGCGATGACCCGTCACCTTCCCCGTCACCTGCTGCGGGCCACGCTCGCCGGCTCGGCCGCCACCCTGCTGCTCGGCCTCGCGGCGCCGTCCGCCGGCGCGGACTCCGAGCCCTCGGAGGCCTCGCGTGAGGCGGCCCACGATGCCGCGGGAGCGCCTGGGACCCTCGACACGCTCTCCCGCTTCTTCGCACGGGAAGGGGCCGTCAGCAAGGCCGCGGCCGAGCCCCGCGTCCAGGGCGACGCCGTACCCGTGCGCTACCTCTCCCCGGAGTTCGTCGCAGGCAAGAAGGGGGCGCCCCTCGCCCGTGTGGAGTTCCTCGCCAGCAAGGCCGTCTCCTCCGACGGCCAGGAAGCCTCCTTGTGGACGGTGAAACAAGGGGGCTCCTGGAAGGTCGTCAACATCGCCACCGGGGACGACGAGACGCACTACACGCGCGTGGGCGCCGACAAGCTCCCCGGAGGCACCGTCTTCCACGAGCCGCAGATCAACGCCTGGTACGTGCAGGGGCGGGGCCGGGTGCTGCCGCTTGATGCCGACGCGAGGCGTGCCGTGGGCCCGGACGGGGTCTCGGTCGCCGCCTATCAGAAGAGGGTGCACGCCGCGTACGCCGACAAGCTGCCGGGGTCTTCGTACGCGAAGTCCGGCGAGGCGGGGGGCTTCGCCCCGAAGGAGCGGGCCGCGGGGCCCCCGGCGGTCGCAGCCGAAGCCCCGGCCGCGGCTTCGGCCGAGGGCCCCGTCACGGTCGCCTCCTCCGTGGCCGGAGCGGGAGCCCTGGCCGCCCTCGGCCTCACCGGGGCGGCCGTCCTGCGCCGTCGCACCCGGCAGCACGGCTGACCTTCCCCACCCACCCGTCTCCTCAGGCGGGTGGGTGGTGGCTGGCCCCCTGACTGTCAGCCCCCGCCAGTAGGGTGTGGAGCATGGCAGACCCCTCCAGCTACCGCCCCAAGCCGGGACAGATCCCCGACTCGCCGGGGGTCTATCGGTTCCGCGACGAACACCGCCGGGTGATCTACGTCGGCAAGGCGAAAAGCCTGCGCCAGCGTCTGAACAGTTATTTCCAGGACCTCAGCAATCTGCACCCGCGTACGGCCACGATGGTGACGACGGCCGCCTCCGTGGAGTGGACGGTGGTCTCCACCGAGGTCGAGGCGCTGCAGCTCGAATACTCCTGGATCAAGGAGTTCGACCCCCGGTTCAACGTCAAGTACCGCGACGACAAGAGCTATCCGTACCTCGCGGTGACGATGAACGAGGATTTTCCGCGCGTCCAGGTGATGCGCGGACACAAGAAGAAGGGCGTCCGCTACTTCGGGCCCTACGGCCACGCGTGGGCGATCCGCGACACCGTGGACCTGCTCCTGCGGGTCTTCCCCGTCCGCACCTGCTCGGCCGGCGTCTTCAAGAACGCCGAGCGCACCGGCCGCCCCTGCCTCCTCGGCTACATCGGCAAGTGCGCGGCGCCCTGCGTGGAGCGGGTATCCCGGGAGGAGCACCGTGAACTCGCCGAGGACTTCTGCGACTTCATGACGGGCCGCACGGCCACGTACATCCGCCGTGTCGAGCGGCAGATGGCGGACGCCGCGGAGGACATGGAGTACGAGAAGGCCGCACGCCTCCGTGACGACGTCGGCGCCCTGAAGAAGGCCATGGAGAAGAGCGCCGTCGTCCTCGCCGACGCCACGGACGCCGATCTCATCGCCCTCGCCGAGGACGAGCTTGAGGCGGCCGTCCAGATCTTCCACGTGCGCGGCGGCCGGGTGCGCGGTCAGCGCGGCTGGGTCACCGACAAGGTCGAGGCGGTCACCAGCGGCGACCTCGTCGAGCACGCCCTCCAGCAGTTGTACGGAGAGGAGAGCGGCGACTCCGTACCGAAGGAAGTCCTGGTCCCCGCGCTGCCCGACCCCATAGAGCCCGTGCAGGAGTGGCTCACCGAGCGCCGCGGTTCGAACGTCTCGCTGCGCATCCCGCAGCGCGGCGACAAGAAGGCGCTCATGGAGACCGTGGCGCGCAACGCGCAGCAGTCGCTCGTGCTGCACAAGACCAAGCGCGCCTCCGACCTGACCACCCGTTCCCGCGCCCTGGAGGAGATCGCCGAGGCACTCGAACTGGACGGCGCCCCGTTGCGCATCGAGTGCTACGACATCTCGCATCTGCAGGGTGACGACGTCGTGGCCTCGATGGTCGTCTTCGAGGACGGCCTCGCCCGCAAGAGCGAGTACAGGCGCTTCCAGATCAAGGGCTTCGAGGGGCAGGACGACGTCCGCTCCATGCACGAGGTGCTCACGCGCCGCTTCAAGCGCTACCTCTCCGACAAGCAGCAGACGGGCGAGTGGGACCCCAAGGAGCCGGACGCGGGGAGCGGCGATGTGAGCGGCGATGTGAGCGGCGAGGTGAGCGCCGAGCCGAACAGCCTCACCGAGGAGGACGGCCGTCCCAAGCGCTTCGCCTATCCGCCCCAGCTCGTCGTCGTGGACGGCGGGCAGCCGCAGGTCGCGGCGGCCCAGCGGGCCCTTGACGAGCTCGGCATCGACGACATCGCGGTGTGCGGCCTGGCCAAGCGCCTCGAAGAGGTCTGGGTGCCGGGCGACGACGACCCGGTGATCCTGCCGCGCACCAGCGAGGGGCTGTACCTTCTCCAGCGGGTACGCGACGAGGCGCACCGCTTCGCGATCACGTATCAGCGCGCCAAGCGGGCCAAGCGCTTCAAGGCCGGACCGCTGGACGCCGTGCCGGGCCTCGGCGACGCACGCAAGCAGACGCTGATCAAGCACTTCGGTTCGGTGAAGAGGCTGCGATCCGCGACAATCGACCAGATCTGCGAGGTTCCGGGCATAGGCCGCAAGACGGCCGAGGCCATCATCGTGGCCCTGGCCGGAGCGACTCCCGCCGGCCCCGCCGTGAACACGGCGACCGGAGAGATCATTGAAGACGAGGAGCCCGCGCGCACGGGAACCTCGGAGAATGGCGAGGGGCCCGTTTCCGCGGGCGCCTCAGAAGAACGACGGGGGCAGGAGACATGACCGAGCACGACGAAGGCGGCGAGCAAGTGAGTACGGGCACGACCATCACGCCAGGTGAGGCCGCCGAGGTGGTCCCCGAACTGGTGATCATCTCCGGCATGTCGGGAGCCGGACGCAGCACCGCGGCGAAGTGTCTCGAGGACCTCGGCTGGTTCGTCGTCGACAACCTGCCGCCCGCGCTGATCCCCACCATGGTGGAGCTCGGCGCCCGCTCGCAGGGGAACGTCGCCCGCATCGCGGTCGTCGTCGACGTCCGTGGCCGCCGCTTCTTCGACAACCTGCGCCAGTCCCTCGCGGACCTGGAGGCCAAGCACGTCACCCGGCGGATCGTCTTCCTGGAGTCCTCGGACGACGCCCTGGTGCGCCGCTTCGAGTCGGTCCGCCGCCCGCACCCGCTGCAGGGCGACGGCCGCATCGTCGACGGCATCGCGGCCGAGCGCGAGCTCCTGCGCGAGCTGCGCGGCGACGCCGACCTGGTGATCGACACCTCCAGCCTGAACGTGCACGAGCTGCGCGCCAAGATGGACGCCCAGTTCGCGGGCGACGAGGAGCCCGAGCTGCGGGCCACGGTCATGTCGTTCGGCTACAAGTACGGCCTGCCGGTCGACGCCGACCTCGTCGTGGACTGCCGCTTCCTGCCCAATCCGCACTGGGTGCCGGAGCTGCGCCCCTTCACGGGGCTCAACGAAGAGGTGTCCGGCTACGTCTTCAACCAGCCGGGCGCCAAGGAGTTCCTCGACCGGTACGCCGAGCTGCTCCAGCTCATCGCCGCGGGCTACCGCCGCGAGGGCAAGCGTTACGTGACGATCGCGGTCGGTTGTACGGGCGGCAAGCACCGCTCCGTCGCCATGTCGGAGAAGCTCGCGGCGCGCCTCGTGTCCGAGGGCGTCGAGACCGTCCTCGTCCATCGGGACATGGGGCGAGAGTGAAGTCCTCCCTGCGGCTGAACCGTCTGGGCCGCAAGCGGGGCACTCAGCCCAAGGTCGTGGCGCTCGGCGGCGGGATGGGCCTGTCCGCCTCGCTCGCCGGCCTGCGCCGCATCACCGGTGACCTCACCGCCGTGGTCACCGTCGCCGACGACGGCGGCTCCAGCGGGCGGCTCCGCGACGAACTGGGCGTGCTTCCCCCGGGCGACCTGCGCAAGGCGCTCGCCGCGCTGTGCGGGGACGACGACTGGGGCCAGACCTGGGCCCGCGTCATCCAGCACCGCTTCCAGTCCAAGGGGGACCTGCACGAGCACGCGGTCGGCAATCTGCTGATCGTCGCCCTGTGGGAACAGCTCGGCGACCACGTGCAGGCCCTGGACCTGGTCGGCAAGCTCCTTGGCGCGCACGGCCGCGTGCTGCCCATGTCGGCGGTGCCGCTGGAGCTGCAGGCCCTGGTCAAGGGGCACGACCCGGAGCGCCCCGACGAGGTGGACACGGTGCGCGGGCAGGCCACGGTGGCGCTCACCCCGGGTGAGGTGCAGTCCGTGCACCTCGTCCCGCACGACCCGCCGGCCGTCCCCGAGGCGGTCGCCGCGGTGCTCGACGCGGACTGGGTGGTGCTCGGCCCCGGCTCCTGGTTCTCCTCGGTGATCCCGCATCTGCTGGTCCCCGAACTGCTCGACGCGCTCATCCAGACGAAGGCCCGCAGGGTCCTCTCGCTCAACCTCGCGCCGCAACCCGGTGAAACCGATGGGTTCTCTCCGCAGCGTCATTTGGAGGTTTTGGCCCGACACGCCCCTAAACTCGCCCTGGACGTGGTGCTGGCCGACGACGCCGCCGTGCCCGACCGTGAGTCACTCACCGATGCCGCCAAGCGGCTCGGCGCCACGGTCGAGCTGGCGCCGGTGGCCAGGCACGATGGCACTCCGAGGCACGATCCGGAGCTCCTGGCCACCGCGTACGACCGTATTTTTCGGATGCATGGAAGGATCGGCCCATGGCGATGACGGCAGCGGTGAAGGACGAGATCTCCCGGCTTCCCGTCACCCGGACCTGCTGCAGGAAGGCAGAGGTCTCGGCCATCCTGCGGTTCGCGGGCGGCCTTCACCTGGTGAGCGGCCGCATCGTGATCGAGGCGGAGCTGGACACGGCGATGGCCGCGCGACGGCTGAAGCGGGACATTCTCGAGATCTTCGGGCACAGCTCGGAGCTGATCGTGATGGCCCCCGGCGGACTGCGGCGGGGCTCGCGCTACGTCGTTCGGGTGGTTGCGGGCGGCGATCAGCTTGCCCGCCAGACGGGTCTCGTCGACGGCCGGGGACGCCCCATCAGAGGGCTGCCGCCACAGGTGGTCTCGGGGGCCACCTGTGACGCCGAGGCCGCGTGGCGCGGCGCGTTCCTCGCGCACGGATCGCTGACCGAGCCGGGCCGTTCCTCCTCCCTGGAGGTCACCTGCCCGGGCCCGGAGGCCGCGCTCGCCCTGGTCGGCGCCGCGCGCAGGCTGCAGATCGGGGCCAAGGCCCGCGAGGTGCGCGGTGTGGACCGCGTGGTCGTCCGGGACGGGGACGCGATCGGCGCCCTGCTCACCCGGCTCGGCGCCCACGAGTCGGTGCTCGCCTGGGAGGAGCGGCGGATGCGCCGCGAGGTGCGCGCCACCGCCAACCGCCTGGCCAACTTCGACGACGCCAACCTGCGCCGCTCGGCCCGCGCGGCCGTCGCCGCCGGCGCCCGCGTGCAGCGCGCCCTGGAGATCCTCGGCGACGAGGTCCCCGAGCACCTCGCGGCGGCCGGACGGCTGCGCATGGAGCACAAGCAGGCATCCCTGGAGGAGCTGGGCGCGCTCGCCGACCCGGCGCTGACGAAGGACGCCGTCGCGGGCCGCATCCGCAGGCTGCTCGCCATGGCGGACAAGCGGGCCCAGGACCTGGGGATTCCGGGTACGGAGTCCAACCTGAGCGAGGAGCTCGCCGACAACATGGCGGTTTGACCGCTGCCGTACGCAAGGAAGCCACGCAAGGAAGCCGCCGGGGCCGTCGAGGCCCCGGCGGCTTCTTCGCGTTCCGGCACACCTGACCCTTCACGCCATATTGACATGATCATGAAGTGTCACGAGCCTGGCGTTCGCGCACAAATGTGCCGGACAACCGCAAGGGGGGCTCATGAGACCAAGAGAGAGATCCAAAAGATCCAGAGCCGGTTTCAGATCCGTCGTCGCCGCGGGCGCGCTGCTCGTCGGCGGCCTCGTCGCAGTGCCGCACGCGCAGGCGGACAGCGGGGCGAACGCCCCGGCCGCCGACGACCCGGCGGCCGTGAAGGTCTACGAGGCCGTGGTCACCGAGAAGCAGATCCCGATCCTCGTCGAGGCGGGCCAGGACGCCCACGAGCTCGCCGGGCAGACCCGCGACGGCGGCGCCGCCCGCGTCGAGGTCTATCTGACCGAGGCGCAGGCAAAGGGCGTCGAGCACGAGGGCGTGAAGCTCACCGAGCAGAAGGTCTCGGCCGGTACGCAGCAGAAGCTCAAGGCCGCGGGGGACGGCGTCTTCCGCCCGTACAGCGGCAAGGGCGGGCTCAAGGAGGAGATCGTCAAGACCGGTCAGGCCCACCCGGGCCTCACCAAGGTCGTCTCCATCGGCAAGACGCTCAACGGGCAGGACATCCTCGCCCTGAAGCTCTCCAAGGGCGCGAGCAAGTCCAAGGACGGCTCCAAGCCGTCCACGCTCTACATGTCCAACCAGCACGCGCGCGAGTGGATCACCCCCGAGATGACCCGCCGCCTGATGCACCACTACCTCGACAACTACGGCAAGGACCAGCGCATCACCAAGCTCGTGAACACCACCGAGCTGTGGTTCGTGCTCTCCGCCAACCCCGACGGATACGACTTCACGCACGCCCCCGACGGCGACCGCCAGTGGCGCAAGAACCTCCGCGACATCGACGGCGACGGCAAGATCGCGGCGGGCGACGGCGTCGACCTCAACCGCAACTTCGCCTACAAGTGGGGCTACGACAACGAGGGTTCGTCCCCGGCGCCCTCCTCGGAGACCTACCGCGGCACGGGCCCCATGTCGGAGCCCGAGACCAAGGCGCTGGACCGCTTCCAAAAGCGCATCGGCTTCACGTACGGGATCAACTACCACTCCGCGGCCGAACTGCTCCTCTACGGAGTGGGCTGGCAGGTCGCCACGCCGACCCCGGACGACGTCCTCTACAAGGCGCTGAACGGCACCCCGGAGAAGCCCGCAGTGCCCGGCTACCACCCGCAGGTCGCCTCCGAGCTCTACACCACCAACGGCGAGGCGGACGGCCACGCGGGCAACATCAACGGCATCTCGATGTTCACGCCGGAGATGTCCACCTGCCAGACGGTCTCGAACATCGACCCGAACGACCCCTGGAAGCCCGAGGAGTGCGCCTCGATCTTCACCTTCCCGGACGACGAGAAGCTGATCCAGGACGAGTTCGCCAAGAACGTCCCGTTCGCGCTCGCGGTCGCCGAGACCGCACTCCACCCCGACCAGCCGGTCTCCGTCAGCGGCATCGAGGCCCCCGACTTCACCCCGGACTCCTTCACGGACTCGTACGCACGCGGCGGTGACCAGGAAGTCGCCGTCACCGCACGCAAGTCGGTGCGCGACAAGGAGCTCAACTACCGCGTCAACGGCGGCCGCACGCACGACGAGGATCTCAAGGCCTGGAAGGGCGGCGAGACGTACGGCGGCGAGGACAACCTCCACTTCGACCAGTACCGCGCCGAGGTCGAGGACGCGCGCGCGGGCGACAAGGTCGAGGTGTGGTTCACCGGCCGCAACAAGAAGGGCAAGACGGAGAGCCCGCACTTCACGTACACCGTCACCGAGCGGGCCAAGGCCAACACCCTCGTCGTCGCCGAGGAGGGCACCACGGCGACGCAGGCCCAGAAGTACGTCGACGCCCTGAAGGCCAACGGTCGTTCGGCCGTGGTCTGGGACGTCGCCAAGAAGGGGGCCCCGCATCCGCTCGGCGTCCTGTCGCACTTCTCCGCGGTCGTGCACCACACCGGCGACCCGGTGCCCGGCGCACCCACCCAACTCGCCCTGCGCGCCTACCTCAACGAGGGCGGCAAGCTGATCGAGTCCGGTGAGCGCGCGGGCGGCAACGTGGACCTCGGGGACGCGCTGACCGACGACTTCGCGCAGTACTACCTCGGCGCCTACGAACGCCTCTCCGCACCCGGCGCCACCAGCTTCGAGGGCAGCGGCGCCCTCAAGGACGTCAAGACACCGCTGGCGGCGGCCGAGGGCAACCCGCTGGACAAGGCGGGCCGCTACACCGTCACGTCCGACAGCCTGCCCGCCGACGAGTTCCCGCAGTTCAAGAGCGCGGCGGCAGGCAGCTACCCCGGGCTCGCCAACCCGTACGCACCCTTCGAGGGGCAGGGCATGGCATCGGCGTCCCATGCCGACCAGGACTGGAAGCGGCTGACGCGCACCATCGACCTGACCGGGGTCACGGCCGCGGACCAGCCGCAGCTGCGGTTCCAGCTCAACTGGAACCTGGAGACCGGCTACGACCACGGCGTCCTGGAGGCGCACACCGCCGGCACGGAGGACTGGACCACGCTGCCGGACTCGAACGGCAACTCGTCCCAGGCGGTGCCCGCCGAGTGCGGGGCCGGGTTCTTCATCAACGGCCACCCGTTCCTGCGCCACTACCTGACGCAGTCGGCCACCGGCTGCACGGCGTCCGGCACCAGCGGCGCCTGGAACAGCTTCACCGGGTCCTCCGGCGGCTGGAAGCCCGTCTCCTTCGACCTCAGCGCCTACGCGGGCAAGACGATCGAGGTGTCGCTCAGCTCCATCACCGACCCCTCCAGCGGGGGCCGCGGACTCTTTGCCGACAACGCTCAGCTTGTGATAGGGGGCAACGCCACGCAGACCGAGGGATTCGAGGCTTCGCTGGGCACCTGGGCGGTCGCTCCGGCGCCCCCCGGGAGCCCCAACATCACGGGTGACTGGGCCCGTACGGGGGAGCTCTACAAGCCCTATGCGGCCGTCACAGCGCGTGACAGCGTGCTGCTCGGCTTCGGGTTCGAGCATGTACCCGGAAGTGCCGAACGGGCCGCTCTTATGGGCGCATCCCTTGCACATCTGCGCCGCTGACGCTGCGTAATCAATGTCCGAATCGCGGTGGCTCGTGCTCCCTACTCGGGGGTACGGGCCACCGTGCCGTCCGGACCCCCTGTCGATGTCACCCAAAGGCCATCAGAGAGGTAGGGTCGGAGGCGGTCGGGGACATCCCATACAACTCGCCGGCGTCTGCAACCGGCGTACCAACGAGGAGATCGGTTCGTGACGATCCGCGTAGGCATCAACGGCTTCGGCCGCATCGGGCGCAACTACTTCCGGGCGCTGCTCGAGCAGGGTGCGGACATCGAGATCGTGGCTGTCAACGACCTGGGTGACACCGCGACTACCGCGCACCTTCTGAAGTACGACACCATCCTGGGCCGTCTCAAGGCCGAGGTGTCGCACACCGAGGACACCATCACGGTCGACGGCCACACCATCAAGGTGCTGTCCGAGCGCAACCCCGCGGACATCCCGTGGGGCGAGCTGAACGTCGACATCGTGATCGAGTCGACGGGCATCTTCACCAAGAAGGCCGACGCCGAGAAGCACATCGCCGGTGGCGCGAAGAAGGTCCTCATCTCGGCTCCGGCCAAGGACGAGGACATCACCATCGTGATGGGCGTCAACCAGGACAAGTACGACGCGGCCAACCACCACGTCATCTCGAACGCGTCCTGCACCACCAACTGTGTGGCGCCGATGGCGAAGGTTCTCGACGAGAACTTCGGCATCGTCAAGGGCCTGATGACGACGGTCCACGCGTACACCAACGACCAGCGCATCCTGGACTTCCCGCACTCGGACCTGCGTCGCGCCCGCGCCGCCGCCGAGAACATCATTCCGACCACGACCGGTGCCGCCAAGGCCACCGCTCTGGTCCTTCCGCAGCTCAAGGGCAAGCTCGACGGCATCGCGATGCGCGTCCCGGTCCCGACCGGCTCCGCCACCGACCTCGTCGTGGACCTGCAGCGCGAGGTCACCAAGGACGAGGTCAACGCCGCGTTCAAGAAGGCCGCCGACGACGGCGACCTCAAGGGCATCCTCTTCTACACCGAGGACCCGATCGTGTCGTCCGACATCGTCAGCGACCCGGCCTCCTGCACCTTCGACTCCTCCCTGACCATGGTCCAGGAGGGCAAGACGGTGAAAATCCTCGGCTGGTACGACAACGAGTGGGGCTACTCCAACCGCCTCGTCGACCTCACGGTCTTCGTCGGCGGTCAGCTCTGATCAGCAGAGCAGACACCTCGATGTGAACACAGGGTCCGGGCCGCGCAATACTGCGTGGTCCGGGCCTTGTTGCACGTCAGCCCTCTAAAGGAGTCCTGAGTCCAGCCATGAAGACGATCGACGAACTTCTCGCCGAAGGGGTCGAAGGCAAGCGGGTCTTCGTCCGCGCCGACCTCAATGTGCCGCTCGCCGACGGCACCATCACCGACGACGGCCGCATCCGCGCCGTCCTGCCGACCGTCACCAAGCTCGCCGAGGCGGGCGCCAAGGTGATCGTCGCCTCGCACCTCGGCCGCCCCAAGGGCGCCCCGGACCCGGTGTTCTCGCTGCTTCCCGCCGCCGAGCGGCTCGGTGAACTCCTCGGCAAGCCCGTCGCGTTCGCCCAGGACACCGTCGGCCCCGCCGCGCACGACGCGGTCGACGGTCTCGAGCCCGGCCAGGTCGCCGTCATCGAGAACCTCCGCTTCAACGCGGGCGAGACGTCCAAGGACGACACCGAGCGCGGCGAGTTCGCCGACAAGCTCGCGGCCCTCGCGGATGTCTACGTGGGCGACGGTTTCGGCGCCGTGCACCGCAAGCACGCCTCCGTGTTCGACCTCCCGGCGCGCCTGCCGCACTACGCAGGATTCCTCATCGCCACCGAGGTCGGCGTCCTGAAGAAGCTCACCGAGGACGTGCAGCGCCCGTACGTCGTCGCGCTCGGCGGCGCCAAGGTCTCCGACAAGCTGGCCGTCATCGACCAGCTGCTCGGCAAGGCCGACCGTCTGCTCATCGGCGGCGGCATGGCGTACACCTTCCTCAAGGCCCAGGGCCACGAGGTCGGCATCTCCCTCCTGCAGGAGGACCAGGTCCCGACCGTCAAGGAGTACATCAAGCGTGCGCAGGAGAGCGGCGTCGAGCTGGTCCTCCCCGTCGACGTGCTGGTCTCCACCGAGTTCCCGGACCTGAAGACCAAGGCCCCGGCCAACCCCACCACGGTCGCCGCGGACGCCATCCCGGCCGACCAGGAGGGTCTCGACATCGGTCCCGAGACCCGTAAGCTCTACGCCTCGAAGCTCGCCGACGCGGCCACCGTCTTCTGGAACGGTCCGATGGGCGTCTTCGAGCACCCCGACTACGCCGAGGGCACCAAGGCGGTCGCCCAGGCGCTCCTCGACTCCCCGGCCTTCACGGTCGTCGGCGGCGGCGACTCCGCCGCGGCCGTCCGCACGCTGGGCTTCGACGAGAACGCATTCGGCCACATTTCCACCGGCGGCGGCGCCTCCCTCGAATACCTCGAGGGCAAGACGCTCCCCGGCCTCGCCGCACTGGAGAACTGACACCTGATGACTACGCGTACCCCGCTGATGGCGGGCAACTGGAAGATGAACCTCAACCACCTCGAGGCCATCGCCCACGTCCAGAAGCTCGCCTTCGCCCTGGCCGACAAGGACTACGAGGCCGTCGAGGTCGCCGTCCTGCCCCCCTTCACCGACCTGCGTTCGGTGCAGACCCTGGTCGACGGCGACAAGCTCAAGATCAAGTACGGCGCCCAGGACATCTCGGCGCACGACACCGGTGCCTACACCGGCGAGATCTCGGGCCCGATGCTCTCCAAGCTGAAGTGCACGTTCGTGGCCGTGGGCCACTCCGAGCGCCGTCAGTACCACGACGAGACCGACGAGATCTGCAACGCGAAGGTGAAGGCCGCCTACAAGCACGGCCTGACCCCGATCCTCTGCATCGGCGAGGGCCTCGACATCCGTGAGGCCGGCCAGCAGATCGAGTACACCCTTGCGCAGCTCGACGGCGGTCTGAAGGACCTCCCGGCCGAGCAGGCCGAGTCCATCGTCATCGCGTACGAGCCGGTGTGGGCCATCGGCACCGGCAAGGTCGCGACCCCCGAGGACGCCCAGGAGGTGTGCGGCGCGATCCGCGGCCGCCTCGCCGAGCTGTACTCGCAGGAGCTCGCCGACAAGGTCCGCATCCAGTACGGCGGCTCCGTGAAGTCCGGCAACGTCGCCGCGATCATGGCGCAGCCCGACGTCGACGGCGCCCTGGTGGGCGGCGCGGCGCTCGACTCGGAGGAGTTCGTCAAGATCGTCCGGTTCCGCGACCAGTGAGTATGCGGTAGCGCCGATACGTCGTACCCTTGCGGGGGCCGGGCGGCTTCGCTGAGCGAGGCATCCGGCCCCCGTCGTCGATACAGAGTCGATTCAGATCCGAGGAAGTTGGTCCAGCCGTGGTTATGGGGTTCTCGATCGCCCTGATCGTCTTCAGCCTGCTGATGATGCTCCTTGTCCTGATGCACAAGGGCAAGGGCGGCGGTCTTTCCGACATGTTCGGTGGCGGCATGCAGTCCTCCGTCGGCGGCTCGTCGGTCGCCGAGCGCAACCTCGACCGCATCACTGTCGTGGTCGGTCTTCTCTGGTTCGCGTGCATTGTCGTGCTCGGCCTGTTGATGAAGGTGAACAACTGACCGCGAAAGCGGCTTGATTGCCACCTTGCGAAAGCTTCGCTTAAAGCCCCATGTACGGTGCGCGCCGCACGGCGCGGATTATCATGGGGCTTGCGTCTCTGGGCGGGGTGTAACTCCAAACACTGGACGCGCGTTGGGCCTTACGTAGACTGAGGCGCCCGCAGCAGCACCATCACGCAGGGAGTTACGACCGTGGCAAGTGGCAACGCGATCCGAGGAAGTCGGGTCGGGGCGGGGCCGATGGGCGAGGCCGAGCGCGGTGAGTCCGCGCCGCGACTGCGCATCTCCTTCTGGTGCTCCAACGGACACGAGACGGTGCCCAGCTTCGCCAGCGACGCGCAGGTCCCCGATACCTGGGACTGCCCCCGCTGCGGCTTCCCGGCAGGTCAGGACCGGGACAACCCACCGGATCCGCCTCGTACGGAGCCGTACAAAACGCACCTGGCGTACGTACGCGAGCGGCGCACCGACGCGGACGGCGAGGCGATCCTCGCGGAGGCGCTGGCGAAACTGCGGGGCGAGATCTAGAGCGTGAGAAGGGCCGGACATCGGTGGATGTCCGGCCGCTGTGTTTTTCATGTGGCGTTTACTGGCACGTGTGCGGACAGACAGCTTCAGAGATCTCATATCGGGCCCTGATCAATTAGGTTGGAACGTGCAGCGGGGCAAGGTACGTACACAGGTACGAGAGAAGGCTGAAGTCCGAGATGAACGCAGAAAGCCGCGCCAGGCTCAACCAGACGCCCGAATGGGCGGCGATCGGCAAGCACCGGGAGCAGCTGGGGGAGGTGCAGCTGCGTGATCTTTTCGCCAAGGACCCGGCGCGCGGCACGCAGTACACGCTCCAGGTCGGCGACCTGCACGTCGACTACTCCAAGCACCTCGTCACGGACGAGACGCTGACGCTCCTGCGCGAGCTCGCCGCGACCACCGACGTCTTCGGCCTGCGGGACGCCATGTTCCGCGGCGAGAAGATCAACACCACCGAGGACCGCGCCGTCCTGCACACGGCGCTGCGCGCCCCGCGGGACGCGGTGATCGAGGTCGACGGCGAGAACGTGGTGCCGGCCGTGCACGCCGTGCTCGACAAGATGAGCGCCTTCGCGGACAAGGTCCGCTCCGGCGAGTGGACCGGGCACACCGGCAAGCGCATCAAGAACATCGTGAACGTCGGCATCGGCGGCTCGGACCTCGGCCCCGCCATGGCGTACGAGGCGCTGCGCTCGTTCACCGACCGCGACCTCACCGTGCGCTTCGTGTCGAACGTCGACGGTGCCGACCTGCACGAGGCCGTGCGGGACCTGGACCCGGCCGAGACGCTGTTCATCATCGCCTCGAAGACGTTCACCACGATCGAGACGATCACGAACGCGACCTCCGCGCGTGACTGGCTCCTGACCGGCCTGCGCGCCGACCAGAGCGCCGTCGCCAAGCACTTCGTGGCCCTGTCGACGAACGCCGAGAAGGTCTCCGACTTCGGCATCGACACGGCCAACATGTTCGAGTTCTGGGACTGGGTCGGCGGGCGCTACTCGTTCGACTCGGCGATCGGTCTCTCGCTGATGCTCGCGATCGGACCCGACGGCTTCCGTGAGATGCTCGGCGGCTTCCACCTCGTCGACGAGCACTTCCGCAACGAGCCCGCCGAGTCGAACGTGCCGCTGCTTCTCGGCCTGTTGGGCATCTGGTACGGCAACTTCCACGACGCCCAGTCGCACGCGGTCCTGCCGTACTCGCACTACCTCTCCAAGTTCACCGCCTACCTCCAGCAGCTGGACATGGAGTCCAACGGCAAGTCGGTGGGCCGTGACGGAGAGCCGGTCGACTGGCAGACGGGGCCGGTCGTCTGGGGCACCCCGGGCACCAACGGCCAGCACGCGTACTACCAACTCATCCACCAGGGCACGAAGTTGATCCCGGCGGACTTCATCGGCTTCGCCGAGCCGGTCGCCGATCTGCTGCCGGGGCTTGTCGCCCAGCACGACCTCCTGATGGCCAACTTCTTCGCGCAGACGCAGGCGTTGGCCTTCGGCAAGACGCCCGACGAGGTGCGGGCCGAGGGTGTGCCGGAGGAGCTCGTCCCGCACAAGACGTTCAAGGGCAACCACCCGACGACGACGATCCTCGCCAAGGAGCTGACACCGTCGGTTCTCGGTCAACTCATCGCGCTCTACGAACACAAGGTGTTCGTGCAGGGCGCCGTGTGGAACATCGACTCCTTCGACCAGTGGGGCGTCGAGCTCGGCAAGGTCCTCGCCAAGCGCATCGAGCCCGCCCTGACGGAAGGCGCCGACGTGGCGGACCTCGACGGGTCGACCACGGCGCTGGTCGAGAAGTACCGGACGCTGCGCGGGCGTTGAGCCGCTGAAACGCGAAGGCCCGGCCCGCCGAGAGGCGGTCCGGGCCTTCGCGCCGTGCGAAACGCTCAGGGCGAAGCCGGCGGATACAGGTCGCGCGGCAACTGCGAGGCCGCCGCCCTGTCCAGCAGCCACAGCGTCCGCGACCTGCCGTACGCGCCCGCGGCGGGCGCCTGTACCTCACCCGCGCCGGACAGGGCGATCGCTGCGGCGTTGGCCTTGTCCTCACCGGCCGCGAGCAGCCACACCTCGCGCGCCGCCCGGATCGCCGGGAGCGTGAGCGTGATGCGCACGGGCGGCGGCTTGGGCGCGCCGTGCACGCCGACCACCGTCCGCTCCGTCTCACGGACCGCCGGCAGCTCCGGGAAGAGCGAGGCGACATGGGTGTCCGGGCCGACGCCCAGCATCAGTACGTCGAACGTCGGTACCGGGACGCCCGTGGCGGCAGCCACTGATTGATAATGCTCGGGCCCCGCGGCCGCGGTGAGCTCGGCCGCGTACATCCCGGCCGCCGCGTCCACCTCGTACGCGCCGTCCGACGCGGGCATCGGATGCACCCGGGCCGGGTTCAGGGGCACCGAGTCGAGCAGCGCCTCCTTGGCCTGGGTGTAGTTGCGCTCCGGGTCGCCGTCCGGCAGGAAGCGCTCGTCGCCCCACCACAGGTCCAGGCGCGACCAGTCGATCGCGTCCTTCGCCGGGGACGAACTCAGTGCCGCCAGCAGGCCGTTGCCGTTGCGCCCGCCGGTGAGGACCACCGAGGCGAAGCCGCGGGCGGCCTGCGCGTCGACGATCTTCGTGATGAGGCGGGCCGCGGCGGCCTGCGCCATCAGCTCCTTGTCGCGGTGCACCACCAGCTGCGGGGCCGTGCTCACTTCGTCGCCGCCTTCTTGGCCGCGGCCTTCTTCGCCGGAGCCTTCTTGGGCTCCTCGGAGGCCGCGGCGTCCGACTCGGATGCGGGCGCCGTCTTCTCCTGGGGGTTCTCGCCCAGGCGGTCCACGCCGAACCTCAGCGCGGACGCGTAGGTGTCGTCCGGGTCGAGACGGCGCAGCTCCTCGGCGATCAGCTCGGCCGTCTCGCGGCGCTTGAGCGCCACCGCGCGGTCGGGCTGCCCCTGGATGGAGAGCGTGGCCAGCGAGCCGTCGGCCCGGCCGAGCACGATGGGACCGCAGTCGGTGTCCATGCGTACGCCGGTGAGGCCGGGCCCCGCGGAGAGCGAGCGCTTCACGGGGACGTCGAGCCGGTCCGCGAGCCACATGGCGAGCAGCTCGCAGCTCGGGTTGAACTCCTCGCCCTCCACCTCGACCGACGTCACCTTGCAGGCGACCTGGTCGAGAGCGGCGGCGAGCATCGAGCGCCACGGGGTGATCCGGGTCCAGGAGAGGTCGGTGTCGCCGGGGTGGTAGGCCTCGGCGCGCGCGGTCAGCTCGTGGATCGGCTGCTCGGCGGCGTACGTGTCCGTAACGCGGCGCTGGGCGAGCGCGCCAAGGGGGTCCTTGGCCGGGTCGAGCGGCGCGTTGACCGGCCACCACACGACCACGGGGGCGTCCGGGAGCAGCAGCGGCAGGACGACCGACTGGGCGTGGTTGATGACCTCGCCGTAAAGACGCAGGACCACCGTCTCGCCGGTGCCCGCGTCCGCGCCCACCCGCACCTCGGCGTCGAGGCGCGACGTCGTGCGGTCACGGGGTGAGCGCGCGGCGCGCTTGATGACGACCAGCTTGCGCGAGGGGTGCTCGCGGGACGCTTCGTTGGCGGCCTTCAGCGCGTCGTAGGCGTTCTCCTCGTCGGTGACGATGACGAGGGTGAGCACCATGCCGACGGCCGGGGTGCCGATCGCCCTGCGCCCCTGCACGAGCGCCTTGTTGATCTTGCTGGACGTGGTGTCCGTAAGGTCGATCTTCATGGGCGACGCCAGCTCCGTCCGTCTCGTGCGAGCATTTCGTCCGCCTCGGACGGGCCCCAGGTCCCGGACGAATACTGCGCGGGCTTGCCGTGCTTGTCCCAGTACTCCTCGATCGGGTCGAGGATGTTCCAGGAGAGCTCGACCTCCTCCGTGCGCGGGAAGAGGTTGGCGTCGCCGAGCAGGACGTCCAGGATCAGGCGCTCGTACGCCTCCGGGCTGGACTCGGTGAAGGACTCGCCGTAGGCGAAGTCCATCGACACGTCGCGGATCTCCATCGAGGTGCCGGGCACCTTCGAGCCGAACCGGACCGTGATGCCCTCGTCGGGCTGGACGCGGATGACGATCGCGTTCTGGCCCAGCTCCTCCGTCGCCGTGTGGTCGAAGGGGGAGTGGGGCGCGCGCTGGAAGACGACCGCGATCTCGGTGACGCGGCGGCCCAGACGCTTGCCCGTGCGGAGGTAGAAGGGGACGCCCGCCCAGCGGCGATTGTCCACCTCCAGCTTGATGGCCGCGTAGGTGTCGGTCTTCGACTTGGGGTCGATGCCCTCTTCCTGGAGGTAGCCGACGGCCTTCTCGCCGCCCTGCCACCCCGCGGCGTACTGGCCGCGGACCGTGCTCTCGCCGAGGTTCTTGGGCAGCCGTACGGCGCCCAGGACCTTCGCCTTCTCGGCGACCAGCGCGTTCGCGTCGAAGGAGGCGGGCTCCTCCATCGCGGTCAGCGCCATCAGCTGGAGCAGGTGGTTCTGGATGACGTCACGGGCCGCGCCGATGCCGTCGTAGTAACCGGCGCGGCCGCCGATGCCGATGTCCTCGGCCATCGTGATCTGGACGTGGTCGACGTACGACCGGTTCCAGATCGGCTCGAACATCTGGTTGGCGAAGCGGAGCGCCAGGATGTTCTGGACGGTCTCCTTGCCGAGGTAGTGGTCGATCCGGAACACCTGGTCCGGGTCGAACACCTCGTGCACGATCGAGTTGAGCTCCTTGGCCGACGCCAGGTCGTGCCCGAAGGGCTTCTCGATGACCGCGCGGCGCCAGGAGCCCTGCGGGGCGTCCGCGAGCTCGTGCTTCTTGAGCTGCTGGACGACCTGCGGGAAGAACTTCGGGGGCACCGACAGGTAGAAGGCGAAGTTGCCGCCCGTGCCCTGTGCCTTGTCGAGGTCCTGGATGGTGGCCTTGAGCTGCTCGAAGGCGGCGTCGTCGTCGAAGTTGCCCTGGACGAAGCGCATCCCCTGGATGAGCTGCTGCCAGACCTCTTCACGGAACGGCGTACGCGAGTGCTGCTTGACGGCGTCGTGGACGACCTGGGCGAAGTCCTCGTCCTCCCAGTCGCGGCGCGCGAAGCCGATGAGCGAGAAGCCCGGCGGCAGCAGGCCACGGTTGGCGAGGTCATAGACAGCGGGCATCAGCTTTTTACGGGACAAATCGCCCGTGACGCCAAAGATGACCAGGCCCGACGGCCCCGCGATACGCGGGAGCCGTCGGTCTGCGGCGTCACGCAGCGGATTGCTGCTTGACAAGATGGTCAGCCCTCCGAAGGGGTGAGGCGCTTGAGCTCCGCCTCGGTGGACTTGAGCAGGTCGTTCCAGGACGCCTCGAACTTCTCGACGCCCTCGTCCTCGAGCAGCTGCACCACGTCGTCGTAGCTGATGCCGAGCTTCTCGACGGCCTCGATCTCGCCGCGCGCCGCGTCGTACGTCCCGGCCACGGTGTTGCCCGTGATCTGGCCGTGGTCGGCGGTCGCCTCGAGGGTGGCCTCCGGCATCGTGTTCACCGTGTTCGGCGCGACCAGGTCGTCGACGTACAGGGTGTCCTTGTACGCCGGGTCCTTGACGCCGGTCGAGGCCCACAGCGGACGCTGCTTGTTGGCCTGCGCCTTGTCCAGCGCGGCCCAGCGGTCGGACGAGAAGACCTCCTCGTACGCCTCGTACGCCAGGCGGGCGTTGGCGAGCGCGGCCTTGCCCTTGGCGGACTTGGCCTCGTCGGTGCCCAGGGCGTCCAGGCGCTTGTCGATCTCGGTGTCCACGCGGGACACGAAGAAGGACGCCACCGAGTGGATCTTGGAGAGGTCCAGGCCGCGCTCCTTGGCCTTCTCCAGGCCGGCGAGGTACGCGTCCATGACCAGGCGGTAGCGCTCCAGCGAGAAGATCAGCGTGACGTTGACGCTGATGCCCAGGCCGATGACCTCGGTGATCGCGGGCAGGCCCGCCTTCGTCGCCGGGATCTTGATGAGCGTGTTCGGGCGGTCCACCAGCCAGGCGAGCTGCTTGGCCTCGGCGACCGTTGACTTCGTGTTGTGCGCCAGGCGCGGGTCGACCTCGATCGACACGCGGCCGTCCTGGCCGCCCGTCGCGTCGAAGACCGGGCGCAGGATGTCGGCGGCGTCACGGACGTCCGCCGTCGTGATCATGCGGATGGCTTCTTCGACGGTGACACCGCGGGAGGCGAGGTCGGAGAGCTGCTGGTCGTAACCGTCGCCCTGCGAGATCGCCTTCTGGAAGATCGACGGGTTCGTCGTGACACCCACGACGTGGCTCTGGTCGATCAGCTCGGCGAGGTTGCCGGACGTGATCCGCTTGCGCGACAGGTCGTCCAGCCAGATCGCGACGCCTTCGTCGGAAAGGCGCTTGAGTGCGTCTGTCATGAGGATTACATCTCCTACTTGGTCGTATGTCGGCGTCAGCGCTGAGCGGCGTCGATCGATTCCCGGGCGGCTGCGGCCACGGCGTCGCCGGTGAACCCGAACTCGCGGAACAGCACCTTGCCGTCGGCCGAGGCACCGAAGTGCTCCAGCGAGACGATGCGCCCGGCGTCACCCACGAAGCGGTGCCAGGTCAGGCCGATGCCCGCCTCGACCGCCACGCGCGCCTTGACGGACGGCGGAAGGACGCTGTCGCGGTACCCCTGGTCCTGCGCCTCGAACCACTCGACGCACGGCATCGAGACGACGCGCGTGGGAACGCCCGCGGCCTGGAGCTGCTCGCGCGCCTCGACGGCGAGCTGTACCTCGGAGCCGGTGCCGATGAGGACGACCTCGGGGGCGCCGCCGTCGGCCTCGAAGAGGACGTAGCCACCCTTGACGGCGCCTTCGGTGACCTCGCGGTCGTACGTCGGCACGCCCTGACGGGTCAGCGCGAGGCCGTGCGGGGCGCCCTTGCCGAACTCCTTGGTGTAGCGCTTGAGGATCTCGCGCCACACGACCGCGGTCTCGTTCGCGTCCGCGGGACGGACGACGTTCAGGCCGGGGATGGCACGCAGCGAGGCCAGGTGCTCGACCGGCTGGTGCGTCGGGCCGTCCTCGCCGAGACCGATGGAGTCGTGCGTCCACACGTACGTCACCGGGAGGTGCATCAGCGCGGAGAGACGGACGGCGTTGCGCATGTAGTCGGAGAACACCAGGAAGGTGCCGCCGAAGATGCGGGTGTTGCCGTGCAGCGCGATGCCGTTCATCTCCGCGGCCATGGAGTGCTCGCGGATGCCGAAGTGGATCGTGCGGCCGTACGGGTCGGCCTCCGGCAGCGGGTTGCCCGCCGGGAGGAACGACGACGTCTTGTCGATCGTGGTGTTGTTCGAGCCCGCGAGGTCGGCGGAGCCGCCCCACAGCTCGGGGATCACCGCGCCGAGCGCCTGCAGGACCTTGCCGGACGCGGCACGCGTCGCGACGCCCTTGCCCGCCTCGAAGACCGGGAGCTTCTCCTCCCAGCCCTGGGGGAGCTCGCCCGCGGCGACGCGGTCGAACTCGGCGGCGCGCGCGGAGTCGGCCGTCCGCCAGGCGGCGAAGCCCTTCTCCCACTCGGCCTTGGCGTCACGGCCGCGGTCGAGGGCGGCGCGGGTGTGCGCGAGGACCTCGTCCGAGACCTCGAAGGTCTGCTCCGGGTCGAAGCCGAGGACACGCTTGGTGGCCGCGACCTCTTCGTCGCCGAGCGCCGAGCCGTGCGCGGCCTCGGTGTTCTGCGCGTTCGGCGCGGGCCAGGCGATGATCGAGCGCATCGCGATGAAGGAGGGGCGCTCCGTCTCCGCCTTCGCGGCCAGGATCGCCTTGTAGAGGGCGGCCGGGTCGAGGTCGCCGTCCTCCTTGGGCTCCACGCGCTGGACGTGCCAGCCGTAGGCCTCGTACCGCTTCATGGTGTCCTCGGACACCGCGGTCTCCGTGTCGCCCTCGATGGAGATGTGGTTGTCGTCCCACAGCAGCACGAGGTTGCCGAGCTTCTGGTGCCCGGCGAGCGACGACGCCTCGCCGGAGATGCCCTCCTGGAGACAGCCGTCACCGGCGATCGCGAAGATGTGGTGGTCGAACGGCGACTCGCCGGCAGCGGTCTGCGGGTCGAACAGGCCACGTTCGTAACGGGCGGCCATCGCCATGCCCACGGCGTTCGCGACGCCCTGGCCGAGCGGCCCGGTCGTCGTCTCGACGCCCGTGGTGTGCCCGTACTCCGGGTGGCCCGGGGTCTTGGAACCCCAGGTGCGGAACGCCTTCAGGTCATCGAGCTCCAGGCCGAAGCCGGCCAGGTAGAGCTGGATGTAGAGGGTCAGGGACGAGTGGCCCGCGGAGAGAACGAACCGGTCGCGGCCGGTCCACTCGGCGTCCGCGGGGTCGTGCCGCATCACCTTCTGGAAGAGGGTGTACGCGGCGGGCGCGAGGCTCATGGCCGTACCAGGATGGCCGTTGCCGACCTTCTGTACGGAGTCCATGGCCAGGACGCGGGCAGTATCAACAGCCCGCTGGTCCAGTTCGGTCCACTCGAGGTCTGTGGTGGTCGGCTTGGTGCTCACCCTGAGTCAGGGCTCCTCTCCACATGTCGAATGCCGGCGATGTAGATCCCACCGGCCGATGTCGAGCCTACCGCTGTAAAGACGTGCATTTTTTCGAGTCATTCCAGAGTGCCGGGGTGCGTCGCCATCCGCCTCCCGAAAGGGATCCACGGTGTTCACCATGTGATCCCGGAGCCGCTCATCTGGACTCTCACAACGAGTACGGCACCGCTCATCTGAACGGGTGTCGGGCCGTGTTTCGGGCGTCCCAACACGCTGCTCAACACGACCCCACCCCCGCGAAGGGCGAGGTATGGGCAACGTCTACAGTGGCGTGGTACGCGCGAGCCTTTACCGGATCTTCATGTCTGAACTCCGACGCGGCTTGCTGGGAAGTCTCTGTCAGGGGTGTGCGTGACGGCCGTTGAATCCCGTCCAGCGGGAGCGATTGGGACGAGCTCTAGCCCAAGCCACCGGCCGCTCGGGGCCCGTGTCATGGCGTTCGTGGCGCTGACCAAGCCGCGAATCATCGAGCTCCTCCTGATCACCACCGTTCCGGTGATGTTCCTCGCCGAGCAGGGGGTGCCCGACCTGTGGCTGGTCTTCGTGACCTGCCTCGGCGGATACCTCTCGGCGGGCGGCGCGAACGCGCTCAACATGTACATCGACCGCGACATCGACGCCCTGATGGACCGTACGTCCCAGCGGCCCCTGGTCACGGGCATGGTCAGCCCCCGTGAGTGCCTCGCCTTCGGCATCGCGCTCGCGGTCGCCTCCACGCTGCTCTTCGGGCTCGTCGTCAACTGGCTGTCCGCGTGGCTCGCCCTCGGCGCCCTGCTCTTCTACGTGGTCGTCTACACGATGATCCTGAAGCGCCGCACCTCGCAGAACATCGTCTGGGGCGGTATCGCGGGCTGCATGCCGGTCCTCATCGGCTGGTCCTCGGTCACCAACTCCCTGTCGTGGGCGCCGGTCATCCTCTTCCTCGTCATGTTCTTCTGGACGCCGCCGCACTACTGGCCGCTGTCGATGAAGGTCAAGGACGACTACGCCCGCGTGGGCGTGCCCATGCTGCCGGTCGTCGCGTCGAACAAGGTGGTCGCGCGGCAGATCGTCCTCTACAGCTGGGTGATGGTCGCCGTCTCGCTGCTGCTGCAGCCCCTCGGCTACACCGGCTGGTTCTACACCGGGGTCGCCTTCGTGACCGGCGGCTGGTGGCTGTGGGAGGCGCACGGCCTGCAGAACCGCGCCAAGGCCGAGGTCACGGGCGGCAAGCTCAAGGAGATGCGGCTCTTCCACTGGTCGATCACCTACGTCTCGCTGCTGTTCGTGGCGGTCGCGGTGGACCCCTTCCTTCGCTGAGCCGACAACTTTCCCGACGGGCGGGGCACGTGGTGTTGAACGCCACGTGCCCCGCCCGTCGCCAGTTGATCTACCCGTCGGTAGCATCCTGCTCATGGCAGAGACGCAGCAGGTCGAGGACAGCAAGCAGGCAGCCCGCGCGGACAAGAAGGCGGCCAAGCTGGCCAAGCAGATCGGTGCCTTCGCCCAGGCGCACGGCGGTGCCGAGGGACAGGTCGCGTACATCGGGCACGAGGGCACCCGCATCGTCCTGGTCGGCGACGACGGTGGCTGGGGTGACCTGGTGGCCCCCACCTACGAGATCGCGCAGAGCGCCGTCGAGAAGGCCGGGATCACCGTCCACGAGGACTTCGACGGTGACTTCGCCGCCAAGGTGGAGACCGGCCCGTACGAGTGGTCGCGGATGGCGGGCATTCAGCTCGGCGGCAAGAGCAACGGCTGACGGCGTTGATGCCGTGGCGGACAGAACGGCCGTAAGCAACACCTGACACCCGGGTCACCCGTTAGGACGGTAGGAGCACGTCCGTCTACCGGGAGCCCGGATGATCGAAACGCCGTCCCTGGTGGACCAGTACTGCCACGGTGTGCTGCGTACGGAGCTGGGTCTCGGCACCTTCGAGGCCCACCTCGGGCGCGGCGAGGGCCCGCCCGCGCCCGGCACCACCTTCTTCGACACCCAGACGGGCTTCGCCGTACGCCGCTGGTGCCCGCCGCTGCTCGGCCTCGAACCGCACTGCCCGCCCGCCCGCTACCTCGCCCGCCGCCGCGATCTGGGCGTCCTCGAAGCGGGGCGGCGGCTGCTGCGGGGGAGCGGCATCACGACGTATCTCGTCGACACGGGGCTGCCCGGCGACCTGACGGGGCCCGGCGAGATGGCGTCGGCCGGTGACGCCGACGCGCATGAGATCGTCCGCCTGGAATTACTGGCCGAACAGGTGGCCGACACCTCCGGCACCGTCGACTCGTTCCTCGCCAACCTCGCCGAATCGGTGCACGCGGCCGCCGCGAACGCCGTCGCCTTCACCTCCGTGGCGGGCGTGAGGCGCTCTCTCGCCCTGGCACCCGAGCCACCGGGGCCCGGGGAGGTGCGGGGTGCCGCGGGACGTTGGCTGGCCCGGCGGCAGGTGGGCGGGGCGCTCCAGGACCCCGTGCTGCTCAGGCATCTGCTGTGGATCGCCGTCGCGTCGGGGCGTCCGCTGCAACTGCACGCGGGGGTCGGCGACCCGCAGGGGTACTTCGGGGGTTTCGCGCGGGCGACCGCGGGGCTCGGCACCGATCTGGTCCTGCTGCACGGCTATCCGTACCACCGCAACGCCGCGGACCTGGCCGGTCTCTTCCCGCACGTGTACGCCGATCTGGGCCCCGCCCTGGTGCGCACGGGCGCTCGCGCGGCCGCCGTGCTCGCGGAGATCCTGGAGCTCGCGCCCTTCGGCAAGCTGCTGTTCTCCAGCGGCGCGCACGGGCTTCCCGAGCTGCACGTGGTGGGCGCGCGGCTCTTCGGGGAGGCGCTCGGGCGCGTGTTCGGCGGATGGGTCACCGAGGGCGCGTGGTCGCTGCCGGACGCACAGCGGGTGGCGGGGCTCATCGCGGCGGGGAACGCCCGACGGGTGTACGGCCTGAACGACGGCTGAGGTCAGACCGCCGAGAGCTGCGAGTCGTCGGCCTGGGACGGCAGACCGGCGGTGGTGTACGGCCGTTCGCGCAGCGACAGCAGGACGCGCATCACGGCGATCCAGACCACGCACGAGCCGAACATGTGCAGGCCGACCAGGACCTCGGGCAGGTCCGTGAAGTACTGGACGTAGCCGATCGCGCCCTGGGCGAGCAGGATCAGGAAGAGGTCGCGGGTGCGGTGCAGCGGGCCCTTGGGGGCGTCGACCGCCTTCAGCACGAACCACAGGGCGAACGTCAGCGTCACCACAATCCAGGCGAGCACGGCGTGCAGCTTGCTGACGGTCTCCCAGTCGAAGCCCATCCGCGGCACCTCGCTGGAGTCACCCGCGTGAGGCCCGGAGCCCGTCACGACGGTGCCGATCGCGATGAGCAGCACGGACGCCGCGACCAGGAACCACACCAGCTGCACCACGGCCTTGCCGACCAGCGGACGCGCGTCGCCGTCGCCCTCGCGGGTGCGCTGCCACATCGTGACGGCGACCGCGATCAGGGCGGTGGAGAGCAGGAAGTGCGCCGCGACCGTCCACGGGTTGAGGCCGACGAGCACCACGATGCCACCGAGTACGGCGTTGCCCATGACCAGCCAGAACTGGACCCAGCCGAGCCGGGTGAGGCTGCGCCGCATCGGCTTCTGCGAGCGCGCCGCGATGATCGCCCAGCCGACGGCCGCGCACAGCACGTACGTCAGCATGCGGTTGCCGAACTCGATGGCGCCGTGGAAGCCCATCTCGTGGGTCGCCGTCAGGGAGTCGTCCGTGCACTTGGGCCAGGTCGGGCAGCCGAGCCCCGAGCCGGTCAGCCGGACGGCGCCGCCGGTGACCACGATGCACACCGTCATCGCGAGCGAGATGAGAGCGGCGCGCCGGACGGTCCGCTGCTGCGGGGTCCAGCGTTCGGCGATGAAGGCGAGCGGATTGCGCACGGCGGAGACGGCGTCGGCTCGGGTCACGTTTGGCACGGGGACCATCGTAGGGGGCCGCTTGTGCACGGCTTCACGAGGGGGACGTATCCGGTGCTTCTGTGACGCGGCTTACCCCGGTGGCTCCCCCGGCCCCTACTCCCAGCGGAAGAACTTGCCCGCGGCCCCGAGCCCGAGCACCGCCCAGACCGCCAGGATCGCGAGGTTCCCCCACGGCATCCCCGCACCGTCCTGGAGCACGTCCCGCAGGCCGTCGGAGAGGGCGGAGATCGGCAGCAGGCCGAGCACCGACTGGGCCGCGTCCGGGAACTTGTCGAGCGGCACGATGACGCCGCCGCCCACCAGCAGGAGCAGGAAGACCAGGTTCGCGGCGGCGAGCGTCGCCTCCGCCTTCAGGGTGCCCGCCATCAGCAGCCCGAGGCCCGAGAAGGCCGCCGTGCCGAGGACCAGGAGGAGGAGTACGGCGAACGGGTTGCCGTGCGGCGACCAGCCGAGGCCGAAGGCGATCACCGTCAGGAGCACGATCTGCAGGACCTCGGTGACGAGGACCGAGAGGGTCTTCGCCGCCATCAGCGCCCAGCGGGGCAGGGGTGAGGCGCCGAGCCGCTTGAGCACGCCGTAGCGGCGCTCGAAGCCCGTGGCGATGGCCTGCCCGGTGAACGCCGTCGACATCACGGCGAGGGCGAGGATGCCGGGCGCGAGGAAGTCGACTGCCTTGCCGTCGCCCCCCGCAGTTTCAGTAGGCACAGTGACGATGTCGACCGTGCTGAACAGCACGAGCAGGAGGGTCGGGATCACCACCGTGAGAAGGAGCTGCTCGCCGTTGCGCAGCAGCATCTTCGTCTCGAGTGCCGCCTGCGCGGCGATCATGCGGGGGAGCGGGGCTGCGCCCGGCTTCGGCGTGTATGTACCGGCGGCGCTCATCCGCGCAGCTCCTTGCCTGTGAGCTCGAGGAAGACGTCTTCCAGGGTGTGGCGTTCGACGGCGATCTTCTCCGGCATCACGCCGTGCTGGGCGCACCAGGAGGTGACCGTGGCGAGCAGCTGCGGGTCGACGGTGCCGCTCACGCGGTAGGCGCCCGGGGTGAGTTCGGCCGCCGCGGAGTCCGGCGGGAGTGCCTTGAGGAGGGAGCCGACGTCGAGACCGGGACGGCCGGAGAAGCGCAGGGTGTTCTCGGCGCCGCCACGGCACAGCTCTTCCGGGGTGCCCTCGGCGATGACCTTGCCCGCGTCGATGATCGCGACCTCGTCGGCGAGCTGCTCGGCCTCGTCCATGTGGTGCGTGGTGAGGATGACGCTGACCCCGTCGGTGCGCAGATCGCGTACGAGATCCCAGGTGGCCCGGCGTGCCTGCGGGTCCAGGCCCGCGGTCGGCTCGTCCAGGAAGACCAGTTCGGGCCGTCCGACCACGGCCATGGCGAGCGCGAGGCGCTGCTGCTGGCCGCCGGACAGGCGCCGGTAGGTGGTGCGGCCGCAGCTCTCCAGGCCCAGGCGCTCGATCAGCGCGCCCACGTCGAGCGGGTGGGCGTGCAGCTTCGCCATGTGCGACAGCATCTCGTCGGCGCGGGCGCCGGAGTAGACGCCGCCGGACTGGAGCATCACGCCGATGCGGGGGCGCAGCGCGCCGGCCTCGCGGACCGGGTCCAGGCCAAGGACGCGGACCGTGCCCGCGTCCGGCCTGCGATAGCCCTCGCAGGTCTCGATCGTGGTGGTCTTGCCTGCGCCGTTCGGCCCGAGGACCGCGGTGACCGCGCCCGCGCGGACCCGGAGGTCGAGGCCGTCCACCGCGGTCTTCTTGCCGTACCGCTTGACCAGGCCGGTGACCTGGACGACGGACTCATTTCCCATGGCGGGAAGTCTAGAGAGGGGGAGCAGGCACGCGGGCAGGGGGCTGTCAGCCCGCCCACTCGGCCCGTGAGCGGTGTGTGTCCAGCCACTTCTCCGCGTACGCCACCGCGTCGGCCACCGGGAAGAGGCGGGCCGTCGCGGCGCCCACCGTGCCCCGCACCACGGGCCGGTCCCGCTCGAAGTCCGCGCCGAGTTCGTCGAAGCGCTCCTCGGAGATGGAGGTCTCGCGCACCGTCGTCCAGCGGCGCCCCTCCGGCGTCATGACCGCGAAGGAGTTCTCCACCTGGGGAGCGGGGAGCCGGTACTCGGCCAGGTGGAAGCAGGTGCAGGAGTCGAAGCCCGCGCCGAGCAGCAGCACCCGGGCGCCCGATTCCTCCAGGCGGGCCAGCGGGCTGCGCTCACCCAGGCGGCAGTCCAGCGCGTGCCCTTCCAGGAGCTCGGCCGCGCGGGGCCCGACCGCGGCGAAGGAGGTCTGCGGGTGGGCGCTGCGCAGGGCTCCGGGCCAGGTCCGTACGGTCTCGGGGATCACGCCGACGCCTCGGGTGGGGGTGGTGCGCGGGTCGTAGGCGGGGATGGACGCCCGGATCTCGGGCCACCAGGACTCGGGCACGGGCGGGTTTCCCCACTCCGCAGGGTCGGAGTTGTCGCTGGACTGCGTGGGGACCACCAGAGTGCCCGTCTGGCCCAGCACGTCGAGGAGTGCCTGGACGACGGAAATCTGGCCGCCGCTGACCCAGCCGACGGCACTCAGCGAGGAGTGCACGAGGAGGGTCTCGCCGGGGTCCACGCCGAGCTCGCGGAGGTCGGCCGCGAGGGACGCGCGCGTACACAAAGGGCCGGTGGGAGGGGGTGTCGACATGGTCAGGGAGTCTCGTCGCCCCGACCTGTCCGCGCCACCGCTTTGATCGATCAGTGATCATTTCCGCAGGTCAGCTTAGGTATGCCTAAGTGATGCAGCGCACCGGACCGTGATCCCGACGCGGGTTGTCAGGCTCTGAGGAATTACGCAACAATGGCGTTGTGAAAAACGTCGGCGAGGCTCCGCAGGAGGAACTCGCGACCGGGGAGCGGTCTACACGCAACCGGGTCGCGCGCTCCATCCTGGACCACGGCCCCTCCACGGTGGCCGACCTCGCGGGCCGCCTCAAGCTGACCCAGGCCGCCGTCCGCCGTCACCTCGACACCCTCGCCCACGAGAACGTGGTCGAGCCCCGTGAGCAGCGGATCTACGGCGCACGTACGCGCGGTCGGCCCGCCAAGGTCTTCGCGCTCACCGACTGCGGCCGGGACGCCTTCGACCAGTCGTACGACAAGCTGGCCGCCGACGCCCTGCGCTGGATCAGCGAGCGGCACGGCGAGGAAGCGGTCGTCGAATTCGCCCGCGAGCGGATAGCCGCGCAGGCGGTGGCCTACCGCGAGGCGGTCGAGGCGGCGCCCCCCGAGCAGCGCACCGAGGCTCTCGCGAAGGCGTTGACCGCCGACGGGTACGCTGCTACGGCCCGCACGGCCCCCGTGGGTGAGCAGCTGTGCCAGCACCACTGCCCGGTCGCCCACGTCGCCGAGCAGTACCCACAACTTTGCGAGGCGGAGACGGAGATCTTCTCCGCCCTCCTCGGGACGCACGTCCAGCGGCTCGCCACCATCGCCCACGGCGACGGCGTCTGCACGACGTTCATCCCGCGCAACACCCCACAGTCTTCACAGACCACTGATAACGCATCCGCAAGCACGGCCGGGAGGAACCCCGCATGACGCTCCCCACGGAGACTGCCCACCCCGAACTCGAGGGTCTGGGCACGTACGAATACGGCTGGGCCGACTCCGACGTCGCCGGTGCCTCTGCCAAGCGCGGCATCAATGAAGACGTCGTCAAGGACATCTCCGCCAAGAAGTCCGAGCCGGAGTGGATGACGAAGCTGCGCCTCAAGGGCCTGCGGCTCTTCGGCAAGAAGCCCATGCCCAACTGGGGCTCGGACCTGTCGGGCATCGACTTCGACAACATCAAGTACTTCGTGCGGTCCACGGAGAAGCAGGCCCAGTCCTGGGAGGACCTGCCCGAGGACATCAAGAGCACGTACGACAAGCTCGGCATCCCCGAGGCGGAGAAGCAGCGCCTCGTCGCCGGTGTCGCGGCCCAGTACGAGTCCGAGGTCGTCTACCACCAGATCCGTGAGGACCTGGAGGAGCAGGGCGTCATCTTCATGGACACCGACACGGCGCTGAAGGAGCACCCGGAGCTCTTCAAGGAGTACTTCGGGACCGTCATCCCCGTCGGCGACAACAAGTTCGCGTCGCTGAACACCGCCGTGTGGTCCGGTGGCTCGTTCATCTACGTCCCCAAGGGCGTGCACGTCGAGATCCCGCTCCAGGCCTACTTCCGCATCAACACGGAGAACATGGGCCAGTTCGAGCGGACGCTGATCATCGTGGACGAGGACGCCTACGTTCACTACGTCGAGGGCTGCACGGCGCCGATCTACAAGTCGGACTCCCTGCACTCCGCCGTTGTCGAGATCATCGTGAAGAAGGGCGGCCGCTGCCGCTACACGACGATCCAGAACTGGTCGAACAACGTCTACAACCTGGTCACCAAGCGCGCCGTGGCGTACGAGGGCGCGACCATGGAGTGGATCGACGGCAACATCGGCTCCAAGGTGACGATGAAGTACCCCGCCGTCTACCTGATGGGCGAGCACGCCAAGGGCGAGACGCTGTCCATCGCCTTCGCGGGCGAGGGCCAGCACCAGGACGCCGGTTCCAAGATGGTCCACATGGCGCCCAACACGTCCTCCAACATCGTGTCGAAGTCCGTGGCGCGTGGCGGTGGCCGCACCTCCTACCGCGGTCTCGTCGAGATCGGCGAGGGCGCCGCCGGATCGAAGTCGAACGTCCTGTGTGACGCGCTGCTCGTCGACACGATCTCCCGCTCGGACACGTACCCCTACGTGGACGTGCGCGAGGACGACGTGTCCATGGGCCACGAGGCGACCGTCTCCAAGGTCTCCGACGACCAGCTCTTCTACCTGATGAGCCGCGGTCTGACGGAGTTCGAGGCCATGGCGATGATCGTGCGCGGCTTCGTCGAGCCGATCGCCAAGGAGCTGCCCATGGAGTACGCCCTGGAGCTGAACCGGCTGATCGAGCTGCAGATGGAGGGTTCGGTCGGTTAAGACCGGACACCGTCCCCGCAGCGACCGACTTCTTTACCCAGAGAGAGAGCACGACGACAGCCATGGCTGAGGCTCAGAACATTCCCGTGGGGTCGACGACCGCCGGGTCCATCGCGGTGGCCGCCGAGTCGACCGTCGCCACCCGCATGAGCGCTCCCCCGTCCTTCGACGTGGCGGACTTCCCCGTCCCCCACGGCCGCGAGGAGGAGTGGCGGTTCACGCCGCTGGAGCGTCTGCGCGGGCTGCACGACGGCACGGCGGTCGCCACCGGCGGCATCCGCGTCGAGGTGACGGCCCCGGCGGGCGTGACCCAGGAGACCGTCGGCCGTGACGACGCGCGCGTGGGCAAGGCGGGCAAGCCCGTCGACCGCGTGGCCGCGCAGGCCTACTCGTCCTTCGAGAAGGCCTCGGTCGTGACCGTCCCCAAGGAGACGGTGCTCACCGAGCCGATCCGGATCGCCGTGCACGGCGAGGGCGGCACCGCCTTCGCGCACCAGGTCATCGAGGTGGGCGCGTTCGCCGAGGCCCTCGTCGTCATCGACCACACCGGTGACGCCGTCCTCGCGGCCAACGTCGACTACCTCCTGGGCGACGGCGCCAAGCTCACCGTCGTCTCCGTCCAGGACTGGGACGACAAGGCCGTGCACATCGCGCAGCACAACGCGCTGATCGGCCGTGACGCCTCCTTCAAGTCGGTCGTCGTGACCTTCGGCGGCGACGTCGTACGCCTGAATCCCCGCGTCACGTACGCGGGCACGGGCGGCGAGGCCGAGCTCCTCGGCCTGTACGTCACCGACGCCGGCCAGCACCAGGAGCACCGCCTCCTGGTCGACCACAACCAGCCGCACTGCAAGTCGAACGTCATCTACAAGGGCGCGCTGCAGGGCGACGACGCCCACGCGGTGTGGATCGGCGACGTCCTCATCGAGGCCGCCGCCGAGGGCACCGACACGTACGAGATGAACCGCAACCTGGTTCTGACCGACGGCGCCCGCGTCGACTCCGTGCCGAACCTCGAGATCGAGACCGGCGAGATCGTCGGAGCGGGCCACGCCTCGGCGACCGGCCGCTTCGACGACGAGCAGCTCTTCTACCTCCAGTCGCGCGGTATCCCGGAGGACGAGGCCCGCCGCCTCGTGGTCCGCGGCTTCTTCGCCGAGCTGGTCCAGCAGATCGGTCTGCCGGACGTCGAGGAGCGCCTCATCGCGAAGATCGAAGAGGAGCTGGAGGCGACGGTCGCATGACCTTCGTACGCGCCTGTGGCCTGAGCGAGCTGTCGGAGGACACCCCGAAGCGGGTGGAACTCGACGGCACGCCGGTCTCGGTCGTCCACACCGAGGGCGAGGTGTTCGCGATCAACGACATCTGCTCGCACGCGAACGTCTCCCTCTCCGAGGGCGAGGTGGAGGACTGCCAGATCGAGTGCTGGCTGCACGGCTCCGCCTTCGACCTCCGCACCGGCAAGCCGTCCGGTCTTCCCGCGACGCGCCCCGTCCCCGTATACCCCGTAAAGATCGAAGGGGACGATGTGCTCGTCTCCCTCACCCAGGAGTCCTGAGGCACATGGCAACGCTTGAAATCCGAGACCTGCACGTCACCGTCGAGGCCGACAACGCCACGAAGGAGATCCTCAAGGGCGTCGACCTCACCGTGAAGCAGGGCGAGACGCACGCCATCATGGGCCCGAACGGCTCCGGCAAGTCGACGCTCGCCTACTCCATCGCGGGTCACCCCAAGTACACGATCACGCAGGGCACCGTCACCCTCGACGGCGAGGACGTCCTGGAGATGTCCGTCGACGAGCGTGCCCGCGCCGGCATGTTCCTGGCCATGCAGTACCCGGTCGAGGTCCCCGGCGTCTCGGTCTCCAACTTCCTGCGCACGTCGGCGACGGCGATCCGCGGCGAGGCCCCCAAGCTGCGCACCTGGGTGAAGGAGGTCAAGGGAGCGATGGAGCAGCTCCAGATGGACCCGGCCTTCGCCGAGCGCAACGTGAACGAGGGCTTCTCCGGCGGTGAGAAGAAGCGCCACGAGATCCTCCAGATGGAGCTCCTCAAGCCGAAGATCGCGATCCTCGACGAGACCGACTCCGGCCTGGACGTCGACGCCCTGCGCCAGGTCTCGGACGGCGTCAACCGCGTCCGTGAGACCGGCGAGGTCGGCACCCTGCTGATCACCCACTACACGCGCATCCTGCGCTACATCAAGCCCGACTTCGTGCACGTCTTCGCGAACGGCCGCATCGCCGAGTCCGGCGGCGCCGAGCTCGCCGACAAGCTCGAGGCCGAGGGCTACGAGGCTTACACGAAGGGTGGCGTATCAGCGTGACGTCGGCCCACCAGGGGCTCTCCGGCCTCCTCGACACCGAGGCGATCCGCAAGGACTTCCCGATCCTGGATCGCACGATCCACGACGGCAAGAAGCTCGTCTACCTGGACAACGCGGCGACCTCGCAGACGCCGCGCCAGGTGCTCGACGTACTCAACGAGTACTACGAGAAGCACAACGCCAACGTCCACCGCGGCGTGCACGTCCTCGCGGAGGAGGCCACGGCGCTCTACGAGGGCGCCCGTGACAAGGTCGCGGCGTTCATCAACGCGCCGAGCCGCGACGAGGTGATCTTCACCAAGAACGCCTCGGAGTCGCTCAACCTCGTGGCCAACATGCTGGGCTGGGCCGACGAGCCCTACCGCGTGGACCACGAGACCGAGATCGTCATCACGGAGATGGAGCACCACTCCAACATCGTGCCGTGGCAGCTGCTCTCGCAGCGCACGGGCGCGAAGCTGAAGTGGTTCGGTCTCACGGACGACGGCCGGCTGGACCTGTCCAACATGAACGAGATCATCACGGAGAAGACGAAGATCGTCTCCTTCGTCCTGGTCTCGAACATCCTGGGCACGCAGAACCCCGTCGAGGCGATCGTCCGCCGTGCGCAGGAGGTCGGCGCGCTCGTCCTCATCGACGCCTCGCAGGCGGCACCGCACATGGTGCTCGACGTGCAGGCGCTGCAGGCCGACTTCGTGGCCTTCACCGGCCACAAGATGCTGGGCCCGACGGGCATCGGCGTGCTGTGGGGACGCCAGGAGCTCCTGGAGGACCTGCCGCCGTTCCTCGGCGGCGGCGAGATGATCGAGACCGTGTCGATGAACTCGTCGACCTACGCTCCCGCGCCGCACAAGTTCGAGGCGGGCACGCCCCCGGTCTCCCAGGCCGTCGGCCTGGGTGCGGCCGTGGACTACCTCTCGGCCATCGGCATGGACAAGATCGCCGCTCATGAGCACGCGATCACGGAGTACGCGGTCAAGCGCCTCCTGGAGGTCCCCGACCTCCGGATCATCGGCCCGGCATCGGCCGAGGACCGCGGCGCCGCGATCTCCTTCACGCTCGGTGACATCCACCCGCACGACGTGGGCCAGGTCCTGGACGAGGAAGGCATCGCGGTCCGCGTGGGTCACCACTGCGCCCGCCCCGTCTGCCTCCGCTACGGAATTCCTGCGACCACGCGAGCGTCGTTCTATCTGTACTCCACGCCCGGCGAGATCGACGCTCTCGTCGACGGCCTGGAGCACGTACGGAACTTCTTCGGCTGAGGGGCTGGCTGGGAACGTGAAGCTGGATTCGATGTACCAGGAAGTCATCCTGGACCACTACAAGCACCCGCACGGGCGCGGTCTTCGTGATGGCGACGCCGAGGTGCACCACGTCAACCCGACGTGCGGCGACGAGATCACGCTGCGCGTCAAGTACGACGGGTCGACGATCGCCGACGTGTCGTACGAGGGGCAGGGCTGTTCCATCAGTCAGGCCAGCGCGTCCGTCCTGAACGACCTGCTGGTCGGCAAGGAGCTCGCCGAGGCGCAGAAGGTCCAGGAGGTCTTCCTGGAGCTGATGCAGTCCAAGGGCAAGCTGGAGCCGGACGACGCGATGGAGGAGGTCCTGGAGGACGCCGTCGCGTTCGCCGGGGTCTCGAAATACCCGGCGCGGGTGAAGTGTGCTCTGCTGAGCTGGATGGCGTGGAAGGACGCGACGGCGCAGGCACTGGGTACCGAAGACGTCGCTGAGAGGAAGACCGCATGAGCGAGAACGAAACGCTGACCAAGCCGGCCTCGGAAGAAGAGGTCCGCGAGGCGCTGTATGACGTGGTCGACCCCGAGCTGGGCATCGACGTCGTCAACCTGGGCCTGATCTACGGCATCCACGTCGACGACGCGAACATCGCGACGATCGACATGACGCTCACCTCGGCGGCCTGCCCGCTGACGGACGTCATCGAGGACCAGGCGAAGTCCGCCACCGACGGCATCGTCAACGAACTCAGGATCAACTGGGTCTGGATGCCGCCGTGGGGCCCGGACAAGATCACGGACGACGGTCGCGAGCAGCTGCGCGCGCTCGGGTTCAACGTCTGAGGTTCAACGTCTGAGGTTCACCGTCTGAGGTGTGACGGGTAGTTTTTACGGTTCGGCCCCCTGCGCTGGTGCGCAGGGGGCCGAACCGCGTTCAGCTCCCTTGCGGGGAGTCGGCCTGTGCCAGTGTGTGCGCGAGGCCCTCCTTGCGGATGCGCCGGTCGATGTAGAGCAAGGCGGTCACCAGCGGCAGGAACACGCTGGCCGCCAGTTGCGTGACGAACGTGGCGACCAGGGAGAACAGGGCGAACAGGCCGAACTGGGAGCGCAGTTGGTCCAGAAAATAGGCCGACGCCGAGTCGTCCGGGTCGACCGGGGGCGGGGCCGGCGCGGCGAACTGCAGGGGGAGCCGCAAGGCGAGGGAGACGCCCACCACGATGAGACCCGCGAGCAGCGAGATGCCGAAGGTGCGCCACCAGGCGCCCCGCACCAGGCGCACGGAGCGCCGCAACGCCGTGAACGGCCCCGCTGTCTCGAGCGCCGCGGCGGCCGGGGCGAAGGCGAACAGGACGTACAGCCAGGCCGCGAGCGGCAGCGACACCAGGAACAGCGGGAAGACCAGGCCGATGGGGATGAGTGACTGGGTCATCATCAGGAAGAGGAGCGAAAGGAAGAGCAGGGCGAACGCGGCCACGGGCAGCATCAGGACGATCGAGAGCAGCACGGTCACGACAAGCACGGACGGCGTCCGCGACCAGGCCCTGCGCCAGACCGCACCGAACGTCGCCGGGCGGCCGAGGACCGCCTCGTGCAGCGTGCCGGCGCATGCTGCCTGAATGAACGAGTTGACGACGAGCGTGGCGAGCATGAACACCAGCCACACCAGGCCGAACGCGACCAGGATCGGCCTGCCGTCGTCCCAGGAGAAGTCCGCGCCGGGTTCGCGCATCGCGCGGATGTGCTCCCGGGTCGCGACGTAGGCGAGCACCCCGCCGACCACGGCGACGACGGCGAGCAGACCGTAGGCCGCGGCCGCCGTGCCGAACAGCGGCTTGGCGTAGCGCCGCATCGTCGCGAACGCGCCGCCGATGATGTGGTTGGCGCCCAGCGGCGCGAGGGGTATGACGCCGGGCTTGGGCGGCGGCGGTGGCGGAGTCCAGCCATAGCCGTTCCAGCCCCAGCCGGGCGGCGCTCCGTACGGTCCCGGCGCTCCGTACGGCTGCGGAGGTCCGTGCGGCCCCGGCGGTCCGCCGTACGGCGCCTGTGGTCCCCACCCCGATGTGTCTGACATCGCTCTTGTGCTCCGTCGTCTCGTACGCCTCTGTGGCCCCCCACAGTGATCGCGTCACCTTAACCGGTGGGAACACGCGCGTTTGCGTACGCCCGTACACATCGATATGTACACTCGTACGCATGGGATACGGACTGCTCGCCGGGGCGATCGTGGCGGAGGTGGCCGGGACGACGGCCATGAAGTACAGCGAGGGGTTCAGCAAGCTCTGGCCCTCGCTGATCACCGTCGCGGGCTATCTGATCGCCTTCACGCTGCTCGCGCAGACCCTGAAGACGCTCTCCGTCGGCACGGCGTACGCGATCTGGGCCGGGATCGGCACCGCCGCGGTCGCCGCCATCGGCATGATCTTCATGGGCGAGTCCGCGGGCCTGGCCAAGATCGCGGGGATCGCCCTCGTGATCGCGGGCGTCGTGCTGCTCAATCTCGGGGGTGCGCATTGATGGCCCGCCGTTACGACCCCGAGCGACGTACCCGGATCATCGACGCCGCGATCCGGGTGGTGGGGGAGAAGGGGATAGGCGGGCTCAGCCACCGCTCGGTCGCCGCCGAGGCCGATGTGCCGCTCGGTTCCACCACCTACCACTTCAAGACACTCGACGACCTGCTCCTCGCCGCGCTGGAGAAGGCCAACGAGGGCTTCGCGAAGGTCGTCGCGAGCCGGGGCGGCTTCCAGGACCCCCGGATCGACCTCGCCGGTGAGATCGCCGAGGTGCTCGGGATGTGGCTCGGCCAGGAACGCACGGGGATCGAGCTCGAGTACGAGCTGTATCTGGCCGCGCTGCGCAGGCCCGCACTGCGGCCGGTCGCCGCCTGCTGGTGCGACGGACTCGCGGAGGTGTTCGCCGAGCGCACCGACCCGGCCACCGCGCGGGCGCTGGTCGCGCTGATGGACGGCATCTGTCTGCAGGTGCTGCTCACGGACGGCGTGTACGACGAGGCGTACGCGCGGGAGATGCTGGGGCGGCTGATACCGCGCGGCGGCTGACGGTCATGGGGAGCCGAATCCCCCGCCCAACGGCTGACGGTCACGGGGAGCCGAATCCCGCTCAACGGCTGACCGCCACGGGGAGCCGAATGCCCGCCCTTCGGCGCGGCGGCGGCAATCGGCCCCGCCCGGCGAAAGCGTCCGCGGCGGTTCGTCGATCATCGCCCGGGTTCCGCGTGGCCCGGAGGCTGAGACCGGTTCGCCCGGGTGGTGCGCCGCCGGTTAGGTTTTCCCCATGACCGACACGAACGCTTCCCGCACCACCGGCGCCGTCGCCACAGGCCTCGCCACCCTCACCGCCGACGGCACCGTCCTCGACACCTGGTTCCCCGCGCCCGAGCTCGTCGCCGAAGCGGGCCCCGCAGGCACCGAGCGGCTCACCGCCGAGCGGGCCGTGCAGCTGCTCGGCGAGGGCGCGGCCAAGGCCATCGGCCTGGACGCCCGCCGTGGCGTGGAGACCATCGCCGTACGTACGGTCATCGCGTCCCTTGACGAGAAGCCGGTGGACGCCCACGACGTCTACCTGCGTCTGCACCTGCTCTCGCACCGCCTGGTCAAGCCGCACGGCGTGAACCTCGACGGCCAGTTCGCCTTCCTGGCCAACGTCGCCTGGACCTCGCTCGGCCCGGTCGCCGTCGACGACGTCGAGAAGGTCCGGCTGAACGCCCGCGCCGAGGGCCTGCACCTCGCGGTGACGTCCGTCGACAAGTTCCCCCGCATGACGGACTACGTCACGCCGAAGGGCGTCCGCATCGCCGACGCCGACCGGGTGCGGCTCGGCGCGCACCTCGCCGAGGGCACGACGGTCATGCACGAGGGCTTCGTGAACTTCAACGCGGGCACGCTCGGCACCTCCATGGTCGAGGGCCGCATCTCCGCCGGTGTCGTCGTCGGCGACGGCTCCGACATCGGTGGCGGCGCCTCCACGATGGGCACCCTCTCCGGCGGCGGCAACGTCCGCATCGTCATCGGCGAGCGCTGCCTGATCGGCGCCGAGGCGGGCGTGGGCATCGCGCTCGGCGACGAGTGCGTCGTCGAGGCCGGGCTCTACGTCACCGCCGGGTCCCGCGTGACCATGCCCGACGGGCAGATCGTGAAGGCCCGCGAGCTCTCCGGCGCCTCGAACATCCTCTTCCGCCGCAACTCGGTCACCGGCGCCGTCGAGGCCCGCCCGAACAACGCGGTGTGGGGCGGCCTGAACGACGTGCTGCACAGCCACAACTGATCACCGCGGCCCCGCAAGAGCGCCCTCCGGTCCGCCGGAGGGCGCTCTTGCGTAAGCTGCCCTCCCATCACGGACGCTCGCCGTGCGGGACGACAGGAGACAGACATGCACCGAACGGGGATCCGGGCCCTGGCCCTGAGTTCAGTGGCGGCGCTCGGGCTCGTGGCCGGATGCGGACAGGGCGAGGGGCGGGCCGAGGACGTCGGCCGGGGTGCGCCGCAGCACGTCAGCCCGGTGTCGACGGGCAGCCACTCCTATCCGCTGGAGAAGAGCGACATCCACTGGAGCGGCAGCCCGAGCCCGTTCGACGCGCAGGTCAAGCTCGCCGACGGGCGACGCGTGGCGATGCACTACATGAAGGGCAAGGGGCTCTTCGTGCAGGACTACAGCCCCAAGGCCAAGGGCTGGTCCAAGTCGGCCGTCGTCCACAAGACGAAGACCGACGCCTGTCAGGGCATCACGCTCAAGGCCAAGGACGGCACCGTCGCGGCCTTCGGGGACTTCGGCGTGTACTGCGCCGACGGCGAGCCGCCGACCGAGTCGGTCGCCGCGGTCGCCACGGGTCCGCTGACGAAGTGGGCCACGCACCTCACGAAGGACTTCGACGGCTGGGAGAAGATCGCCGTCGCCGCCGGGGGCAAGAAGGTCACGTTCAGCAGGGGCGGCGAAACGCTCCTGTGGACCAAGGGCGGCGGCTTCCCCGCCGCGGGCTGAGCCGCCGCCGGCCGCGTCACAGTGCTGCGTACGCGGCCAGCAGCCCGTCGGTCGCCTCGCGGTCGGCGGGCCGCAGCGGTGCGCGGACAGGGCCGCCGGGCAGGCCGAGCGCGTTCAGGAGCGCCTTGGCGGTGACCGTGCCCGGCAGGCCGGAGCCCATCATCGACTCGATCAGAGCCATGGCCTGTTGCTGGAGGCGACGCGCCCGCGTCGTGTCACCCGCGTCGAAGGCGTCGATGACGGCCCGCATGTGCCGCGGCACGACGTTGGAGACCGTGCTGATGTAGCCGGTGCCACCCACCGCGTACAGCGCCAGGATGAACTCGTCGCAGCCGGTGTAGTACGCCAAGTCGGTCCGGGACAACACCTTCTGAGTGCCCATCAGGTCGTATGCGCAGTCCTTCACGGCGACGATCCGCGGATGCTCCGCCAGCCGCAGCATCGTCTCCGGCTCGATGCGCGTTCCGGTGCGCCCCGGGATGTCGTAGAGCGCGAGCGGGAGTCCTGTCGCGTCGGCGACCTGAAGGAAGTGTGCCTCGACGGCGTCCTGTGGCGGCTTGCTGTAGTAGGGCGTGACCACCAACAGGGCGTCGGCGCCCGCCCTTTCGGCCCGCAGCGCCATCTCGACCGTGTGCCGGGTGGCGTGGCTGCCGACGCCCGCGACGATCGAGGCCCGGTCACCGACCGCCTCGGCGACGGCTCGGACGAGTGCGGCCTTCTCGTCGTCGGACGTGGTGGGGGACTCGCCGGTGGTGCCGGACAGGACGAGCCCGTCGCAGCCTTCGGCCACCAGGCGCGCGGCGAGCGCCTGGGCGCCGTCGAGGTCGAGCAGGCCGTCGTCCGTGAAGGGCGTGACCATCGCGCAGAGAGCGCGGCCGAGGGGAGGAGCCGTGGAGGAGGGTGAGGTCATAGAGGCAGTGTCGGTACGCCGACGCTGAAGCTCCACTTAATTCTGCTACGAGGTGGGCGACAGGAACGCTAAGAGGTGGCCGCCCGAGATGGCCGCGAACCGCCGGTGTGCGGGCCCGGACCTAGTGCCAACTCGCCCCCGTATGCGCCACCATGGGCCGACGGTAGTCGACGGGCGGCCGCGCGGCGGCCGGCCACAGGAGGCGTCATGAGGCTGGGCAAAGCACTCGCCACCGGGATCGCCGAGGAAGCCCCGCAGGAGCGGACGCGGCAGAAGGATCTTGAGCAGCACATGGAACCCGAGACCGAACCGGCGCCGGCGATCGCGGAGCCGACGCCCGAGGTCCCGGCCGCCCGGTGAGGCTGCGGCTCCCCGCGGAACGCCCGAAGGAGCCGCCGACCGGATACAAGATCGCCCGCCTCGCGCTGTCCCAGGACGGCGCGAGGGCCGGGTTCACCGGTGTCTCCCTGGGGGCGGCCCTGCCCTACGGCGCGCTCGACGAGGCCCGCTGCGTCTACGGGCGGCGGCACGCGGCCCCGCACCGCCGCTGCGACTGCGGGTTCCACTGCGTCCACGAACGCGCCACGGCGCAGGCCCTCCTGTGCACCGCCGAGCACCGTGGCGCCGCGCTGCTGCAGGTCACGGTGCTGGGTGCGTACATCCGCTTCGAGCGGGGGTTCCGGTACGCGCGCCAGCGGGTGCGCGCCGTGACGGTGCAGCCCTGTCGCTGCGGGGCGCGGGCCTCGGTCCTCGCGGACGCCGGGTGGGGCAGGCCGGGGTGGCGGGTGGTCGAGGGGGTGTGCGTGGTGTGCGCGGGCGGGCGTGCGTCGGTGCGGCTCGCGGAGTACGCCCGACTCGCCGGAGAGGGCGTCACGGTCACCGGGGCGGGCCCCCAGTCCGTGCCGGGGTCGCCGTCCGAGGTCATGGGGGTGCCCGAACTGGTCGCGGAGGCGGCGCTGCTGCAGGCCCGACTTGACGTGTTTCAGGGCGAGTTGGAACGGCTGGCAGGGGACGGGCGGGAGTAGGGCCGCGGAAAGCCGTCCAGGCCGTCCGTGCCGTCTGGCATGATCGGCGCGGGGTGCGACAGGCCGACATGACGAAGGCATGAGGCTTGATGAACAAGAACGACAACCAAGCGGGGACAGCACAGGAGACGCGCGTGGCCCTGGTGACGGGCTCGTCGTCGGGCATCGGCGCCGAGGTGGCCAGACGCCTCGCCGCCGCGGGGATCCGCGTGGTGCTCAACTCCGCCCGCTCGGTGGAGGCGGGCGAGAAGCTGGCCGCCGAACTGCCCGGCGCCCGCTACGTCCGGGCGAACGTCGCCGACGAGGACGACGCCAAGCGCCTGGTCCGATCCGCGGTCGACGCCTACGGACGTCTGGACATCCTGGTCAACTGCGCGGGAGCCACCCGCTTCATCCCCCACGACGACTTCGAGTCCGCGAGCCCCCAGGTCTGGCGCGAGCTGTACGACATCAACGTCATCGGCGTCTGGCAGACGATCACGGCCGCCGTCCCCCACCTCAGGGCGAGCGGCACGGGCAGCGTCGTCACCATCTCCTCGCAGGCGGGCGTGCGCCCCGGCGGCAGCTCGATCCCGTACTCGGTCAGCAAGGCCGCCGTGAACCACATGACGAAACTGCTCGCCAAGACCCTCGGCCCGGACGTACGGGTCAACGCGGTGGCGCCCGGCATGATCGACACCCCGTGGTTCGACGGGGTGGAGGGCATCGAGACCGCGATGGAGGAGACGGCGGCGCGGCTCCCGCTGCGCCGCGTGGGCCGGCCGCAGGACATCGCGGACGCCGTCTTCGACCTGGTGAACGCCTCGTACATCACCGGCGAGATCCTTCTGGTGGACGGCGGCGGCCACCTCCTGTGACCGGCGCGTCATCGCCGCGTTGACGTTCCCGGGCCCCGCGGGGAAGCTCTGGCCATGACGACGCATGCGTACGCCCGCTATGTCGCGATCGGCGACAGCCAGACGGAAGGGGTCGGTGACGGTGACGAGGCGCGCGGATACCGCGGCTGGGCCGACCGGCTCGCCGAGATCCTGGCCGAGGGGAAGCCGGGGTTCGGATACGCGAACCTCGCCGTACGGGGCAGGCTGACGGCCCGCATCAAGGCCGAGCAGCTGGCCCCGGCCCTGGCGCTGCGCCCCGACCTGGTCACCGTCATGGCGGGCATGAACGACCTGGTGCGTCCCGGCTTCGACGCGGCGCGGGTGGCCGGTGACATCGAGGACATGTTCACCGAGCTGACCGCGGCGGGCGTGCGCGTGGCCACCGTGACGTTCCCCGACCTCGGGCGGATCTCGCCGCTCGCGCGCAGGGCGCTGCCCCGCGTCCTGGATCTGAACGCCCGCATCCGCGCGGCCGCGGACCGCCACGGAGTCGTCGTCCTGGACACGTTCCCGCACCGGGTCACCACGGACCCCCGCCTGTGGAGCACCGACCGGCTGCACGCGAGCCCGCTGGGGCACGCGCGGATCGCCGCGGGCATGGCGGACGCGCTGGGCGTCCCCGGTCACGAGGACTGGACACGGCCGCTGCTGCCCCCGCCGCCCCCGGTCTCCGCGCTGCGGGCCGTGGCGGCGGAGACGGCGTGGTTCGCGGGGTTCATGGGCCCGTGGTTGTGGCGACGCGTCCGGGGGCGCTCGTCGGGCGACGGGCGCGCGGCGAAGCGTCCCGAGCTCGGTCCGGTCGCCGCTTCCCCGGAACGGGCTTGACCTCAAGTTTGCTTGAGGTTACAGGCTGTGGGCAACGGGTCGAACAGGGCCCGTCCACACGCCGAAGGAGCAGGCCATGAAGGCACACGTCGACGCCACCACCCTCCCCGACCCGGCCCGCGCGGACGGCGGCCTCGTCTTCCTCAGCACATGGAGCACGGGAACGCCGGACCGGCAGCGGGCCACGGCCGACGCGATCGCCGAGGCCTGGGGGAGCCGTCCGTGGCCGCACGAGGGCCTGCTCTCGTACACCGTGTACGCCGGGGTGGACGGCTCCACGGTGGCGCACCGCTCGCACTGGCGGGATGACGAGGCGTACCAGGACTTCTTCGCCCACGGCAGGGACGAGCGGAACACCGAGATCGACCAGGCCGTGCCGGGCATCGAACGGCTGGGGCTGCACAAGACTCGGCTGCGGGACGGGACGGCGCGGGCGGCCGGTGACGGCCGGGCGGCCCGGGCGATCGTCATCGCCGAGGGGGAAGCCGGGGTCCGGGCGGCGACGGGCCTGATCTCCGTCCATTTCCACGTGACGACGGACGGCGGACGGGTGATCCGGTACGAGGAGTGGGAGAGCGGGGAAGGGCTGCCCGATGAAGGCAAGTACCGCCTGGCGTACGGGATCGAGCCCCGCTGACCTCGTGCGGCCGTACGCCCCGAGGTTGGCTCTTTCTCACCCATCACGCACTCCCTGCCCGGTTGTCGCGCACCCCTTCCCCGGCACCACCGGTGCCCTGGACGGGAAGGGGTGCCGGTGGGATGTTGAAGCGATGTGGGACGTCAGGGAGTCGCCATGACCGCAGGCAAGGAGTTTGAGATCGAGCGGGAGTTCGAGGTCGATGCCTCTCCCGCCGAAGTCTGGGACGCGTTCACCACCGGCACCGGCGGCTGGTTGTGGCCCATGGTGGAGTACGAACCCCGCGAGGGCGGAGCCGCCCCCCACGGCGGCACGGTCACCCACTGGGAGCCGCCGCACCGCCTCACCGACCGCGTCGACGACCCCGAGGGCCTCCCGCCCGGCCAGACCGTCAACCGGCTCGACCGCGTCATCGAGCCCCGCGACGGCGGCCGCCGCTCCTGGGTCCACTACGTGCACAGCGGCATCCTCACCGACGACTGGGCCAGCCGGTACGAGGAAGCCAGCAAGCACACCGACTTCTACCTGCACACCCTGCGCCAGTACCTGACGTACTTCATGGGCCTGCCCGTCACCTTCACCACCCTCGACGGACCCGCGCCCTCCACCGCCCCGCACGCCTTCACCAAGCTGGGCCGCCGCCTCGGCCTGCCCGACGACGCGTCCGAGGGCGCCCGCGTACGCGTGCACGCCCCCGGCGAAGCCCTCGACGCCATGGTCGACTTCCGCAGCAGACACTTCATCGGCCTGCGCACGGACACCGCCCTCTACCGCTTCTTCGGCCGCAACCACTTCGGTGCCCCGGTGGGCATCAGCATCCACGACTTCGCGCCGCAGGCGGACGCCAAGGGCACCGAAATGGCATGGCGGGACTGGCTGCTCAGGCTGTACGCGTGAGCCCTGGCTACGGCTTGAACCTCAGCACCTGCGGGTCATGGTCACTGTTCTGCTCGGCGAACTCCGCGTTGATGTGCACGCTGTCGTACGAGAAGCCCTTCGAGCCCGCGCGCCCCACACCCGGGCTGGTCAGGATCTGGTCCAGGACCTGCGAGTTGCCCTGGTAGACGTACGAGTAACGCTCCGACCGGGGAAGGGACTTGGCCGCGGACCGCAACGCGCCGCCCGCCTCCAGCGCGGCCGTCGTCGCCGAGAACTCGAAGTCGTTCACGTCCCCGACGACCACCACGTCCGCGTTCTTCTCGATCTTCCGCACGTCCCGCACGAAGGAGTTCACGGCCTGCGCCTGCCGCAGCCGCTTCGCCTCCGAGGACCGCACAGGCGGCTGGTGCCGCGAGGTGAGACCCTCGTCGCCGCCCTTCGACCCGAAGTGGTTCGCGACCACGATCACGCTGCGCCCCCGGAAGCGGAACTCTCCGGCCAGCGGCTTGCGGCTGTCCGCCCACGCGGTGTTCGCGGGGTCGACGCGCCCGGGTGAGAGCGTCAGCGCGGCGCGCCCGGAGGACCGTACGACCCCCGTGCCCGTCGTCGCGTCGCCTTCGCCACGGTCCGTGAAGGAGACCCGCTCGGGGTTGAAGAGGAACACCTGACGGATGTTGCCGCCCGGCTCGCCGCCGTCCTTGTTGTTCTCCGGGTCGACGGACCGCCACTCGTAGCGCGGCCCGCCCGCGGCGACGATCGCGTCCGTGAACTTCTTCAGCGTCGCCTCCGCCGAGACGGTCCCGTCGTTCTTCGGGCCGTTGTCGTCCTGGATCTCCTCCAGGGCGAGGATGTCGGGCGAGGCGAGGTTCGAGACGACGGCCCCGGCCAGCGCGTCGAACTTCGTCTGCGGGTCGCCCGGGTCGAGATTCTCGACGTTGTACGTCGCGACGGCGAGCTCACCCTTGGCCTGGCGCCGCGTCCTCTCCCGTACGAGACCCTTGTCCTCGACCTCGCCGAGCGTCCGCGCGACCAGGGTGTAGCCGCCGAACTGGTTGAAGTCCAGGGGCCCTTCGGCGCCGCCGGACAGTGAGTCGCCGACGTTCGCCTTCGGGAAGGGCCGCTCGGAGACCGGAGCCAGCTGCTGGATCTGCAGGCGCCCGGTGTTCTGGTCGTCGTAGGACCCGTACACCGTGCCGCCGCGCCGGTTGGCGTTCTCGTGCGGCTTCACGGTGACCCACAGCTCCGAGTACGGATCCGTGGCGCCGACCACGCGCGAGGTGCCGACGCGGACGTTCATGCCCTCCAGGGACTCGTACAGGTCCAGGGCGTACGAGCGGGGCTTCAGGGGCAGCGCGTTGATGCTGCCGCCGGCCGCGGGGTCGCCCTCGGGCGCGTACGCGGAGGGCACCGCCTTGGCGCTCACCGTGACGGGCGCGGGCAGCTTGTTGCCGGACGACTCGACCGTGACCGTCGGCTTGGTGAGCTGGGTCAGGGACTGGTTGCCGGACGACTCGCCGCCGGGGACGTACTCGCCGACGGTCCCGGAGACGCGGACCGCGTCACCGGCCTGCACGGTGAGGGCGGCCGAGCCGGTGTAGACGAAGACGCCCTCGCTGGTCGCGGGGTCGGCGTCGGCCTTCGGGTCCTGGATCCAGAAGCCCTTCGAGCCGTACGTACGGACGCCGGTCACGATGCCCGTCACGTCCGTGACCTGCTGTCCGGCGAGGGGTGAGAGGCGGGTGGTGCCCTGGATGTCGTGGACGCGCACCTCGGCGGCGGACGCGGACGAGGTGCTCACGGCGAGCAGACCGGCGGCCAGGGCGGTGGCCAGGACGGCGGAGACGGCGGCGGATCTCGCGGCGGGCCGGGTGGCACGGGATATGTGCGGCATCGAGGAACTCCGGATGAGGGTGAGGTCGTATGACGAGGGTGAGAGCGAGCGGGGTGGGCCGGTGGGCGCACAGCGCTCTACGCGCGTCAATCTCTTGTGTGCCCAGGGGAGTTGTCAAGGTTCGGCGGGTGTTCTCACCATGTATGTCTCCTGACAGGGACATGAACCGGGCGGCATGGGTCGAAATCCGTCTAGGCTTCGGTCCAGCAGACCTTTCCCCGGGTGCTCGGCTCCGCCCGAGCAGGGGACGCCCCATCCTTCGGAGGAGAACCAGCCGATGTCCGTAAGTCCCGCCACCCTGCCGCCGGTGCTGCTGCACTCCGAAGCGGAACTCGCGCGGGCCGCGCTCGCCACGCCGCTGCTCTCCCGCGCCGCGCGCCTCGCCCGCTGGGCGGGCCCCGAGACGCGCGTCGGGGCGGGCGGTGAGCTCGTCGAGGAGCAGCTGCCGGCCGCCGCGGCCGAGCTGGGCCTCGCCGCGGACGACCCGGACGCCGCCGCGTACGCGAGCGAGGCCTGGCGCGTCGCCGTCGACACGGGCCTGGTGGACGTCACGGACGCGGACGAGTCGGAGGGTGCGGACGCGCCGGGCACGGTGACCGCGGGCGAGGACCTCGCAGCGCTCACCTCCGGCAGCCCGCAGGACATCCTGGCCGTCTGGCTCGGCGCCCTGGACACCGTCTACTCGGACGCGACCGTGCCCGACATGGACAACCTCCTCGACGTCCTGGAGGAGAAGGGCGAGGTCGACTTCGAGGAGCTCGGCTGGGACCCGCAGGCCGAGGCGGACTTCCTGGACGGCGTCCTCGGCAACCTCTACCTGCTCACCGCGGGTGACGCCGGGGCGGGCGAGGGCCCGGTGCCGCTGCCCGCGCTCGCCGCCTCCATGATCGTGCCCGACGACATGGGGGAGCCGACGGACGACATCCTGGAGCAGGTGTCGGACGCGATGATGAAGCTCGACGACCAGTTCCGGCTCTTCGAGCCGCTCGGGCTCGTCGAGTACCAGCCGGTCGACGAGGCCCTCATGGTGGACATCGACGAGGCCGAGGCGCCGCTGCCGGACGACGACGAGGACGTCACGCGGTACGGCATGGTCCGCCTGACCCCGCTCGGTGTGTACGGCATCAGGGCGCGCATGCTGGAGGCGGGCGTGGACGCCCCCGCGGTCGGCGATCTCACGGACAAGGGCGCCGACGCGCTGCTCGAAGGGACGGCCGGCTTCCCGCAGGCCGCCGCGCAGGCCGAGATCGAGCAGTGGCTCGCGCGGCACGAACCGCTGGGCGCGGCACGGGAGTTGCTGGCCGCCGCGCGGGGCGGCGACGAGGGTGCGCCGCTGCGGCGGCTCCGGTGCCAGCAGGCGCTCTCGCTGGTCGGCAATGAGGCGGAGCCCGCCCTGCGGGAGGTGCTCGACGACGCCGAGCTCGGCGGGCTGGCCCGGGTGTGGCTGGCCGAGCACGGGGCGGCCGACGTGCCCGCGCCCTCCGAGGCGCTGGTCTTCTGGCTGACCATCGACACGATCGCCGCGCAGCTCGCGGCCGAGGGCAACTCGGACGAGCTGCAGGGCTTGGTGGAGGGTCTCTCCGAGCAGCACAGCGGCTTCTTCGCCGCGGCCTGGCGGGTCGAACACCCCGCCACCGCGGACGTCCTGGAGGCGATGGGTCGGCTGCACCCCGACAAGAAGGTGGCCAAGGAAGCCCGCAAGGCGGCCTTCAAGGCCCGTTCGCAGCAAGGGATGTGACGTCGGGAACCGGCCGGGGCGGACCTTTCGCCCCGGCCGGTTCGCCGATTCAGCTCAGCACTGATGCCTCAGCACTGATACCTCAGCACTGGTACAGCGTCGTGTGCTTGAACGACGACGTGGCGCCGTCGAAGCCGTACGTACCCCGGTACGCCGGAGGGTTCTGGTACTCGCCGACGATCGTGATCGTGTTGGCGCAGGAGCCCTGGCCCGTGCGTTTGGCGTCCAGCCGGATGCTGTCGCCGATGAAGCCGCCCGTGATGTCCCACGGAGCGCCGCAGATGCCCGAGGTGATCTGACCGCCCACCACCACGTGCGGGTAGGTGTTCGGGTTGAACTTCACCTCGACGGCGAAGGTGATCGCCCCGTTGTGCAGCTCCAGCTTGCAGGTGGTGGCGACCGCCTCCGCGGACACCTCCTGGGGCGCGGCGAACGCCTCGTCACGCGTCTTGACCTCGGCGCCCTGCGGATTGTGGAAGCGGTGCTCCGCGCGGGCCCGGCCCTTCTGCTTGCGTGCCTGAGTGGTCATGGAAGCCCTCCTCTCGTGGTGCGACCGGTCAGGCCAGCTGCTCGGATACCTCGATGCGCAGCAGCGCGCGGACGTTCTCGTAGTGGTTGAGCACGGTGACGGTCGAGGAACCGGCGAACAGCAGGCCCAGCGCGACGTTGTCGAGTGAGGTCACCAGGGACCCCGAGTCGCCGCCCGCCGAGATGTTCGTCGTCAGGATCTGGTCCTTGAAGCGGGCCGTGCCCGCCGTGCCGTAGTTGACGTCGATGGTGGCGTCGACGGCGATGATCCGGCCGAAGGAGATGTTGGTCGTACGGCCGGTCTTCTTCACCAGGTCGCCGACCGCGACGTTCGCCTTGCGGCGCCAGGCGCGCGGCGCACCGCTGAAGTACGTCTCGCGGGTCGCGTCCTGGAAGTCGACGGTGCCGAGCGCCGCGTCGACGACGTTGTTGTGCCGCTCCAGCGGGGTCTGCGGGGCGAACTGGATCGTGATGAAGCGCTCCAGGGTCGCGATGCGGTCGGCCGGGTCCTGACCGCCGTCGAAGACACCCGGCTGCACGATCGCGCTGCCCAGCTGGGCGCGGTTGGAGTCGGCGAGCACGTGGTTGTTGGAGAGGATGTAGAACTTCGCCGGCACACCGAGGCCGGGTCCGGGCGGGTCGACCGAGGCGCCGGGCAGGAAGTCGTAGACCACGCTGCCGAGCGTGCCCGCCGTCACGCGTACGTTGCCGACCGAGGCGCCGGAGGGACACGGGCGCATCCGGCGCTTGAGGAGCTGCGGCTCGTACGCGCCGAGCCCGGAGAGCTCTTCGAGCATGGGCTGCGAAAGGCCCGCGAGCTGCTCGCTCACGCCGCCGTCGGGCCCGTACGTCACCGAGCGGTCCTCGGTGCGCCCTGCCTTGCGCTGCTGCCGCTGCGCGGCGACATGGCCGACGGCGACCACGTCGGTGGGGGTGCCGTCGTCCATCTGGGCGGGGATGACGTCCCGCTCCGGGAGCATGGACTCCGGAACCTTCTGGGTCACGAACACGATGACCGCGGGTTCGCCGGTGGGCTCACCCTCGATCCACTTCACGCCGTGACCGAAGCCGACGACGTTGGCCAGTGACGTCCGGGGGCCCAGGAAGTCCCCTGCCGCCTGCTGGCGCGAGCTGTCGCTGAGCTGACCGCCGGTGGGTCCTCGCATCAATTCGGGCTGGCTCACCACGCCAGACCACCTCTTCCCCTTGGTTGAAGGGTGGAGTTCCGGTCCGCCTCCGCAGGCCGTCCTACTGCGCCGCGGGCTCACCGATGGCGAGCACGCGTACGGGGACGCCTTCCAGCACTGCCGGAACCACGTCTTCGTCCCGGAGCCGGTCACGGGGCACCTTGCGGGTCACGAACACGACGATCACGTCCGCCCCCGAGGAGTCGTCCTTGCCGATGCCGACGCCGGTGACATTGGCCAGCTTCATCAGCCGGTCCTCATGGAGGCTGCGTGCCTGCGATGCGTCCACGCGGCTCGCCTCCCCCAACGGGTGATGCAGGTAGGGGATGTCTATTGCCGTGCGGAGGGCGGGTCAAGGCGTTCCGCACGAAATCTTGGCTTTCCGGGCGATCCGCTCCTGTTGACCTTGTTTACGAAGATTCTTCCGACCACTGGCTCAGGACCGCGAACCTCCGGGTCACGTACGCAGATGTGAGGCGCCGTTGAGGTCGAGGACCGTACCCGATGCCCACTCCGCGACCGGTGAAGCCAGCCACAGCACCGCCGCGGCGATCTCGTCCGCCGTGCCCGCACGCCCGAAGGGGCTCTGCGCGCGGATCGCCGCGCCCTCGTCACCGCTCAGCCGGTGGGCCACCCGTTCGGTCTCGAAGAACCCGGGGGCCACCGACGCCACCGCGATCCCGTACGGCGCCAGCGACACCGCGAGGGACTGGCCGAGCGCGTGCACGGCCGCCTTGGTCGCCCCGTACGCCGGGTGGTCGGGCTCCCCGCGGAAAGCGCCGCGCGAGCCGATGTTCACGATCCGGCCGCCCGTACCCTGGTCGATCATCCGGCGTGCCGCCAGGTGACTGAGGTTGGCCGTCGCGAGAAGGTTCACCGATACGTGCCGGTGCCAGAGCGCCGCCCAGTCCTCGTACGACGTGTCGGCGAGGGGATGCGGCAGATTCACGGCGGCGTTGTTGACCAGCACGTCCACGCCGCCGAGCGCATCGGCGGCCCGCCCCGCGACGTCCGCCGCGCCCGCCGGATCCGACAGGTCGCCGCCCACCAGGACGTGCCCCTCGCCCTTGAGCGAGGCGAGCGTCGCGCGCGCGTCGTCCTCGCGTGAGCCGTAGTGCACCGCGACGCGGTCGCCGTTCTCCGCGAAGGCGCGGGCGAGGGCTCTGCCCAGGCCTCGGGAGGCGCCGCTGATCAGGACGCGGCGGTCGGTGCCTGGCAGGTTCATGGAAGGAAGCCCCTTGACGTCGGACGGCGTTCAACCGCCGTTTATACGTGAGCGGGAACGTGACGCCGAAACAGCCCGGCCGGAACCCGCCCCAGGAGACATCATGTCGCTCACCCGCAGGGACTTCGCCAGACGCTCCGCGATCACCGGAGCGGGGGTCGCGCTGACCGGCAGTGTCGGCGCGCTCGCCACCGCCCCCAATGCGCTCGCCGCCGAGGAGACGACGGCGGGCGGGGCCGATGGGCTGGGCCGCGACCCCGGCTACGGCCCCCTCGTCCCCGACCCGGATGGCCTGCTCGCGCTGCCCGCCGGATTCTCGTACCGCGTCCTCACCCACAGCGGGAAGACGAAGCTGGAGACCGGCGAGTTCACGCCGTCCAACCACGACGGCACGGCCACCTTCGAGGGCCCGCGCGGCGTCACACTGCTCGTCAACAACCATGAGCTCGGCGGCCCCCGCTCCCGCTGGGCGCACCCCGTCCCGCTCACCGAAGGCCTCGTCTACGACCCGGCCGCGGCCGGCGGCTGCACCGTCGTCGAGGTCCGCCGCGGCGGACAGGTCGCCGAGTGGGTCGGTATCGCGGGTACCGCCACCAACTGCGCGGGCGGCAGCACTCCCTGGGGCACCTGGCTGACCTGCGAGGAGACCGAGGACCGGGCCGGGCAGAACGGCATGACCAAGGACCACGGCTACGTCTTCGAGGTCGACCCCTACGACCGGCGTGCCAACCGTGCCCCCAAGCCGATCAAGGCTCTTGGCCGCTACGCCCACGAGGCCGTCGTCGTCGACCCCAAGCGCGGCCACCTCTACCTCACCGAGGACGCGTCGGGCCCCAACGGCCTGCTCTACCGCTGGACCCCGCCGCAGGGCTTCGAGCACGGCCGCGGCAAGCTGCGCAGGCTCGCCGACGACGCGGGCGTCCTGAAGGCGCCCAAGTGCTTCGACTCCGGCGGCCGCTTCGTGGACGACCTGTCCCGCGCCACCAGGATCGGCACTGTGTACGGCGTGGACTGGGTCGAGGTCCCGGACCGCGACGCCCGCACGGTCCCGGTGCGCGAGCAGTTCGACGACGGCGACATCACGCGCGCCCGCAAGCTCGAAGGCATGTGGTGGGGTGACGGCGGTGTCTACATCGTGGCCTCGTTCGCCCGTGACGAGAGCCCCGTCGCGCACGACGGGCAGGTGTGGTTCTACCACCCGTCGCGCCGCACCCTCACCCTGAAGGTGCTCCTGGGCGTCAATCCGGACCCCGCCAAGGACGGCGCCTTCGACGGCCCGGACAACATCACCGTCTCCCCGTACGGCGGCCTCGTCATCGCCGAGGACGGCGACGGCGTCCAGCACCTCTTCGGGGCGACCGAGCGCGGCCGCACTTACCCCATCGCGCGCAACGAACTCAACGCGGGAACCCCCGAGAAGCCCTCCTACAGCGAGTTCACCGGCGTCACGTTCTCCCCCGACGGCAAGACGCTCTACGCCAGCATCCAGACCCCCGGCATCCTGCTGGCGATCACGGGGCCGTGGCGGCGTCGGCGCCACTGAATGCGGGCCCGCACCGAAAAAGAATTGGTGCCCCCTGAGTTCACCCTCCTAAAGTGAGTCCCGTCCAGGTGCGAAGGCAGGACTTACTTCCACTCATAATGGGGAGCGGACGGGTTCGAGTCCCGTCTCCGGCACCAACAGGCCGGAGTAGCTCAGGGGTTAGAGCACCATCGTCAGTTCAGCCGAATGGAACTCTGGACACCCGAACTTGCCGTGCCGTCTTCCCCAGAAATTCGAATTCGGGGGAATTCACATGGCACGCTTCAACACCAAGGCCGCGAAGGCGCTCGTCACTTCCGCCGTGAAGTCGACCGGGCGCCTCGCGCCGACCCACCAGGGCGGCCGAGGTCACCTGCGCGACCCGCGCTCCGAGCTCTTCCTGCTCTCGGTGGCGAACTTCGTGTCCCAGCGGACCTTCTACGAGGGCGGGGGCGCCCGCGACGACCGCTTCTCCGCGCTCGTGCGGCGCCTCGCCGTCGAGGACCCGGAGTGGACCGCGGGTCTGCTCGGCTGGCTGCGGGGCGACGGCAACATGCGCACGGCCTCGCTGGTCGGCGCCGCCGAGTACGTCAAGGCGCGCCTCGACGCGGGCGTCACCGACGGCCCCGCCAACCGCCGGGTCGTCGACTCGGTGCTGCGCCGCCCTGACGAGCCCGGCGAGCTGCTCGGGTACTGGACGGCGACGTACGGCCGCAACGTCCCCAAGCCCGTCAAGCGCGGCATCGCCGACGCCGTGCGCCGCCTGTACGGCGAGAAGGCGCTGCTGAAGTACGACATGGCGTCCAAGGGGTACCGCTTCGGCGACATCCTCAACCTCGTGCACGCCACGCCCGACGCGGACAAGCCGTGGCAGGGCGCCCTCTTCCAGTACGCGCTCGACCGCCGCCACCACCCCGAGACCGCTGTCCCGCCCGCCTCCGCCCGCATCCTGGCCGCGCACCGCGCGCTGATGGCGGTGCCGGTCGCCGAGCGGCGCGCGGTGGTCACCGGGACGGGCGGGGCCGCGCGGCTCGCCGAGGCGGGCATGACCTGGGAGGCGCTCGCGGGCTGGCTGCAGGGGCCGATGGACAAGGCGGCCTGGGAAGCCGTCATCCCGTCCATGGGCGTGATGGCGCTCGTCCGGAACCTGCGCAACTTCGACGAGGCTGGGGTGTCGGACGAGGTGGCCGGTGTCGTCGCGGCGAAGCTCGCGGACCCGGCACAGGTCGCGAAGTCGCGACAGTTCCCCTTCCGCTACCTCGCCGCGTACCAGCACGCGCCGTCGCTGCGCTGGGCGTACCCGCTGGAGCAGGCGCTCGGCCACTCGCTGGCCAACGTGCCTGCCCTGCCCGGCCGTTCGCTGATCCTGGTCGACCGCTCGGGCTCGATGTGGTCGCCGCTCTCGGACCGCTCGCAGCTCAACCGCGCCGACGCGGCCGCGGTCTTCGGCACGGCGCTCGCCCTGCGGGCGGCGCACGCGGACCTGGTCGAGTTCGGCACGACCAGCGCCCGGGTGACGTACGGCAAGGGCGAGTCCGTCCTGAAGGTGCTCGAGCGCTTCGGCAGCCTCGGCGGCACGAACACCACCGAGGCGGTGCGCCGCTTCTACAAGAAGCACGACCGGGTCCTGATCGTCACCGACGAGCAGGCGACGTACAACTACCACGGTGACCCGACCGAGCAGGTCCCGGCGCACATCCCCGTCTACACCTGGAACCTCGCGGGCCACCGGGTGGGCCACGGCGAGTCCGGCACGGGCAATCGTCATGTCTTCGGCGGGCTCTCGGACGCGGCGTTCCGAATGGTGCAGTTGCTGGAGACGGGCACTTCGAGCGACTGGCCGTGGGCGCGCACGCCCAAGGCCATTGCCCACGGGGCGAGTTGACATCTAGCATTTCAGGCGAACACGCCGCCCGCATCGCGGCACTGCGGGCGGCCAAGCCGCCGGTTCGTGGCGGCCGTGGTGTCCGGCGCCCCTGCAGCCCTGAACCGGCCGGAGGCCCACGTGTCCACACCCCTCGATTCGTATGCCCGCTACCCCCTCCTCTTCGGCCCCTCGCCCGTCCATCCCCTGGACCGCCTCACCCACCACCTCGGCGGCGCCGCGCTCTGGGCCAAGCGCGAGGACTGCAACTCCGGCATCGCGTACGGCGGCAACAAGACGCGCAAACTGGAGTTCCTGGTGGCCGACGCGTTGGCGCAGGGCTGCGACACCCTCGTGTCGATCGGCGGCGTCCAGTCCAACCACACCCGCCAGGTCGCGGCCGTCGCGGCCCGCGCCGGACTCAAGTGCGTGCTGATCCAGGAGAGCTGGGTCGACTGGCCCGATTCCGTGTACGACAAGGTCGGCAACATCCTCGTGAGCCGGCTCGCGGGCGCCGACGTACGCCTCGTGCGCGCCGGGTTCGGCATCGGCATCAAGGAGAGCTGGGAGCAGGCGGTGCGGGAGGTCGAGGAGTCCGGCGGCAAGCCGTACGCGATCCCGGCGGGCTGCTCCGAGCACCGCCTCGGCGGCCTGGGCTTCGCGCGCTGGGCCTACGAAGTGACCGAGCAGGAGGAGGAGTTGGGGGTGTTCTTCGACACCGTCGTGGTCTGCTCGGTGACCGGGTCCACGCAGGCCGGGATGGTCGCGGGCTTCGCCGCGCTCGCGGAGGAGGGGGCCCGCCCCCGCCGCGTCCTCGGCATCGACGCCTCCGCCGATCCCGGCCGTACCCGCGAGCAGATCGCCAGGATCACCCGCGGGACCGCCGAACTCATCGGCGTACAGGCAGAGGTGAAGGACGCCGACATCGAGCTGGACGCGCGCTATCACGCGGGGACCTACGGACTCCCCGACGAGGCCACCCTCGACGCGATGCGGCTCGCGGCCCGCACGGAGGGCATGGTGACCGATCCGGTGTACGAGGGGAAGTCGATGGCCGGGATGATCGACCTGGTGGACAGGGGGGAGATCGCGCGCGACGCGACCGTCCTGTACGCACACCTCGGCGGACAGCCCGCCCTGAATGCCTACAGTGCCCTGTTCTGATCCCTTCGGCCCCTCCTGTCCTTCCGCTGAATCGCGAAGGCGGCCGAGGCCCCTGGTGCACGTATGTGCGCGTCGTGCGCGTGGTGCCACGGAACAACTACGTACCGCTACGGGGAACCTGCAATTGTGTGTCGGTTTGATGCCGATGTGAGGACCGTGTGAGCTCGGAGCATGGTGCGGCGGGGTCCGGAGGGCGCATACTCAGAACATGACGAGGCCCCCCGGTACCCGACGCCACCTGCCGAACAGCCCTTTCAACGTTCCGCCGCCCCCCGCGCCGCCCATCGAGCAGTTCGCCGTGGGCGACCGGGTCTCCCACGATCAGTACGGACTCGGACGGATCGTCGGAGTGGAAGGCGAGGAAGCAGTGGTCATCGACTTCGCAGGCCGCCAGGGAAGGTTCCTGAGCCCCTATCCCAAGCTGGCCAAGCTCTGATCTGACGTACGCCTGCGCGCGCGTCCCCACGTACGACAAGGGGCGGCCGACGGGAAGGTCATCCCTTCCCCGCCGGCCGCCCCTGCGCTTGCCTCCAGAGGCTTCCGGCGGCCTCTCACGGCCGCCGGAGGTGCGCGCCTCGGCTACAGCGCCTGCGCCGCGGGCTTCACCATTCCGCGCACGGTGCGTGACTTGACGAAGTCACCCATGGCGGTCATTTCCCACTCGCCGGTGAACTGCTTGATCAGCTTGGCCATCATCACGCCCGTCTGCGCCTCGGCGTTCGTGAGGTCGAAGCGGACCAGCTCCTCACCCGTCGCCGCGTCGAGCAGGCGGCAGTACGCCTTGGCGACCTGCGTGAACTTCTGGCCCGAGAACGAGTTCACCGTGAAGACGAGGCCCGTGACGTCCTGCGGCAGCCGGCCCAGGTCCACGACGATCACCTCGTCGTCACCGCCGCCCTCGCCCGTGAGGTTGTCGCCGGAGTGTTTGATCGCGCCGTTCACGATCGACAGCTTGCCGAAGTAGCAGCTGTCCACGTGGTTGCGCTGCGGGCCGTACGCGATGACGGAGGCGTCCAGGTCGATGTCCTTGCCGCGGAACGCGGGCTCCCAGCCGAGGCCCATCTTGACCTGCGAGAGGAGCGGCTTGCCGCCCTTGACCAGGGACACGGTCTGGTTCTTCTGGAGGCTGACCCGGCCCTTGTCCAGGTTGATCTTCCCGGCGCCGGGCGCGGGGGCCGCGGGCGCCGGGGGAGCGGCGGGGGCGGCGGGCGCGGCGACGCGGGGGTCCGCGGCCGGCGGGGGCGGGCCCTGGACGGGGGCGCCGGACGGGGGCGCCATCGGGGCGGCGGGCGCCGGAGCCGCCGGGGCGGCGGGCTCCTCGACCGAGACACCGAAGTCCGTCGCGATGCCGGCCAGGCCGTTGGAGTACCCCTGGCCGACGGCGCGCGCCTTCCACGCGCCGTTGCGCAGATAGACCTCGACGATCACCAGGGCGGTCTCGCCGCCGAGCTGCGGGGGCGTGAACGAGGCGAGGACGGTTCCGTCGTCCGCGTTGCGGATGGTGGCGGTGGGCTCGATGCCCTGGAAGGACTGGCCCGGCGCGTCCGGGCTCGCGGTGACGACGATCTTCTCGATGCCCGCGGGCACGGCACTGGTGTCCACCGTGATCTTGTCGGGCGTGGTGCCGCCACCCGACTGGTAGGTCACACCGGGGCCCGAGGGCTGGTTGAAGAAGATGAAGTCGTCGTCGGAGCGCACCTTGCCGTCGGCGGTGAGCAGCAGGCCCGACACGTCGAGCCGCACCGGAGCGGCGACGTCAACCGCCACGCGGGTGGCGGAGAGAGGGATGTTCGAGCCGGGTGTCATAGCGGTCATGTCCGGGGTAACGAACGTCCCGGCTTTGCCGTTCCCTTACCCGCGGAAGTTTCTCTCCCCGCCGCCGCGGCCATTCCTAGGGCACCACCACGATCTTCCGGCCCATGCCCGAGGCGAAACGTTCCAGCGCCTGGGGGTAGGTGTCCAGGGGGAGCCTGTCGCTGATGAAGACGTCCGGGTCGAGAACACCCCCGGCGAACAGCTCCGCCGCCCGCTCGTAGCTGTGCAGGACCGCCATCGACCCGGTGATGGTGATCTCCTGGTTGTAGATGCGGTACGGGTCGATGCTGACCCGCGTCGCGTAGTCGGCGACCCCGAACTGCAGGAACGTCCCCGCCTTGGCGACGCGCCCGATGCCGTCCTGGATCGCGTTCGCGTTCCCCGTGGCGTCGACCACGATGTCCCAGCCCTGCGGCCGGTCGAGCTCGTCCGCGCCCGCGGCCGACCCCGATACGCCCAACTGCCGCGCCGTGGCGAGGCGGTCCGGGTTGAGGTCCACGATGTCCACGCTCGCCGCTCCCGTCCGCTTGGCGAGCTCCAGCATCATCAGGCCCATCGTCCCCGAGCCGTAGATCAGGACGTGGGCGCCGAGCCGGGCGCGCAGCACGTCGTAGCCGCGCACCGCGCAGGACAGCGGCTCGATGAGGGCCGCGTCCTGGGTGCGTACGTGCTCGGGGAGCCGCACGCAGTTGGCGACGGGCGCGAGGGCGTACTGGGCCGCGCCGCCCGCCGTGGTGACGCCGATCGCGGCCCAGCGCTCGCAGAGGTTGTTGTGGCCGGTGCGGCAGTAGCGGCACTCGTGGCAGTACAGCGAGGGGTCGACCGCGACCCGGTCGCCGACCGCGAGCTCCGTGACCTCGCGCCCGAGCCCCACCACCTCCCCGGCGAACTCGTGCCCCGGAACCACCGGCAGCGTGGGCGCGAACTCGCCCTGCAGGATGTGCAGATCGGTCCCGCACAGACCGCACGCGGCGACCTCGACGACGACCTCGCGCGGCCCCGGCGTGGGGTCGGGCACCTCGCCGACGACGGCCTTGCCGACGGACTCGATGATGGCGGCCTTCACTTGACGGCTCCCAACGACAGGCCCTGGACCAGCTTGTCCTGGGCGGCGAACCCCGCGGCGAGCACCGGCAGGGAGATCACGAGCGACGCGGCGCACACCTTGGCCAGGAAGAGGCCCTGGCTGGTGATGAAGCCGGTCAGGAACACAGGGGCGGTCTGGGCGACGACGCCCGTCAGCACCCGTGCGAAGAGGAGTTCGTTCCAGCTGAAGATGAAGCAGATCAGGGACGTCGCCGCGATGCCCGGCAGCGCGATGGGGGCCACCACGCGCGCGAGGATGGTGGGCAGCCGTGCCCCGTCGATCTGCGCGGCCTCGATGATCGCGACCGGCACCTCGGCGAGGAAGGACTGCATCATCCACACCGCGATCGGCAGGTTCATCGACGTGTAGAGGATGACGAGCAGCCAGATGTTGTCGAGCATCTCGGTGTTCTTGGCGAAGAGATAGATCGGCAGGAGACCCGCCACGACCGGCAGCATCTTCGTCGAGAGGAAGAAGAACAGGACGTCCGTCCACTTCTTCACCGGCCTGATGGAGAGCGCGTACGCGGCGGGCAGCGCCAGGATCAGCACAAGCAGGGTCGATGCGACCGACGCCACGGTCGAGTTGATGAGCGCGGGCCAGGGGCTCGCGCCGCCGCCCGAGCCGAAGAACTCGCGGTAGCCGTCCAGGGTGAGCGAGGCGGCGAGCGAGGGCGGGTTGGTCGCCGCGTCCTCCTCCGAGTGGAAGGAGGTCAGCGTCATCCAGGCGATGGGCAGGAAGAACAGGATGCCGGCCAGCCAGGCTGCGAGGCCGAGGCCGGCGGAGCCCCGGATGCGAAAGCGGCTCCCGGGCTGTGTACGTACTCGCGTCGCTACGGTGCTCATGCGCGGGACGCCTCCTCACGGAACAGGGACGAGACGACCCGCAGCGCGAAGGTCGCGATGATGATGGAACCGATGACGACGAGGACACCGGCGGCGGACGCCAGACCGTTCTCGTGGGCCTGGTAGAAGCTCTGGTAGACGGTGTAGGGCAGGTTCGCCGTGCCCAGACCGCCCGAGGTGATCGTGAAGACGGCGTCGAAGTTCTGCACGATGTAGATCGAGCCGAGCAGCGCCCCCAGCTCCAGATAGCGCCGCAGATGCGGCAGCGTCAGATACCGGAACACCTGCCAGTTGCCCGCGCCGTCCATCCGGGCCGCCTCGATGAGCTCGCTGTCGCGGCTCTGCAGGCCGGCGAGCAGGATCAGCATCATGAAGGGCGTCCACTGCCAGATCAGGGAGGCCTCGATGGCGATCAGCGGGGTGTTGGACACCCAGTCGGGCTGCGCCGCGCCCTCACCGCCCACCCAGTTCAGGAGGCCGTTGAAGAGGCCGTACTCAGGGTTGTAGAGCACGTGCTTCCACAGCAGCGCGGCGGCCACCGGCACCAGCAGGAAGGGCGCGATCAGCAACGTACGCACCAGACCACGGCCCCGGAACTTCCGGTCGAGGAGCAGGGCGAGAGCGAGTCCGATGACGAGGCTCGCGAGCACCACCGTGGCCGTGAGCACGATGGTCGTCAGGACGGACTTGCGCAGGTCCGGGTCGGTGAGGACCTCGGAGTAGTTGTCGAGCCCGGCGAAGCTGCGGGCGTCGGGGTAGAGGGCGTTCCAGTCGAAGAAGGAGATCACCAGCGTGGCCACGAACGGCAGCTGGGTGACGACGACCATGAAGATCAGGGCGGGCAGGAGCGGGGCCCTGGTGGCCCAGGCGCGCAGCCTGCCGCCCGGCTTCCTGGGGGAGGACGCGCGCGCGGTCGGGGGCGCGACGGTGGGGGTACTCGCGGTGGCGGTCATCGTCCCTCGTACTCCTCGGCGATCTTCTCGGCGAGCTTCTGTGACTTCTTGAGGGCCGATTCGACGGACTGGCGTCCGGCGATGGCCGCGCTGATCTCCTGGGAGACCTTCGTGCCGAGGTCGGTGAACTCGGGTATGCCGACGAACTGGATGCCGGGCGCGGGCCGGGGCTGCACGCCCGGGTCACGCGGTTTCGCGCCCTCGATGGCGGCATGGGTGACGTCCTGGAAGGCGGCGGCTTCCTTGCGGTACTCGGGGTTGGCGTACGTGGAGGCGCGCTTGCCCGCGGGGACGTTGGACCAGCCGATCTTCTCGCCGACCAGTTCCTCGTACTCCTTGCTGGACGCCCAGGAGACAAACTTCCAGGCCTTGTCCGGGTTGCGCGACGCCTTCTGCAGACCCCAGGCCCAGGTGTAGAGCCACCCGGAGCTCTCGGTCTTCTCCACCGGCGCGGGTACGTAGCCGATCTTGCCCTTGACCGGGGACTTGGCGGACTCCAGCGACCCGGCGGCGGCCGTGGCGTCGTACCACATGGCGGTCTTGCCCTGGGTGAGGTTGTTCAGGCACTCGGCATAGCCGGACTGGGCGGCTCCGGACTCGCCGTGCTCGCGCACGAGGTCCACGTAGAACTGTGTCGCCTTCTTGAACTCGGGGGAGTCAAGCCGGGCCTTCCAGTCCTTGTCGAACCACGTCCCCCCGAAGGTGTTCACCACACTCGTCAGGGGCGCGATCAGCTCGCCCCAGCCCGGAAGGCCGCGCAGGCAGATGCCCTTCATCCCGGACTCGGCGCCGTCCACCTCCGCCGCGAGCTTCCCCACCTGCTGCCAGGTGGGCTTCTTCGGCATGGTGAGACCGGCCTTCTCGAAGACGTCCTTGCGGTACATCAGGAAGGACGACTCCCCGTAGAAGGGCTGTCCGTAGAGCTTGCCGTCGTCCCCGGTGAGGGACTGGCGCATCGACGGCAGTACGTCCTTCTCGTCGTACGCCGTGTCCTTGCGGGTGTACGAGCCGAGCTCGTGCAGCCAGTCGTTCTTGGCGTAGATCGGGATCTCGTAGTTGCTGAGCGTGGCGACGTCGTACTGGCCCGCCTGGTTGGCGAAGTCCTGGCTGATCTTGTCGCGGACGTCGTTCTCGGGCAGGACCGTGAAGTTCACCTTGATGCCCGTTTCCTTGGTGAAGTGGGCGGCGGTGAGCTTCTGCAGTTCGACCATCTGCGGGTTGTTCACCATCAGTACGTTGATGGAGTCGCCGGAACCGGTCCCGCCCGCCCCGGCCCAGCAGCCGGAGAGCAGCGGGGCAAGCAGCGTCCCTGCGGCTGCCGCGGCGAGTGCGCGCGGCCTCCGTCGGCTCTGGGTTCGCATGAATGCTCCTGGACGTATGGGGACTTATGGGTTGGGTGAGGGGTGCGTCGGGGTGGGTTCGGGCGTGCGGGATCACGAAAGGTGCGGACGGGGAGTGGGGAGGGGAGTGGGGGAGGGCGAGCGGGGGTTTCAGACGCGGATGACCTGGGGGCCCTGGAGCGAGTAGCGGTGTGCCTCGGAGGCGGGCAACTGCGTGCTCGTGACGATCGCCTCCAGCTCGCCGACGTGCCCGAACCGGCAGAAGCTCGTCGCCCCGAACTTGGTGTGCACACCCGCGAACACGGTGCGCCGTGACGCGCGGATGGCCTGCGTCTTGACCTCGCTGACGGCGGGGTCGGGCGTGGTCAGGCCGTGCTCACGGGAGATGCCGTTGGCCCCGATGTAGGCGAGGTCGATCACGAACCCGGCCAGCATGCGCGTCGTCCAGTGGTCGACGGTCGCGAGGGTGCCGGGGCGGACGCGGCCGCCGAGGAGCAGCACGGACATGTCGGCGGCCTCGGCGAGGGCGCCGGCGGTGGCCAGGGAGGCGGTGACCACGGTCAGCGGGCGGCCCTTGGCGGCCTCGGGGAGTGCCTCGGCGATGAGCTGCGGGGTGAAGCCCTCGTCGACGAAGACCGTTTCGGCGTCGCCGAGGAGGTCGGCGGCGGCGGTGGCGATCCTTCGCTTCTCCGGGACGTGCATGGTGGTGCGGAAGGCGAGGGTCGTCTCGAAGCCGGCGCTCTCCACGGGGTAGGCGCCGCCGTGGGTGCGGCGGACGAGTCCGTGGTCCTCCAGGGCGCGGAGGTCCCGGCGGACGGTTTCCTTGGCGACGCCCAGTTCGGTGGCGAGGGCGGTGACGTCCACGGAGCCGGAGGTCCGCGCGGCCCGGACGATTTTTCGCTGACGCTCTTCCGCGGTCATGGCCGCCTCCTTCCCTCGCCGTGCCCGTTCGGGCCCTGGGGGAAAGTTCTACAGCGGGGCGGGGTGTGTGAACAGGCTCGGAACGGGGGCGATGGCGCCCGTCTCTGCCCGTTTGGCGGGGCCGCGGCCTCTGGTTCGGGCGGGCGGGGTGCCCGTTCGGGGGGCCTCGGGTGCCCGTTTGGCGCCCGGGTGGGGGTTCGGGATTCGTCCTCAAACGCCGGACGGGCTGAATCTTTCAGCCGTCCGGCGTTTGAGGACGCCCCCGCGCAGCGGGTTTTCGGGAAGGGGTGGGGTTGGGGAAAGAGGCCCCTCAGTACGGCCACACCTGAGGGTTGGTGCAGAAGTGGCCCCCCAGGTTCGCGTGATCCGGGTTCCCGGGATCCAGTTCGCCCTGCTCCGCGACCAGCTTCTCCGCGTACTGCTCCGAGTCGTCCTGCGGCTCATAGCCCAGCGCACGCGCCGACGAAAGGTCCCACCACAGCCGCGTGTTGGCGGACGAGCCGTACACCACCGCATGCCCCACCGTGGAAGCGGTCAGCGCCGCGTGGAAGAGTCGCGCGCCGTCGCCCGGCGACATCCAGACCGACAGCATCCGCACGCTCGTCGGCTCCGGGAAGCACGACCCGATCCGCACCGAGACCGTCTCGACCCCGTGCTTGTCCCAGTAGAACTGGGCGAGATCCTCGCCGAAGGACTTCGACAGGCCGTAGAACGTGTCGGGGCGGCGCGGCGTGTCCACCGCGATCAGCGGATCGTCGCCGACGGGTCGCGGCGTGAACCCCACCGCGTGGTTCGACGAGGCGAAGACGACCCGGCGGACACCCTCCTCGCGCGCCGCCTCGTAGAGGTTGTACGTCCCCTCGATGTTCGCCCGCAGGATCTTGTCGAAGGAGGACTCCAGGGAGATGCCCGCGAGATGGATGACCGCGTCGACACCCCGCACGGCCTCCCGCAGCGCCTTCTTGTCGGCGAGGTCCGCCGTGATCGCGTCCGGCTCGCCCTCGATGGGCCGCACGTCGAGCAGCCGCAGGTCGTGGCCGTAGGCCGGAAGCAGCCCCCGCATCAGGGTGCCGAGGCCGCCTGCGGCGCCGGTGAGCAGGACGGTGCGGGAAGCGGGCATGAGGAAGGTCTCCTGTGTATGTGTACGTACAGCATTCACATTTGTGGACACGCTAGAGATCGACGGCTCGTCGCGTCAAGTGTCGTACGGAGGTGCGTGATCCGCTCGCGAATCGCTCTCAAATCGCGATTCTCTTGCCGACCTTGACGCTTGACCGGGGATCGGCGGGCACCTTAGCGTGGAGCTGTTCAGAAATATGGACGTGGATCAGAAACGTGGATCGGAAAACGTGCACGCTAAGGGAGAGCCCGTGACGTCAGCACCCCTCGCCGCTCGACTCGACATCCCCAGCGGGCCGCTGTTCTTCCCGGTCACCGCCTACGCGCCGGACGGCTCCATCGACCTCGACGTCTTCCGCGCGCACGTGCGCGCGGGGGTCGAGGCGGGTGCGGCGGCCGTGTTCGCCTGCTGCGGCACGGGTGAGTTCCACGCCCTGACGCCCGAGGAGTTCCGGGCGTGCGTCGCCGCCGCCGTCGAGGAGTCGGCGGGACGCGTGCCGGTGGTCGCGGGAGCGGGCTACGGCACCGCGCTCGCCGTCAGGTACGCGAAGCTCGCCGAGGACGCGGGCGCCGACGGGCTGCTCGCGATGCCTCCCTATCTCGTCGTGGCCGGGCAGGAGGGCCTGCTTCGGCACTACGCCGAACTGGCCGCGGCGACCTCCCTCGAAGTCATCGTCTACCAGCGCGACAACGCCGTGTTCACCCCGGAGACCGTGGTCGGGCTCGCCCGCACCGAGGGCATCATCGGGTTCAAGGACGGCCTCGGCGACATGGACCTGATGCAGCGCATCGTCAGCGCCGTACGCGCGGAAGTCCCGGAGGACTTCCTCTACTTCAACGGCCTGCCGACCGCCGAGCTGACCGGGCTCGCCTACCGCGGCATCGGCGTGACGCTCTACTCGTCCGCCGTCTTCTGCTTCGCGCCCGACATCGCGCTCGCCTTCCACCGGGCCTTCAACGCCCGGACCGCCGAGGGCGACGCCACCGTGAACCGCCTCATCGACGGCTTCTACCGCCCCTTCGTGGAGCTGCGCGCCGAGGGCAGGGGATACGCCGTCTCCCTCGTCAAGGCGGGCGTACGCCTGGCCGGGCTCGACGTCGGCGGGGTGCGGACGCCGCTGCACGAACCCGCCGATGAACACATCAAGCGCCTCGCCGAACTGACCGAGCGCGGGCGGGCCCTGCTGCGGGAGGAGAGCGCGTGAGGACCTCCGCCTTCCTGTACCCCTGGGACGTCGTCGGCGACCCCGCGGCGCCCGCGCGCGTCGCCGGCCTCGGCGTCCAGCAGGTCACCCTCGCCTCCGCCTACCACTCCACCCGCGCGCTCACCCCGCGCCACCCGCGCCACCGCATCGTCACCGCCGAGCACGCGGCGGTGCTCTACGAACCGGGCGATTGGTGGCAGGGACGCGAGCTGCGCCCGTACGCGGCCGGGAGCTGGGCCCCCGGCGACGCCTACGGAGAGGCCGCCGAAGCGCTGGCGGCCGCCGGGCTCGACGTGCACACCTGGGTCGTCCTCGCCCACAACTCCCGTATGGGCGCCGAGCATCCGGACACCGGCGTCGTCAACGCCTACGGAGACCGCTATCCCTGGGCGCCCTGCATCGCACGGCCCGCCACGCGCGCGTACCTCGTCGATCTCGCCGCCGAGGCCGCCGTCCGGCCCGGCGCGGGCGGCACCGAGCTGGAGTCCCTCGGCTGGTACGGCCTCGCGCATCTGCACGCTCACGACAAGATCGCGGGAGTGCCGCTCGGGGAGGCCGGGCAGTACCTGATGTCCCTCTGCTTCTGCGCGGACTGCCGTGCGGGGTACGCCGGGCAAGGCCTCGCCCCCGACGAGTTGGCGGCCGGTGTCCGCCGCGCCCTGGAGCCCGTGTGGCGCGGCGAGGAGCCTCCCGGGGGCTGGGAGGCGGTGGAGAAGCTCCTGGGGGCGCAGACGGCGGCCGCCACGCGCGCGTGGCGCGAGGAAACCGCCCGTACGCTCCAGGAGGCGGCGATCGCGGCCGTGCGCGCCGCCGCCCCGTACGGCTTCCAAGTACTGCTGCACGCCGACCCGGTGGCGTACCACTGCGGGGCCAACGCCGGAGTCGATCCCGAGCGCATCCTCTCCGTGGCCGACGGCGTGGTCGTGCCCTGTACGGGCGGCGCCCGGGCGCTGGCGCCCTTCGCCGCGCACCGCACGGCCCGCACCACCCTCGCCGCGAACCTCACCGTCGTCTCCGGCATGGGCGGCAGCCCCGCCACCCTCGCCGCCGACGCCGAGAACGCGGCCACGCTGGGTGCGGACGAACTGCGGCTTTACCACGCCGGGTTGGCGTCCGACGAGGATCTCGCACACGTGACGACGGCCCTGGCACACCTCACATAGCCCCTGTCGCACCGCGACATGGCCACTGTCGCACCGCGAGTACCCTCTGTCGCACCGCGAGTGGAAGCGGTTACCATCCGCGCAACCATTTCGCTCCAGTACGAGGAGACAAGGTGCGCAACAAGGGGATATCCGCGCTGGTCTGTGCCGGATTCATGGCGGGCGCGGCCGTACTCGGCGGGGCGGCGCCCGCGGCCGCGCAGGGTGACGCGAGTCCGGCGGCGGCCACCAAGGCGGACATCCGGGAGCAGTTGGAGAAGATCCCCGGCATGAAGGTCGTCTCCGTGGCCGACAGGGAGGGCCACCCCTTCTACACGCTCACCTACACGCAGCCCGTCGACCACGGCAATCCCCGCGCCGGCACGTTCACCCAGCGCGCCACGCTCTGGCACAAGGCCACGGACAAACCGACCGTCTTGTACACCGGCGGCTACACCCTCGCCTCGAACACCACCGCCCTCACCAAGCTGATCGACGCCAACCAGGTCAGCGTCGAGCACCGCTACTTCGAGCAGTCCCGCCCCTCGGGCGCGGCCGGCTCCGACTGGTCGAAGCTCACCGTCCAGCAGGAGGCAGCCGACGAACACCGCCTCACGCAGGCGCTGCGCGGCATCGAGAAGGGCAAGTGGCTCGGCACGGGCGCGAGCAAGGGCGGCATGACGGCGACCTACCACGAGCGTTTCTACCCCGATGACCTGGACGCGGTCGTCGCTTTCGTGGCCCCGAACGACGCCGACAACAGGGATGACAGCGGCTACGAGCACTTCTTCAGGACGGTCGGCACGGCCGAGTGCCGTGCCGCGCTCAACGCCGTGCAGCGCGAGATGCTCGTACGCCGTGACGCGCTGATCCCCAAGTTCGAGGCGGACGCGAAGGCGAACGGCGACACCTTCGAGGAGACGCTGGGCACCACCGACCGGGCCTACGAGTTCGCGGTGCTCGACCAGGTGTGGAACTTCTGGCAGAGCGGCACCGTCGACAACTGCCCGACCGTGCCCGACGCCAGGAAAGCCACCGACGACGAGCTCTACGACTGGTCGAAGAAGCACGGCCTCAGCGTCTACCAGGACGAGACCCTCGGCACGAACGGCACAGGCCCCTACTACCGCCAGGCCGCCACCCAACTCGGCTGGGCTGACCTGAAGTTCAAGCACCTCAAGGACGTCCGCAACCACCCGGACATCTACCAGCCCAACTCCGTGCTGCCCGAGTCGATGCGCGGCTCGTACAACAACCGGACCATCGCCGACGTCGACCACTGGGTGAAGACCCGCGGCCAGCGGATGATGTTCATCTACGGCGAGAACGACCCGTGGAGCGCGGAGAAGTTCACCCCAAGCCACCGCGACTCCTACCGCTACGAGGCCCCCGCCTCCAACCACGGCGCCTCCATCGCCAAACTCCCCGCCGCACAGCAGACCGAGGCCATCGCTACGATCAAGCGCTGGGCCAATGTGAAGTAGTGGCTTTGCAAGGAGGGTTGGGGCGAGTGCGGAACAAGGGGATCAAGGGCGCCAAAGGGGTGTCGGCGCTGCTGTGTGCGGGCGTGCTGGCGGGCTCGGCCGTACTGGCCGGGTCCGCGCCCGCGGCGGCGCGGACGCCCGCCGGTGTGGCGGGAGCCGGCGCCGAAGATTTCCGTGAACGCCTGGAAGGCATTCCCGGGATGACGGTCACCGGCGTGGAAGAGGTGCGGGGCCACCCCCAGTACTCGCTCACCTATGCCCAGCCCGTCGACCACCGCGACCCGGGCGCGGGTACCTTCACCCAGCGCCTGACCCTCTGGCACAAGAGCACGGACAGGCCGACGGTCCTCTTCACTCCGGGCTACGACCTCTTCTCCGGCGTCACGCCGCTCACCGACATCCTCGACGCAAACCAAGTGAGCGTGGAGCACCGCTACTTCGAGAAGTCGCGCCCCTCCGGGGCCGCGGGCGACGACTGGTCGAAGCTCACTGTCCAGCAGGAGGCGGCCGACGAGCACCGGCTTACCCGGGCGCTGCGTGGCATCGAGAAGGGCAAGTGGATCGGCGTCGGCGCCAGCAAGGGCGGCATGACGGCGACGTACCACGAGCGCTACTACCCCGACGACCTGGACGGGGTCGTCGCGGTCGTCGCGCCGAACGACGCCGACAACGCGGACGACCACGCCTATGAGCGTTTCTTCAGGACCGTCGGGACACGTGAGTGCCGCGGCGCCCTGAATGCCGTGCAGCGCGAGATGCTCCTGCGCCGTGACACGCTGCTTCCCAGGTTCGAGGCGGAGGCAGCGAAGGAAGGCGCCACGTTCGAGGAGAACCTCGGCACCGCGGACCGCGCCTACGAGCGAGGCGTGCTCGAACAGGTGTGGGGCTTCTGGCAGAGCGGCGGGATCGACGCATGCCCGACCGTGCCCGACGCGAAGAAGGCCACGGACGACGAGCTGTACGCCTGGTCCAGGAAGAACGGCATGGGCATGTTCCAGGACGAGGTCCTCGGCACCCACGGCGGCGGCCCGCACGACCGACAGGCCGCCACGCAGCTCGGCTGGGCGGCCCTGAAGCTGAACCATCTCGACGGTCTGACCCGGTACCCGGGCCTGCGGCACCCCGACTCCTCGCTCCCTGCCGCCATGCGCGGCGGAACCTACGAGGGCAGGACCGTCGCCGACGTCGACCGCTGGGTGCGGACCAAGGGCGAGCGAATGCTCTTCATCTACGCCGAGAACGATCCGTGGAGCGCCGAGAAGTTCACGCCCAGCAAGCGTGACTCGTACCGCTACATCGCGCCCGGCGCCCACCACGGCAACGCCATCGAGAAGCTGCCGCCCGACGAGCTCGCGGAGGCCGTTGGCCACGTCAAGCGCTGGGCCGACGTGAAGTAGCACGCGAGGGGTCGGTCATGAGCTCCCGAAGCCGGAGACCAGCACCGCGCCCAGGCAGAGGCTCGCGGGCCTCGGCGATGAGTTCCGGGTTCCGGGTCGGTCTACAGGGCAGGGCAGCGGTCCGTGGGGAAGGGCCGCCCGGATTCAGGAGGAATCATGACGAAGATCGTCGACTTCGATCGGCAGGCCCGGCTGGTGGCGGCCGTCGCGGAGGGCGTCACCGACGAGCAGCTCGCGGGGCCCACGCCCTGCCCGGAGTATCAAGTACGCCATCTGCTGGGCCACCTGATCGGCCTCACGGGCGCGTTCCGGGACGCCGGGCGCAAGAACCTGGGACCGCAGCTCGACCAGAACCCGGGGGATTCCCTTCCCGACATCGGCCCCGAGTGGCGTGCCGAACTGCCCAAGCTGCTCGGAGAGCTGGTGGAGGCGTGGCGCGACCCGGCCGCGTACGAGGGCATGACGAGGGCGGGCGGCATCGACCTGCCGGGTGCCGTCGCCGGGGCCGTGGCCATGGATGAACTCGTCGTGCACGGCTGGGACCTGGCGCGCGCGACAGGGCAGGCGTACGCACCGGACGAGGCGAGCCTCGCGGTCGCGCGGGAGCTGCTCACGCCCCAGGAGGGCGACGCCTCCGAGGACAGCCCGTTCGGGCCCCCGGTCCCGGTGCCGGATGGCGCCCCTCTTCTCGACCGCGTGATCGGCCTCAGCGGCCGCGACCCGGGGTGGACGCCCGGAGCGTGACCCCAGGCTTTCCCCGGATCAGGTATTGATCGGGTAAAGGGTCTCGCGGGGTGGTGTGTGATGCGCGTAGACAGTGCGCGTAGACAGGCCTTGAGCTGCTTGAACACACGGACACACAACGGCACGAACACACGCCCCCGCACAGACCCGATCCGGAGAAATCGACTTATGCGCACGTCCCTTCGGGTGGCCGCCATCGCCACCGCCTGTGCCGCCGCCGGCGCCGCGCTGTACGGCACCGGCGCGGCCACCGCCGACAACTCCTCGGCGCGGCACACCGCCGAACCCCAGAACATCGGCCTGCTCGTCGGCGAGATCGACGACTACTACGGCGCGTACGAGGACGCCGACGGTGTCTGGCGTTCCTCGCCCGACAGCCCGTACGCCAAGGATCTGGCGCGCATCCAGGCGAAGGCCAGGAAGGACATCAGGAAGGCCGGCGCGCACAGCGGCGGACACGGCGAGAAGAACGGCACGCACGGCAAGAAGCCCGCGATCGTCCTCGACGTGGACGACACCTCGCTGCTCAGCTTCGACTACGAGAAGCGCACCAACTACACGTACAACGGCGCCACATGGGACGCGTACGTGAAGGCCGCCAAGCGCCCCGCCGTCTTCGGCATGCCCGAACTCGTCAAGTACGCCAGGAGCAAGGGCGTCGAGGTCTTCTTCCTCACCGGTCTGAGCGAGTCGCAGCGCGAGGGCGCCGTCACGAACCTCGCCAGGGCCGGGTACGACACGCCGCTCGACACCACGCACGTCTTCACCAAGAACAAGACGGCCCCGCCCGCCTACCTGAGCGACTGCGCCACGCCCGCCAAGTGGGAGTGCACGACCGTGCAGTTCAAGGAAGGCACCCGCAAGCACATCGAGTCGACCGGCTACAACATCGTCGGCAGCTTCGGCGACCAGGTCTCCGACCTCGCCGGCGGATACGCGGACAAGACCTACAAGCTGCCGAACCCGACGTACTTCGTGGAGTAGCTCGCCCCACAGGGGTCGCCCCGCAGAGCCCGCCTCACAATGCTCGGCATAACTAGATAGGTTGCATTCCTGACTAGGTCGCTCTACGGTCTAGGTAGCTCACATGCTCATGGGGCCGTGCGGCACGCGCCGCGCGGCCCCTTCGGGAAGGGGGACCCCACCATGACCGCCTCGCTCTCACCGGAGTTCTCGGCCGCTTCCACGGTCGTCACCGCCGTGCTCGGCGCCTATCTGCTGCTGGGCGAGCCCTGGCTCGGCCGCCGTCTCTACGGCTCGCTGGCCCGCCGCCGCGACACCGAACCAGGCGCTCTCGTCGGCTACTTCACCTTCGTCCTCGTCTTCTGGTGGGCCCTCGCCGCACTGGCCGGAGCGGTCCTGCTGCTCTCGCCGGCCATGGCCGCCTCCGACCTCGGCATCGCGGCGCCCGAGTCGCCGGTGACCACGATCGTCGTCATCGTCACGATGGGGGCGGTCGCCGTGGTGTCCGGCCGCAAGATGCGCGCCCTCGCCGAAGGCGGCAGGAACGTGCCGGGTCTCGCCTCCATCCAGGCGATGCTGCCGCGCACCGCACGGGAACGCCGCCTCGCGATCGCCGTCGCCGTGACCGACGGCATCTGCGCCGAACTCGTCTACCGCGGGCTCCTGATCGCCTTCGCCGTCGGCGTGCTCGACCTCAACCTCTATGTGGCGGCGGCACTTTCGGCGCTCGTGTACGCCATCGCCGGTGTCTACCAGGGCCGCAGCGGCGTCATCGCCTTCGGTCTCGTCGGGGCGCTGTTCGCCGGGCTCTATGTGTCCACCGGCAGTCTGCTGCTGCCCATCGCCATCCACATCGCCCTCTCCGTGCGGGACTTGACGCTCCCCGAACCGGAGGCGGTCAGCAACTTCCCCACCTACGAGCCGACCCCGAAGGGCAGCTGACCCATGACCGCACCCGCCTCCGGGGGCGCGAAGACCGACCGCCGGGCCAGCTGGTTCAAGGGCGTACTCGATCTGCTCGTGCTCGCCGGCCTCACCGACGGCGAGAGCTACGGCTACGAGATCGCCAAGCTGCTCGGCGCCGCCGGCTTCGGCCAGATCAAGGGCGGCACGCTCTACCCCGTCCTCAACCGCCTCGAAGAGGCGGGCCTGGTCGCCGCCGAGTTCCGGGCCACCGAGAAGGGGCCCGGCCGGCGCTACTACTCCCTGACGGACGCCGGTCGCGCCACGCTCGGGGAGCAGGGCGGGCTGTGGCTCGCCTTCGACGGGTCCGTGCGCGAGGTCCTGGCGAAGGCGGGCGTGCGATGAACGAGGGCTACCTGCGTGACAGCTACCTCCTCGCCCTCGCCGACCGGCTGCGGGAACTCGGACTGCCCGCCGACCGCGTCGAGGCAACCGTCGCGGATCTCGGCGCGCACCTGGACGAGACGGACGGAGCCGGCCCGGAGGCCGAGTTCGGCCCGGTCGACGAGTTCGCCCGCGAACTGGCACCGGCCGGGGTGCAGGGGCCCGACACCCCCGAGGCGGACGTCGAGACGTGGCGGTGGACCGCCGACACGTACGTCGACGAGGAGCTGCTCAACCGCTTCGGCGGCGAGGGGTGGGAGGTGGAACGGGTCGACGCGCTCGGCCGTTTCGTCAGCCACCGCGACCTGGAGCGGCCGCAGCGCTGGGAGTACCGCCGTGAGCTCGTCACACGGGGGCGTGAGGGGCTCGACGAGAGGCTGGCTCCCGACGGCTGGGAGGCCTGCGGGAACTGGATCGTCTACGCGTGGTTCAAGCGGCCGCTGGCCGCGAGCCTTGGGCCGGGGGCGGAGGTGGGGTCGCCGCCGCCCGCGCCGGGGCGGCGGAACTTCTTGAGCCGCAAGTTCTACCTCCTGGTGGCCGCGATGGCCGTGGTCGTCGTCCTGGCGGGGTTGGTCGTCGCCATGAACGACGGCGACACCGACTCGGGGCTCGGCTTCGTCGGTGGGCTTCTCGCGGGGGCCCTGGTCCCGCCGGCCGCCCTGTGGGCCTGGCAGCTCCGGCGTTCGCGCCGCTGAGCTCCGCGGGGGTGCCGTCGCGTGCGTCGGCACCCCCGCGGGCACTCCGGTCACGACTTCAGCGCCGCCGACATCATCGCCTTCGCGATCGGCGCCGCGAGGCCGTTGCCGCTGACCTCGGACCTCGCCGCGTCCGAGGACTCGACGATGACCGCCACCGCGACCTCCTTGCCGTCGCCGCCCTTGGCGTACGAGGTGAACCAGGCGTACGGCGTCTTGCTGTTGTTCTCGCCGTGCTGGGCCGTGCCCGTCTTGCCGCCCACGTCCGCGCCACTGATCCGCGCGTTCGTACCCGTGCCCTTCTCGACGACCGTCTCCATCGCCGACTGCAGCTGGCTCGCCGTGCTCTCGCTCATCACGCGCTCGGAGTCCGCGTCGTCGAACGAGTCGAGCACGTCGCCGTTCGAGTCGGTGATCTGGGACACCATGTGCGGCGACACCAGCTCGCCGCCGTTGGCGATCGCCCCCGAGACCATCGACATCTGCAGCGGAGTCGCCGTCACGTCGAACTGGCCGATGCCGGTCAGCGCCGTCTGGGCCTTGTCCATGCCGGACGGGTACACGCTCTCGGAGGCGCGGACCGGCACGTCCAGCTCGTCGGTGTTGAAGCCCATCTTCTCGGCCATCGACTTGACCTTGTCCTGGCCCAGGTCGACGGCCATCTTCGCGAAGACGTTGTTGCACGAGTACTGCAGCGCCGTACGGATCGTGGCGTCCTCACAGGGCGCGCTCGCGCTCTCGTTCTTCAGGACGGTGGTCGTGCCGGGCAGCGTGTACGGGTTCGGGCTGTCGGTCCCGGTGTCCGCCGAGCCGTAGAGCCCGTCCTCCAGGGCCGCTGCCGCGACGACCAGCTTGAACGTCGAGCCGGGCGGCAGCGGCTGCCGCAGCGCGCGGTTGACCATCGGCTTGTCCTCGTCCTTCAGGAGCGCCTGCCACTCCTTGGAGTCCGTGGAACCGCTGATGTCCGAGGGGTCGTACGACGGCGTCGACACCATGCCGAGGATCTTGCCGGTCTTCGGGTCGACGGCGACGGCCGCGCCCTTCTTGTCGCCCAGCGACTTGTACGCGGCCTTCTGCACCGCCGGGTCGATCGTCGTGATCACGTCACCCGGGTCGGCGCGCTTGTTCGTCAGCGTGTCCATCGGGTTCTTCAGCCGGTTGTCGGTGCCGTCCAGGACGTCCTTGTAGATGCCCTCCAGCTGGGTGGCCCCGTACACCTGCGAGCTGTAGCCCGTGACGGACGAGTACAGGTCGCCGTCCTTGTAGGTGCGCTTGTACTTGAGGTCGCCGCCCTTCGTCCGCTCGGAGCCGGTGACGGCCGCACCGCCCACGATGATGTCGCCCAGCGGGTTCGCGTACTGCTCGATCGCGTTGCGCCGGTTCAGCTTGTCGTCCGCGAGAGCCTTCGAGTCGTAGAACTGCACCCACGTCGCCCGCACCAGGAGGGCGACCACGAGCAGCAGCGTGAAGACCGAGGCATGCCTGATCGTCTTGTTCATCCCGTAAAAGGACGAGCGGCGCGGAGGTATTCGTTCCGTTCTGCCGGGTTTCTTAGAGATTCCTCATACTGCGAGCGACTCCTGGGGCACCACGAGCGGGGGTCAGTCGGTGTTCATGAAGCCCGCCTCGTACGCCGCGATCACCGCCTGCGTGCGGTCCCGCGCCCCCGTCTTGGCGAGGACCGAGGCCACGTGCGTCTTCACCGTCGCGGGCCCCACCCCCATCCGCCCCGCGATCTCCGCGTTGGTCAGGCCCGCGGCCATCAGCCGCAGCACCTCGCTCTCGCGCCCCGTGAGCCTGCCCACCCAGGCCGGCGGCGCGGGCCTGGCGCGCGCGTGCTCGGCGGCAAGGGCCCGCACCGCGGCGGGGAACAGCAGCGAGTCACTGCGCGCGACGAGCCGCACCGCCTGCACGAGCGAGTCCGCGTCGGCCCGCTTGAGCAGGAACCCGGAGGCCCCGGCGCGCAGCGCCTCGTACACGTAGGAGTCGTTCTCGAAGGTCGTCACGACCACGATGCGCGGTGGTTCCGTCTGCGTCCGCAGGATCTGCTCCGTGGCCCGGATGCCGTCGATCTCCGGCATGCGTACGTCCATGAGGACCACGTCGGGCCGCAGCTCGCGCACGACGGACACCGCTTCCGCGCCGGTCGCCGCCTCGCCGACGACCTCCAGATCGGGCTCGGCGGACAGGATCACGCGCAGGGCGGTGCGCACCATGCGCTCGTCGTCGGCGAGCACGATGCGGATCGGGTCGACTGCCGTCTCGGTCATGCGGGTCCCTTCAGGGGAAGTCGTACGTTCAGTCGCCAGCTGCCGTTCGCCGGTCCCGCGTCGGCGGTGCCGCCCAGGAGCCGGGCGCGATCGGTGATGCCGCGCAGGCCATGGCCGCCGCCGGGGCGGGATGCGGGGGCACGGTGGGGCAGCGGGTTATCCGCGAGGATGCACAGGTCGGTGCCGTCCAGGGCGATCCGGAGCGTCACCGGGGCGTCGGGGCCCGCGTGCCGCAGGGCGTTGCTCAGGCTTTCCTGGACGATGCGGTACGCCTCGCGGGACACCATCGCGGGCAGGGCGTCCGGGCCGTCGGGGCCCAGCTCGACCGTGGCCTTCACCCGCAGGCCGCCCGCGCGGGTGCGTTTGAGGAGCCCGTCGAGATCGGCCGAGAGCGTCGGGGCGGGGGCGGTCGGGCTCGTCCGGTCGCCGCCGCCCTCCCGCAACACCCCAAGGACCGCGTCGAGTTCGCCCACCGTGCGCCGGGTCGTCTCCTCGATGGCGGCGAGCGCCTCGCGGACGAACTCCGGGTCACGGTCCAGGACCCTGCGGGCGGCGCTCGCCTGGAGCGTGACCGCGCTCAGGGCGTGGCCCACGGAGTCGTGCAGCTCCCGGGCGAGGCGATTGCGTACGGCGAGGTCCGCGGCGCGCTGCTCGGCTGCCGCGAGCCGGTCGGCGGGGGAGGGCCCGAGGAGTTCGGGCGCCCAGCGTGCGAGCAGGCCCCCGGCCGCCGCCGCGCACCCCGCGAGCGCGACGAGGGAGAGGATCCCGATGACCGGGGCGAGCGCCAGCATCCAGCTCTCGCCGAAGACTTCGGGCATCCCGATCCGGCTGCCTCGCAGGGCCGCGGCGAACGGCAGCGCGATCAGCACCGCGGCGAACGGCGGCAGCGCGAGGGACATTCCGCTGATGACCCCGCCGAGCCCGAGGTGCAGCGTGAACCACGCGACGGTGCGTCCGCGCGCCTGCCGGGACCGTGCGGGGCCCTCGGCGAGCGCGTCGCCCGGCACGTCGCACAGCGCGCGCACCGCGGCCACCGACATGGGCCGGGTGAGCGGGAAGAGCGCGGTGATCGCGGCGAGCGGCAACCCCACCACGAACGCCGTGAGTTGGGAGGCGAGCGAGCCGAACACGTTGTCCTCGCCGAGCAGCGGTCCGACCGCGACGGAGCCCACGAAGACGTACGGCATGGCGAGCGCGCCGCCGAGGATCAGATGAATCCACCGGCGCCGCGTCCGCCGCCCGAACAGGACCGGGAGGGCTGTCGCGAGTGGTCTCACGCCGGTTGCCGCGGGGCACGGACGGCCGCGTCCGCCCGCTCCTTGAAGAAGACCACCCCGAGGGTGGCCACCAGTGCCCCGACGATCATCTGGACAGAGTAGGTCAGGAGCATCGCCGGCGTCGGCTGCCTGGCGATGTCGTCCTCGCCGAGGACCGAGGCGAACAGCAGCCAGCCGCCCCAGCAGGCGACCGCGCCCGAGCCGAGCCAGGCCAGGGCGAGCGGCACCTTGACGGGCAGCGCGGGCGCCCGCCGGAAGGTGAGGAGCAGAGCGCCGGCGACCGCGGAGCCGAGGTAGATCATGTCCATGGCTTCGAGGACGTAGAAGTCGGTCGTGCGCTCATCGCTCCGCGCCTTGCTGAGGCCGGCCGTGGAGCCGGTGACCCACAGGAGGTGCATGACCAGGGGCGCGAGGGCGAGGAGGGCGGCTGCGATGGCGGCACCCCGGGGAAGGCTCCGGCCGGCGGCCGCACCGGGCAGGTCCCGGACGAGACCCCGCCACACGTGGCCCCAGCGGTCTCGCGCGTACAGGACGAACAGGGCGCCGAGGGCGAGGCCTTGGAGGATGAAGCCGCCGTACACGACGCCGAAGACCCACTCGTGGAGGAAGGCGCCGCTGTCGCCGCCGCTCTGTGAGGGGCTGTTGACGCTGCCGCCGAGCGCCTTGACCAGGAGCTGGAGCGGGAACCCGGCCATGATCGGCGTGAGCAGACCGGTGGCGGCCCACATGGGGAGGGTGAGCAGCCAGGCGGGGGTGCGCAGGCCCCAGGGGCGGGTCAGGAGCAGCGCGAGGACGATGACGCTCGCGTCCATCAGCAGGGTGAGGCCGTTGGCGAAGATCATGGTGGTGCGGTGTTCGAGCAGGCTGCTGCTTTCGGGGATGCCGATGTGGCTTCCCGTGATCCACGCGATCTTGAGGGTGAGGTAGGGAAGGGCGGCGAGGATGGCGGCGGTGCGCAGGGCCTGTCTCATGGCCACCACGCTTCCGGCGTCGAGCGCGGGGCGCCTCCTGCCCGGCGATGATCCGGGTCCGCCGTGCGGGGGAGGGGCGGTGCCTGCTCGCACACCGCCCGGGGCGGACCGCGGGCTTACTCCAGCCGGAGCACGTCCTCCGCGATCTCCTCGCCCCGCGCGTGCGCGAACCCGCTGGCCCGCGCCGTGACCCGGAAGCCGCACTTCTCCAGGACCCGCAGCGACCCCACGTTGTCCGCCGCCGCGCGGGCGTACAGCGGGCGCTCGGGGACCTCCGCGAGGAGTTGCCGCAACGCCGCCGTGGCCAGCCCCCGGCCCCAGTAATAGCGGTCGATCCAATACGTGACCTCCCGCTCGCCCGGTTCCCCGTACACCGAGACGTTGCCCACCACGTCGCCGTCCGCGAGGACCGTCCGCACGACGATGCCGGCCGACTCCCGGAGCTTCTTCCAGTGGGCTTCGAAGAGCGTCCGGTCCGCCGTCCTCGGTGAGGTGAACGCGGCGAGGTGGCTCGACTCGGGGTCGTTCATCTGCCGGTAGAAGACCGGGAGATCACTGTCGTGCACCGGGCGCAGACTGACATCCATGCTCATTGTGCTCACCATGCTCAAAGCCTACGAGTCGCCAGTGTCAGCCGGTCACGCGCGTCGAACAACGCGTCCTTCACCATCTGTTCGTGCGCGGGCGTAAGGCGTGCCACCGGCACGGAGCAGCTGATCGCGTCCCGCGCGGGCGTGCGGTAAGGGATGGCGACGCCGAAGCAGCGCAGGCCGAGCGTGTTCTCCTCGCGGTCCACCGCGAAGCCCTGCTCGCGGACCGTGCGCAGCTCCTCGATCAGCTTCTCGCGGTCGGTGATCGTGTGCTCGGTCAGCGCGGGCAGCGTCTCCGGGAGCATCTTGCGGACCTGCTCGTCGGTGTGGGTGGCGAGCAGCGCCTTGCCCAGGGACGTCGAGTGCGCCGGGAGGCGGCGGCCCACCCGCGTGAAGGGCCGCAGATAGTGCTGCGACTGGCGCGTGGCCAGATAGACGACGTTCGTGCCGTCCAGGCGCGCCAGGTGGATCGTCTCCGTGGTGTCGTCCGAGAGGCGGTCGAGCGTCGGACGCGCCGCGGCCACCACCTCGTCACCGTCGATGTACGAGGTGCCGACCAGCAGGGCCCGTACCCCGATGCCGTAGCGCGTGCCCGTCGCGTCCGTCTCGACCCAGCCGAGCTCCACCAGCGTACGAAGGAGCATGTAGAGGCTGGACTTGGGATAACCGACCGCTTCCTGGACGGCGGCCAAAGAGTGCATTCCGGGACGTCCCGCGAAGTATTCGAGCAACTCAACCGTCCGCACAGCGGACTTGACCTGTGCCCCGCCAGTCTCGCCAGCCGACATCGCCCTTGACCCCTTAGTTCGACGAGAAATAGTCTCCGAAGCCTCCGCTATTCATCAACGGAGACAGCGTTCAGCATATCGAACAGCCCAGGTGGGTGGCAGCACATCTGTAAGCACATCTGCGGCATCACCTCTGGAGGAGCCCGCCGTGGCAGCAGCACCAGTCTGGAGTGTCGACCCCCGAACCGGGAAGCAGCGCGAGCAGGTTGCGGTCGAAGCCACAGCCCAAGAGGTGGATCAGGCGGTACGCGCCGCGCTGGCCGCCAAGGACGCCCTGGCCGACCGAACCGTCCGCGCCGCCTTCCTGCGCTCCGCGGCCGAACTGCTCGACGCGGCCAAGGAACACCTGGTGGAGGCCGCGGACGCGGAGACCGCGCTCGGTCCCGTCCGGCTCACCGGTGAACTCGCCCGCACCTGCTACCAGTTGCGGGCCTTCGCGGACATCGTCGACGAGGGCGGCTTCCTGGGCGTCGTCATCGACCACCCCGACAGCAGCGCGACGCCGCCCATCCCCGACCTGCGGCGCTACAAGATCCCGCTGGGCGTCGTGGCCGTGTACTCGGCGTCCAACTTCCCCTTCGCCTTCTCCGTCCCCGGCGGCGACACCGCGAGCGCGCTCGCCGCGGGCTGCCCCGTGGTCGTCAAGGCGCACCCGGACCACCCGGCCACCTCCGAGCTGGTGGCGTCGACGCTGCGGCGGGCCGCCGCCCGGCACGACATCCCCGAGGGTGCCGTCGGCCTCGTGCACGGCTTCGACGCGGGCGTCGAGCTCGTCAAGCACCCGCTCGTGTCCGGCGCGGGCTTCACGGGCTCCATCCGCGGCGGCCGCGCCCTCTTCGACGCGGCGGCGGCACGCCCCGTGCCGATCCCCTTCCACGGAGAGCTCGGCTCGCTCAACCCGGTCGTCGTGACCGAGGGAGCGGCCGTCGAGCGCGCCGAGGAGATCGGAGCCGGTCTCGCGGGCTCGATGACGCTCGGCGTCGGTCAGTTCTGCGTCAAGCCCGGCCTGGTCTTCGCGCCGGCCGGCGCGGGCGGCGACCGGCTCCTGAAGTCCCTGACGGAGGCGGTCAGCGACACCGAGGCAGGGGTGCTCCTCGACCACCGGATGCGGGACAACTTCGTGGCGGGCGTGCGCGAGCGCGGCGAACTGCCGGACGTGGACGCGCCGGTGACGCCGGGCGCGGGCAGCGAGCACACGGTGAGCGCTGGCTTCCTGACGGTCCCCGCGGCGAAGCTCGCCACCGAGGGTGAGCACGATCTGCTCCTGGAGGAGTGCTTCGGGCCGGTGACGGTCGTCGCGCGTTACGAGGACGACGCGGAGATCACCGCAGCCCTCACCCGGCTCTCCGGCAACCTCACGGCCACGGTGCAGCTGTCCGCCGAGGAGGCCGCGGGCCAGGGGCGCGGGGCCGAACTGCTCGCCGAGCTGACGCCGCTGGCCGGGCGACTCCTGGTCAACGGATGGCCGACCGGGGTCGCGGTGGCGCCCGCTCAGCACCACGGCGGGCCGTACCCCGCGACGACGTCCACCTCCACCTCCGTGGGCGGTACGGCGATCGAGCGCTGGCTGCGCCCCGTCGCGTACCAGAACACGCCCGCCGCGCTGCTCCCGCCCGAGCTGCGGGACGAGAACCCGCTGGGGCTGCCGCGTCGCTACGACGGGCGCCTGGAACACTGACGTCCATGGACGTCAACATCCCCGAACTGCCCTTCTCCCTGCGCACGTACGGCCCCGACGGCAACTGGTCGTACGAGGACGGTGTGCTCACCGGCTGGGCGGGTGCCCGGCAGGACCGCTTCGTGCCGCCGACGGGCGAGGCGCTCGACCCCGCGTCGGACGCGCCTCGCCTGCTCGGGGCGCCCGAGGGCGACTTCCAGCTGATCGCGCGGGTGACGGTCGGTTTCGCGGCGGCGTTCGACGCGGGCGTGCTGTACCTGCACGTGGGCGACCGGGAGTGGGCCAAGCTCTGCCTGGAGCGGTCGCCGGACGAGGCGACGGTCTGCACGGTCGTCACCCGCGGCCGCTCCGACGACGCGAACGCGTTCGTCGTCGACGGCAGCAGCGTCTGGCTCCGCATCAGCCGCACGGGATCGGCCTTCGCCTTCCACGCGTCCCTGGACGGCAAGCAGTGGACGTTCGTCCGCATCTTCTCCCTGGGCGAGGAGAAGACGGCGGGCGCGGCCCTGGTCGGCTTCATGGCGCAGTCCCCGGTGGGGGAGGGGTGCGTGGTGACGTACGACGGGATCGAGTTCCGTCCGAACTGGCCTCAAGGCCTGAGGGACGGTTCCTGACCCTGCGGCTCGGCGCCCCGCCACGGGGATCCGCCCCGGACCCCGCTCCTCAAACGCCGGAGGGGCTGAAGGAGTTCAGCCCCGCGCCAGCGCGGCCCGCGGCGGAGCCGCACATGTCACGGCCGGGAAGGGGCGGGGTCGGGGAAAATCAACGCCCGCGCCGCAGCCCCAGCGTCGCCACCCCCGAGGCCGCAAGCAGCCCCGCCGCGATCAGCAGACTCACCCGCATCCCAGAGACGAAGTCCCCCGCGACCAGGCCCCCGAAGGCCGCGATTCCCAGGCCCCCGGCCACCTGCCGGGCAGAGTTGAGAACCCCCGCGGCAAGGCCGGCCCGGTCACCCGGCACCGCCTCCATCATCGCCGCCGTGAGCGGCGGGATGGTCAGCGCACAGCCAAGGGCAAGCGGCACCATGAGGAACGCCAGGCCGAGCGCAGGCGTCGACGCGTCGGCGAACAAGAGCGCCAGCAGCCCCAGGACCGCCACCGCCTGCCCCACCAGCATCGGAACCCGCGGCCCCACCCGAGCCGCCAGCTTCCCCGCGAAGACGTTCGTCACCGCGATGAGCCCGGTCATCGGCAGGAACATCAGCCCGGCCCACAGCGCCGAACGCCCCTGCACCTCCTGGAAGAAGAGGCTGAAGACGAAGACGAGGCCGTAGAAGGCGACGCTGCACGCGGCACCGGCCGCGACGGTGATCGCGACCGTCCGGTCGCGGAACAGGCCGAGCGGCACCACCGGGTGCGCCTGCCGCGCCTCCGTCCGCAGGAACACCGCACCCGCCGCCACCGCGACCACCAGGGCGATCAGACCCGTCGTACCGCCCTCGATCACCGCGAACGTCACCGCCGTCAGCGTCAGGACCGCGAGCAACTGGCCCGGCACGTCCAGGGGCGCGGGCCGGCGCTCCGAGCGCGGGGCCCGCAGCAGCAGGACCAGCGCCACCGCGCCCAGCGGGACATTGACGAAGAAGATGCCGCTCCAGTCCCACGAGGTGGTCAGCGCGCCGCCCGCGACCGGCCCCAGAGCCACCGCCACCGAACCGCCCGCCGCCCACAGGGCCACCGCGCGCGCCCGCTTGGCCGCGTCCGCGTAGGCCTGGCGTACGAGGGAGAGCGAGGCGGGCAGGACCACGGCGGCCGCCACGCCCTGCACCACCCGGGCGCCGATCAGCACGGGCAGCGACGGCGCGAGCCCGCATGCCACCGAGGCGAGGGTGAACACCGTGATGCCGATCGCGTATGCCCTGGTCGCGCCGATCCGGTCGGAGAGTGCCCCGGTGGAGAGCATCAGGGCGGCGAAGGCGAGCGTGTAGGCGTCCACGACCCACTGGAGGCCGGTCATGCCGCCGCCCAGGGAGTCGCCGATCGCGGGCAGCGCCACGTTCACCACGGAGGCGTCGAGCGTGATGAGGGCGAAGCCGAGCATGGCGGCGGTGAGGGTGAGGCCGGGGGAGGCGTGGTCCTTGCGGGGTGAGTCCGCCGAACGGGAGCTTTGGAGCAGGGAGTTCGTTGCCATGTCCATGAGTCTGCTGACGGTGGCGCGGCTACAGTAGTGGCCTGAATGCCATACCTCCGGAGGATCTGGCCATGCCCCGCCCGCCGTCCGCCCACCGGCCGCACCGCGTCGCCGTCATCGCGCCCTCACCTGTGTCGATGTTCAATCTCGCGATCCCCGAGATGCTCTTCGGGAGGGTCGAGGTGGCCGGCGGCCCCGGCTACGAGGTGATCGTCTGCACCCCGGAGCCGGGCGCCGTCGCCACCACGGGCGGGCTGAGCCTTCAGGTGGAGCAAGGGCTCGATGCCGTACGCGACGCCGACACCCTCCTCGTCGCGGGCACCGGACACCGCTACGAACCCGACCCCCGGACCGTCGCCGCCGTCCGCGGGGCCGCCGACGCGGGCCGGCGCATCGCGTCCATCTGCAGCGGCGCCTTCGTGCTCGCCGAGGCGGGACTGCTCGACGGACGCAGCGCGACCACGTACTGGCAGCTCGCCGAGGAACTGCGCAGCCGCTATCCGGCGCTCGACCTCAAGGGAGACGTCCTCTACGTGGAGGACGGGCAGGTCATGACGTCCTCCGGGTACGCCGCGGGGATCGACCTGTGCCTGCACGTCATCCGCACCGACTACGGGGCGGCCGTCGCCAACGAGGTGGCCAGAGCCGCACTCGTAGCCCCCGTGCGGCCCGGCGGCCAGACCCAGTTCACCCAGACCCCGCTGCCGCCCGAGCGCGGCAGCGCCTGCGCCGACACCCGGGGCTGGGCCATGCGCCACCTCGACGAGCCGCTCACGCTCACCGACCTCGCCCGGCACGCGGGCGTCAGCGTGCGCACCCTCACCCGCCGCTTCCACGCGGAGAGCGGGGTGAGCCCGCTGCAGTGGCTCCTGCACCAGCGCATCGAGCGGGCCAAGGAGCTCCTGGAGACGACGAAGCTCTCCATGGACCGGGTCGCAGGGGCCTGCGGGCTCGGCACCGCCGACTCGCTCCGCGGCCACCTGGTGCGCCGCACCGGGCTCACGCCGAGCGCCTACCGCGCCCAGTTCAGCCGCCTCGGAACTCAAGGCTCCCGGAACACGTCTATGGCAGCGTGATCCACTCAGTACTCCCCACGACGATGCGGACCGCGATGCCGACCGTCATACGCAGCGCCCTCACCGCCGACGCCCCGGCGCTCGCGGCCCTGCATGCCCGCGCCCGCGCCACGTACTACCCCGAGGGGCTGCCGGACGAAGCCGTCGACGGGGCGGCGATGTGGCGGGCGGGCATCGAGCGCCGCGGCGGGCATGTGCTGTGCGCGGTCCGCGAGGGCCGGATCGTGGGCCTCGCCTCGTTCCGCACGCCCGAGGGCGAGGCCGCGGACACCGTGACGCTCTTCCAGTTCCACGTCGACCCGGACCACTGGCGCGCGGGGGTCGGCGCGGCGCTGCACGCCGCGTGCGTGGAGGAGTGGCGGGCCGACGGCATCCGGGAGGCCACCCTGGACGTCCACCGCGAGAACGCGCGGGCGCAGGCCTTCTACGCCCGCCACGGCTGGCGGACGGCGGAGCCCGGCGAGGGTGCGGGCACGCACCTGCGGATGCGGCTCTCCGTGCCGGCCGGGGAATGAGCCGGGCAAGTCGTACGTTCTTCAACTGACCGGAGAGACCCTCCGCACTACCGTTCGATTGAAGAGAGCTAGTCACATGCGCGTCGAGATCTGGTCCGATATCGCCTGCCCCTGGTGCTATGTCGGCAAGGCACGCTTCGAGAAGGCCCTCGCCGCCTTTCCGCACCGCGACGACGTCGAGGTGGTGCACCGCTCCTTCGAGCTCGACCCCTCGCGCGCCAAGGGCGACAGCGGGCTCGTGATCCCGATGCTCGCCAAGAAGTACGGCATGAGCGAGGAGCAGGCCCAGGAGGCCGAGCGGAACCTCGGCGTGAACGCCGCCTCCGAGGGCCTCGACTACCTCACCGAGGGCCGCGACCACGGCAGCACCTTCGACATGCACCGCCTGCTGCACCTCGCCAAGGAGCAGGGCAGGCAGGACGAGCTGCTCGGGCTCCTCTACCGCGCCAACTTCGCCGAGGAGCGCTCCGTCTTCGACGACGACGAGCGGCTCGTGGAACTCGCGGTCGCGGCCGGTCTCGACGCGGACGCGGCCCGCGCGGTGCTCGCCGACCCCTCCCGGTACGCCGACGACGTACGCACCGACGAGCGCGAGGCCGCCGAGCTCGGCGCGAACGGCGTGCCGTTCTTCGTCCTCGACCGCAAGTACGGCATCTCCGGCGCCCAGCCCGCCGATGTCTTCACGCAGGCCCTCGAACAGGCGTGGGACAGCCGCTCACCGCTCACCACGCTCGCGGACGGCGACGCCTGCGGCCCCGACGGCTGCGCGGTCCCGCAGGGCTGACGGACCCCGGGCGGTGGCGACACGTAAGCACCGCTGAGAGGACCCATCCACAGATCGTCGATGGACGTGGGCGCGCACGGGCGCCAGAGTTGATCCCATGGGGAACATCAACGGCGCCGAGTTCGCGCCCACGTCGACGTATCTGAACACGGCGAGCTGCGGTCTGCTGCCGGCCAGGGCCGTCGAGGCGATCCAGGGCCTCGCGGCGGAGAACGGCGCGGGCAGACGCGGCGGCTCCGGCGACTTCGGGATCGTGCAGGCTGCCCGCGAGTCCTTCGCGCGGCTCGTCGGGGTGCCGCACGCGCGCGTGGCCAACGGAGGATCGGTCGCCGTGCACGCCGGGCTGATCGCGGCGGCGCAGCGGCCCGGCTCCGAAATCCTCTTCCCCGAGGGCGACTTCAGCTCGATCATCAACCCCTTCGTGGTGCGCGGCGACCTCAAGATCCGCTACGCGCCCCTGGAGGACCTCGCCGAGGCCATCCGGCCCACCACGGCCCTCGTCGTGTACTCCGTCGTCCAGTCGGCCGACGGCAGGACCGCCGATGACGCGGCCGTGCGCGAGGCGGCCGCCGCGCATGGCGCCCGCACCCTCAACGACGCGACGCAGGCGGCGGGTTGGCTGCCCTTCGACGCGAGCCTGTACGACTACACCGTCACCGGCGCCTTCAAGTGGCTGCTCTGTCCGCGCGGCACGTCGTTCCTCACGGTGAGCGAGGAGGCGCAGGAATCCCTCGTCCCGCTGCACGGCGGCTGGCTCGCGGCGGCGGAGAGCTGGAACGCCACCTACGGACCGCTCTCCCAACTGGCCGCCGACGCCCGCCGGTTCGACGAGCCCCCCGCCTTCCTCGCCTATCACGGCGCCGCCCAGGCGCTCGCCTTGCTGGAGGAGACCGGAATCGACGCGGTCCACGCCCACGACACGGCGCTGGCGGCCCGCTATCGCGCAGGGCTCGCGGAGCTGGGCCACGAGCCGGTGCCCGGCACGTCCCCCATCGTCTCCGTACCTGGACTCGCCGACAGCGAGGAGCGGTTGAGCCGGGCCGGGATCATCACGTCCGCACGGGCGGGACACCTGAGGGCATCGTTCCATCTGTACAACACCGAGGCGGACGTGGACCGGATCCTCGACGTGCTCTCCGGCTGAACACTGGCGCGCCGGGCGGCGGGGCGCTAGGAAGGCAGGACGGGGTGGCCTCACGAGGCGGTGGTGTCAGTGGCTCAGCAGCCCCATCCGGACACCGGCCTGCACCAGCGCCTGGTGTACGGCGACGAGACGGCGCTCGCCGAGGTCTACGACACGTACGGAGCCCTCGTCCACCGCGTCGCCGGACGCGTCACCCGCAGCCCCGCCGCGGCGGAGGACGTCGCCCAGGAGGTCTTCGCCCATCTCTGGTCGCGTCCCTACGCGTTCGACGCGCGGCGGGGCAGTCTGCGGACCTGGCTGTGCATGCTGGCGCATCGCAGGGCGGTGGACTGGGTACGCGGCGAGGAGCGCCACCGCAAGGCGGCGCACGCCGACGACTCGACCCTGCACACCATCCCCACCCCGGACCCGCCCCCGGAAGACGTGGTCATGGCGCGAGAACGCTCCCTGCTCCTCCATTCGGCCCTGGCGAGACTGCCGCTCCCGCAGCGCCAGGTGGTGCACCTCGCGTACTTCGCGGGCTGCACGTACCGTCAGGCGGCGATGGAACTCGGCATCCCCGAGGGCACGGCCAAGACCCGACTGCGGGCGGCGCTGCGCAGACTGGCCGAGGCCCTGGCCGACCCACCGGACCCGACTGACCCAGCTGATGCGGCACTTGCCGAAGCTCCAGGCGAAAGAGGCGCGTGATGACCACGGATCACGAAGCCGTACGTGAACTTCTCGGGGCCTGGGCGTTCGGCGCGCTCATGCCGGGCGACGAGCGTACGGTCGTCCCGCATCTGGCCGACTGCGACCCCTGTGCGGCCGAGGCGGGGCGGCTGCGGGCGACGGTGGGCCACCTGGACGGTCCGCCCCTCGCCGGCGGGCCACGACCCGCCGGACGCGACCGGGCTCTGGGTCTCGCCCTGCGCACCCGCGCCGCGGCTCCGCGCACGGCTTCGCACGCCGCTCCGTACGCCGCCGCCGTGGCCGGGCTCCGGGCGCTGCTGCGGGAGTTGGACGAGCACGGGGGGTGGGAGACCCCGGTCGTGCACGACTGGAACGTGCACGACACGGTCGCGCATCTGCTGGCCGCCGACGAGCCGCTGGCCGTGCGGCTCGGGCTGCGCGCGCCGGGGCCGTGCGACGGCGTGGACGGGACGCCGTGGCGTGTGGCGTGGGCGGCGCGCACGCAAGAGGTGCTCGCCCGTGAGCGGGTCCGCACACCCGCACAGACCGTGGCGTCCTGGCAGGGCCAGGCAGCCGCCCTGCTGTCATCCCCTGAGGCGCACGACGTGGAACTGGCCGGACGGGCGACGAAGTTGATGGGCGCCAGGCTGCCGCTCTCGGACCACTTCCTGGTCCGGGCCTTCGAGGCGTGGGTGCACACGGAGGACATCGGCAGGGCCCTGGACATCCCGGTGCCGCCGCCGCGCACCGCCCACCTCTGGCAGCTGGTGCGGCTGGCCGTACGGACCCTGGAGTTCGCCCTGGGCTCCAAGGCGCCGGCCGTCGCGCTGACCGTCGCGGGGGAGGGGGGCGAGATGTCCTGGGTCCTGGGGAGCGGGGCGGAGCCGGTGAGCGCGGAGCTGGTCCTGGACCCGGTGGACTTCTGCCTGCTCACGGGCGGGCGCGTGGACCCCGCGGTGGTGCCGCGCGGAATCTCGGGCAGTGAGGTCGCCGCGGGGCACGTCCTGACCCGGGCGGCTTCCCTGGCCTGGCTCTAGGGTCCGGCACAAGGGCTCTGGCTCCAGGGTCCGGCGCAAGGGCTCTGGCTCCAGGGGCCGGCGCAAGGGCCTGGCTCCCTCAGGCGCCCCCGTCCCCGCCCCTCGCCTCCAGGGGGCAGTCCGCTGTCTCCGTGCACAGGTTCGTCTCCACCTTGCCCAGGAGCCGTGCCAGCTCCGCCCTCTCCGCCTCGTCCAGGCCCGCCAGGGTGTGGGTCTCCAGTTCGCCCCAGGCCCGCTCCACCTGCGCCAGGAGCCCGCAGCTCGCGTCCGTGGCCTCGACCAGTACGGCCCGGCGGTCGTCCGGATCGGGGCGGCGGCCCACGTGTCCTGCCTGTTCGAGGCGCTGCAGCATCTTCGTGACCGTCGACGGGTCCAGGTCGACCGCCCTGATGAGTTCCGACTGCCGTACGGGTCCCGCGTCCCAGAGGTACATCATCACGAACTCCTGGCCGGGATAGAGCCCGAGCCCCTTCAGCGCCTTGCCCGCCGCGATCCGGTGCAGCCGGGCGACCCGGCTCACGGTGTGGCTGACGGGCCCCCGCCGGGCCGCGGTGGGGAGCTCGGTACAGGCGGGGTCGGCGTCGTTCATCGGGGCTCCAGCGGTGGGGTCGGACGAGGTGTTCCACAACATTAGCTTGGTCGGCCAAGGAATGAGTTACAGTGGCGCTCGGTTCAAATACTTGGCCGACCAATAACTTTCCCCTGGGGGCATCAGATGACCACCGCGTTCGACTCCCTCGACCTCGCGGGCACCCCGCTCGCCAACCGCATCGCCATGGCCCCCATGACCCGCAGCCGGGCGGGCGAAGGCGGCACGGCGACGGAACTCACCGTCGAGTACTACGCCCAGCGCGCATCGGCCGGCCTGATCATCACGGAGGGCATCCAGCCCTCCGCGGTCGGCCAGGGCTATCCGGACACCCCGGGCCTGCACTCCGGCGAGCAGGTCGAGTCATGGCGCAAGGTCACCTCCGCGGTGCACGCCGCGGGCGGCAGGATCTTCGCCCAGATCATGCACGTGGGCCGCATCGGCCACCCCGTACTGCTCCCCGACGGCCTGGTGAACGTGGCCCCCTCGCCCGTCGCGGCCCAGGGGCAGGTCTACACGGCCGAGGGCCCGAAGGACTTCGTCACGCCCCGCGAGCTCACCGGCGAGGAGATCCGCGCGACCATCGCCGACTTCGTGACCGCGGCCCGCAACGCCGTCGACGCGGGCTTCGACGGGGTCGAACTGCACGGCGCCAACGGCTACTTGATCCACCAGTTCCTGGCCCCCGGCTCCAACAAGCGCACCGACGAATGGGGCGGCACCCCGGAGAACCGCATCCGCTTCGCGGTGGAGACGGCGAGGGCGGTCTCCGCGGAGATCGGCGCCGCCCGCACCGGCCTGCGCCTCTCGCCCGGCAACCCCTTCAACGACATCTCCGAGCCGCAGGACGAACTCGACGCGACGTACACCTCCCTGGTGAAGGAGCTCAGTGCCCTGGACCTGGCCTACCTGCACGTCATGGAGGTGGGTCCGATCCGCGACCTGGTGACCACCCTGCGCCAGAGCTTCAACGGGCCCTTCATCCTGAACCCCGCGACCGAGGGCCCCACCGGGCCCGACGCGCTCGCCCTCGTCGAGGACGGCACCGCGGACGTCATCGCGTTCGGCGCGCTGTTCCTGGCCAACCCGGACCTGCCGGCCCGCCTCAGGGCCGAAGGCCCGTACAACACGCCTGACCCTTCCACCTTCTACGGCGGCACGGAGAAGGGCTACACGGACTACCCGGCGCTGTAGTCAAGAAGCCAAGAACCACGTGTGGCCCGGCACCCCCAGGTGCCGGGCCAACTCGCGTACGAGACTGCTTACTTCACCGGGGTGAAGTCCCGAGCCCCAATGTATTCCGGCCGCCGGACCGGCGCCGCGAACGGCTCCACCGCCGTGTTCTCCACACTGTTGAACACGATGAAGACGTTGCTGCGCGGGAAGGGCGTGATGTTGTCCCCCGAACCGTGCATGGCATTGCAGTCGAACCAGGTCGCGGAGCCCGCCTCGCCGGTGAAGAGCCGGATGCCGTAGTCCGAGGCGAGGCTGGTGAGCGTCTCGTCCGAGGGAATGCCCGCGTCCTGCATCTGCAGGGACCGCTTGTAGTTGTCCTTCGGCGTCGCGCCTTCACAGCCGAGGAACGTCTTGTGCGACCCCGGCATGATCATCAGGCCGCCGTTGGTGTCGTGATTCTTGGTGAGCGCGATGGAGACGGAGACGGTCCGCATGTTCGCGAGCCCGTCCTCGGCGTGCCAGGTCTCGAAGTCGGAGTGCCAGTAGAACCCCGAGGCCCCGAAGCCGGGCTTGACGTTGATCCGGGACTGGTGGACGTACACGTCGGAACCCAGGATCTGCCGGGCCCGACCCACCACGCGAGGATCGGCGGCGAGCTTCGCGAACAGCTCGCTGATCTTGTGCACCTCAAAAATGGTGCGGATCTCCTGGGAGCGCGGCTCCACGATCGAGCGCTCGTCCGCCCGCATCGTGGGGTCGTCGATCAACCGCGAGAGCTCCGCGTGGTAGACGCTCACCTCGTCAGGGGTGATGAGCTGGTCGATCGCCAGGAATCCGTCCCGGTCGAACCCCGCCAGTTCGTCGGCCGTGATCGGCCCCGGCGTACCCGGCTCGGACCACACGACGGGGTCCTTGCGCTCGATGAGGACCTCTTCGGTGCCTCGCGTCGGGTACAGATCGGCGGTGCGTTCGGGTGCGGTGGTCATGGTGTTGCCTGCCTCTCCTCTCGTACGGCCCTTTCCGGGATGTACACCCCCGCCGCCCAGAGGAAGAGGGCGGCGGGGGAGATTCTGGGTGCGCGCTCCGGCTAGGCCGGCTCCGGCTCCGTGAGCAGCGGGTACACGCCGTTCTCGTCGTGGTCCTCACGACCCGTGACGGGCGGGTTGAAGACACAGATGCAGTGGAAGTCCTCCTTGATCCGCATCGTGTGCTTCTCGTGCCCGTCGAGCAGGTACATGGTGCCCGGCGTGATCGTGTACTTCTCGCCGGTCGTGTCGTCGGTCAGCTCGGCCTCGCCCTTGGTGCACACGACGGCCTCGATGTGGTTGGCGTACCACATCGACGTCTCCGTACCCGCGTACAGGATGGTCTCGTGGACCGAGAAGCCCACCCGCTCCTTGGCGAGGACGATGCGCTTGCTCTCCCAGGTGCCGGACGCGGACTTCACGTGCCGGTCGGTGCCTTCAATGTCCTTGAACGAACGGACGATCACGGTGAGTTGGTTCCTTTTCTCTTACGGGGGTGAGGACGCGGCCCTGGGGCCGCTCAGGCGGTCTCGCGCACCGCGCGGGCGAGCGTACGAAGACCCTCGTCCAGCTCGTCGGCGGTGATCGTCAGCGCCGGAAGGAGCTTGACGACCTCGCTCTCGGGGCCGGAGGTCTCGATCAGCAGACCGAGCTCGAAGGCGCGCTTGGCGATGGCGCCCGCACGTGCCTTGTCGATGAACTCCATGCCCCAGACGAGACCGCGGCCGCGGTACTCCTTGATGGCGCCGGGGTTCTCGTCGACGATCGCCTTGAACGCCTCTTCGACCTGCTCGCCGCGGGCACGGGTCTGCTTCTCCATGGCCGGGCCGTCGGACCAGTAGGTCTCCAGGGCGGCGGCGGCCGTGACGAACGCCGGGTTGTTGCCGCGGAAGGTGCCGTTGTGCTCGCCCGGCTCCCACACGTCGAGCTCGGGCTTGAACAGCGTCAGCGCCATCGGCATGCCGTAGCCGCTGATGGACTTGGACACCGTCACGATGTCCGGCGTGATGCCCGCCTCCTCGAAGGAGAAGAACGCGCCGGTGCGGCCGCAGCCCATCTGGATGTCGTCGACGATGAGCAGCATGTCCCAGCGCTCGCACACGTCGGCGAGCTTGCGGAGCCACTCGGCGCGGGCGACGTTGATGCCGCCCTCGCCCTGCACCGTCTCGACGATCACGGCGGCGGGCTGGTTGAGGCCGGAGCCCTGGTCTTCGAGCAAACGCTCGAACCAGATGAAGTCGGGGGTCTTGCCGTCGAAGTAGTGGTCGAACGGCATCGGCGTGCCGTGCACCAGCGGGATGCCGGCGCCGGCGCGCTTGAACGCGTTGCCGGTCACGGCGAGCGAGCCGAGCGACATGCCGTGGAAGGCATTCGTGAACGACACGATCGACTCGCGGCCCTTGACCTTGCGGGCCAGCTTCAGTGCGGACTCGACGGCGTTGGTGCCCGTCGGGCCCGGGAACATGACCTTGTACGGCAGGTCACGGGGGCGCAGGATGATGTTCTGGAACGACTCGAGGAACGCGCGCTTGGCGACCGTGGACATGTCCAGGCCGTGCACGACGCTGTCGCGCTCCAGGTAGTCGATCAGGGCGCGTTTGAGGACCGGGTTGTTGTGGCCGTAGTTGAGCGAGCCGGCCCCGGCGAAGAAGTCGAGGTACGAGTGGCCGTCCTCGTCGAACATGCGGCTGCCCTGCGCACGGTCGAAGACAGTGGGCCAACCGCGGCAGTAGCTGCGCACCTCCGACTCCAGGGTCTCGAAGACGCTCAGGTCGGGCTGGGTGATGGTCACAGCAGATCTCCTGGGAGATGGAAAGACTTGGGAGGTGGGGGGTGACAGATGGTGCGTGGGGGGATCGGCGGAACTCAGCCGACCGGCTCGACCGGTTCGATCTGCGCGACTTTCCCGGTCTGGGCTATCGGCTCGATGAGGAACAGGACCTCGGGCTCGTGCCCCTCGTCGGGGAAGAGTCCGGCGTCGAAGAGCACCGTGCGCTCGACCGACGCTCCGTGGCGCTGTGCGTACGAGGTGAAAAGCCGCTGGGACGGTGCGTTGTCCGGCGTGATGGTCGTCTCGACCGAGACCAGCTCCCGGTCGGCGGCGACCTTGGCGGTCAGACCGTCGAGCAGCGCACCGGCAAGGCCGCGGCCGCGGTGCGCCTGGTCGACGGCCACCTGCCAGACCACCAGGGTGCGCGGCCGCTCGGGCCGGATGTAGCCGGTGATGAACCCGGCGGGCTCACCGTTCGAGTCCCTGGCCACCACGGAGGTCGCCGCGAAGTCACGGCACCACAGCAGGTAGCTGTACGAGGAGTTGAGGTCCAACACCTTCGAGTCGCGGGCGATGCGCCAGATGGCGGCTCCGTCGGCGACGTCGGGGGTGTCGAGGCGCAACCCCTCGGGCATTTCCAGGGAATTCGCTAGCAGGTCGGTCGGTAGATCGGCTTGTGCAGCGGTCATGCGGATTGAATTTACCGAGCAATTTCTCGAATTGCATCGGCGGGAGGGGTTACGTCAGAACGCCCGATGTGTTATCACGCGGGGGTGCGCGCCCGCAGGAAACCTCGGCGGTTTGGCCTGATTTGATGGGGTCGTACGGCACAAAACGGGCGCGATGTGGAGTGCGTCACAGAACCGTAACTCCCTCGAAGCATGTCCGAATTGCGAGACTTGGTGTTGTCGAAACCTTAGTGTTTAGGTCTCCCAAAAGCGGGCAGAAGAATACGGGAAGCTGTGCTGATAAAGTGGATAAAGAAGCGGTGAGAATTCGTCCGTGAATTTACGTAGAGTATTTACGGCCCCGTTACGACCACTTCATGCTCACCGGTGCGCCGCAGGCCCCACACGAGCCTCAGGCCCAGGGTGAGGCCCCCCGCCTGATCGCCTACCGCCAGGCGGCGGTCACCGCGCTCCGGGCCGCTTCGAGATCGACGCTCAGGCCGGCCTCGCCCATCGCGGCGCCCAGCGCGGCCAGCGAGGCGTGCACGACGCCACGGGTCGCGTCGGGGCCGTAGTGGTTCACCCGGATCATCTCCTTGGCGAGTGCACCACCGCCTGCGACCAGCGGAAGCACCGGGTCCGCGGCGAGCGCCTTGCTGACGAGCTCCGATGCGTCGACCCCGTCCGGGGCTCGCAGCGTCGTGGCGACCGGAGCGGCGTCCCGCGCCTCGTGGACGTACGGGGTCAGACCGCCGCCCAGCGCGAGCGCACCCGCGCGCGTCGCCGCGGCGGCGGTGGCGTGCCGTGCCGTCAGCGCGTCAAGACCCTCCGCCTCGATGCGCTCCACGCACGCTTCGAGGGCGAGCATCTCCAGCTGGGCCGGGGCGTGCAGCAGTGCCTTTCGGCCGCCGTCGATCCAGCGCTCCTTCCAGTCCAGGAGGGAGAGGTACGAGCGGCGCGGCGCCCTCGGATTGGCGGCGAGGCGCGCCCAGGCGCGCTCGCTCACGGAGACCGCCGAGACACCCGCCGGGCCGCCCATCGCCTTCTGCGCGCCGATCACGCACAGGTCCACGCCCCACGCGTCCGGCAGCAGCGGCTCGGCGGCCACCGACGCGACGGCGTCGAGCATGAAGAGGGCGCCGTGCTCGCGCACCACCTCACCGATCTCGGCCACGGGGTTGGTGTTGCCGGTCGCGGCCTCGGCGTGCACGAGCGAGACGAAGTCGATCTCGGGGTTCGCGGCGAGGGCCTCGCGCACCTGCTCGGCGGTCACGGCCGTGTGGAAGGGCACGGCGAGATCGACGACGGTGGCGCCGCAGTCCCGCAGCCAGTTCCCGAGGGTCTGCCCGTAAGGGCCGGTGATGACGTTCAGCGCGGTCGTGCCGGGCTGGGCCGCACCCCGGATACAGCCCTCCAGGGGCAGCAGCGCCTCGCCCTGCATGATCACGACGTCCTGCGAGGTGGAGAGCAGTCCGGCGACGCGCTCCTCGATGGAGGCGAAGTGCCGGGCACTCAAGGGGGCCAGGTCAAGGAATGGATGCGTCGTCACGGTGCTGCTCACTTCGCTGCTCACTTCGCTCACGAGTTCGTTCGGGCTGCCGGACCGAGCGTACCGACAGACTTCTAAGCTGCTGTACATGAGCGATCACACGGTGCTGCACGTGAAGGGGCGGGTGCTCGTCGGCCCGGACGAGGTCCGGGACGAATTGTGGGTGGTCTCGGGCCGGGTGACGTACGACCGCCCGTCGGCGGCACCCGACGTCACGATCGACGGCTGGACGCTGCCCGGCCTGGTCGACGCGCACTGCCACGTGGGCCTGGACACGCACGGCCCGGTGGAGCCGGAGGTGGCGGAGAAGCAGGCGCTGACCGACCGGGAGATCGGCACCCTCCTGATTCGTGACGCGGGTTCACCGTCCGACACCCGCTGGATCGACGACCGCGACGACCTCCCCAAAATCATTCGGGCCGGCCGCCACATCGCGCGTACGCGCCGCTACATCCGCAACTACGCCCATGAGATCGAGCCCGTCGACCTCGTTGCGTACGTCGCCCAGGAGGCCCGGCGCGGTGACGGCTGGGTCAAGCTGGTCGGCGACTGGATCGACCGCGACGCCGGGGACCTGACGGCGTGCTGGCCCCGCCCCGAGGTGGAGGCGGCGATCGCCGAGGCGCACCGCCTGGGTGCGCGGGTGACGGCGCACTGCTTCGCCGAGGACTCCCTGCGGGACCTGGTGGAGGCGGGCATCGACTGCATCGAGCACGCCACCGGACTGACCGAGGAGACCATTCCGCTCTTCGCCGAGCGGGGCGTCGCCATCGTCCCGACCCTGGTGAACATCGCGACGTTCCCGCAGCTCGCCGACGGCGGCGAGTCGAAGTTCCCCAAGTGGTCGCGGCACATGCGGCGGTTGTACGAGCGCCGCTACGACACGGTGCGGGCCGCGTACGACGCGGGCGTGCCGGTGTACGCGGGCACCGACGCGGGCGGTTCACTGGCCCACGGCCTCGTCGCCGCCGAGGTGGCCGAGCTGCGGCTCGCCGGAATCCCGGCGGTGGACGCCCTGTCGGCGACGACATGGGGAGCGAGATCCTGGCTGGGCCGCCCCGGCCTGGTGGAGGGAGCCCCGGCGGACCTGGTGGTGTACGGGTCCGACCCACGGGAGGACGTCGGAGTGCTGGCCACGCCGCGCAGGGTGGTGCTGAACGGGAGGGTGGTGGGGTAGGCGGATCCGGCCTTGACGGCGTACGAGGACGGACTCGGCGGGGCTGTTGGTCAGCGGTGGGCGGAGCCGGGGGCGGGGGCGGGGACGGAGAATGCGCCGTCCTTCAGGACCGGCACCCCTTCCGAAGCTTCCGCCTCCACGGCTGCCGCCACGTCCTCCGTGAAACCTTGGCCCCGCAGCTCCCGTCCCGACGCGCAATCGGCGACCGCCGAGGCGACATCCGCGCACGAGGCGAAAGCGCCTGCGGCCACCGCCGCCTCCGGCGAGACCTCAACTCCCCGCATCGCGGAGATCACCGCCCCCGCCCCCAGCAGATCCTCCAGGGCGGGACGCAGACTTCCGTCGCCCCACCGCTCACCGGCGGCGATGACGGCGACCGGCCGCCCGGGCCGCCCGTAGCCCTGCCCGGCCAGCCAACTCCCCACGGCCGCCGCGTTCCTGAGGCACCCCGCGACCACCACCCCGGAGGTACCCGCCGCCGCGGCGATCGCCGAACCGTTGGGCGAGGGCAGCACCAGGCGGGGCGTGAAGGGGGCCCGGCGCAGGGCGGCGGGGGAGAGGGACCACGGCGACCCCTCGGTCACCCCGCGCCGCCCGACCGCCAGGGCCGCGTCCCGTTCGCGCGCGAAGGCGACGGCACTCTCGTCCCGCCACGCGTACGGGAAGACCTTCGTCCCCGCGTCCACGGCGACCGACACCGCCGTCGTGAACGACAGCACGTCGACCACGACCAGACAGGCCACGTCCCCGCCCGCCATGAGCCGCCGAGCCCCCTCCGGACCCCACTCGAACCGCACCGCGTGCTCGGCCTGTGTGAACCATTCCTCGCGCACCGTGTGCTTCCCCTGTCCCATGTGACTCATATTGACGGAGCGTTACGCACGAGGGCCTCGGTTCGTTGGACATCATTCGGCCACGGCCTCGGCGTCAACCGACGTGTTCGAGCCAGGGAGTTGCCCGGGTGACTCGGGGGAACGCCCGTGCCGGAAGATTCGAAAGCAGGGGCGGAAACCTCCCTTTGGAGTGAACTCACGCTTCGTCGCTGGCTATTCACTCTCAGTGCGTAAAGATTCCCCCTGTCGATGTTGCCGGTGTCGTGCTCATGCGATGTCCCCATCCAGCGAAGCGCGAGGCCACCGGCGACTCCGTAACTCTTGTGGGGGTTCCACCACCTTGAACAGCAACGCCTTCCGCCTGCCCGCACGCCGCCTCGGCGTGATCGCCACCGCCACGGTGCTCGTCGCGGTTCCCGCGGCACTCGCCACCGCGGGACCCGCCGCGGCTACGGGCGGCGACAAGGGCCGCGCGAACGCCGTCGTGCTGCGCACCGGGCTCGACGTGTCCCTGCTCAACAAGACCCTGAACGTCCCGCTCAAGGTCTCGCTCAACGAAGTACAGGCGCCGGCCAACGCCGAGAAGACGGCGCTCACCGCCACGCTGGACGGGGTCAACGGCGGGCAGCCGTTCAGTGTGCTGCGGGCCGACGTGGCCACCGCGAAGGCGACCGCTGAGAAGGGCAAGGCGGAGGGGTACAGCAACATCGCGCGGGCGAAGGTGCACGTGCCGGGTCTGCCGCTGCTGTCCTTGATCGAGGTCGAGCAGGTGACGTCCAAGGCGGTCTGCGAGGCGGGCAAGCGGCCTCTCGCCGAGTCGAACGTGCTGGGCGGGGTGACGGTGCTCGGCAAGAAGGTCACGCTCTCGGCGGGGGGAACGACCCAGGTGAAGGTGCCGGGGGTCGGGGAGGTGCGGCTCGACCTGTCCAAGACGCACACGACGTCGCGTACGGCCGCGGCATCCGCGCTGGAGCTGACGGTGTCCGTGAATCCGCTGAAGCTGAACGTCGCCGAGGTGGAGGGAACGGTGACGTTGGCGGGGGCGTCCTGCGAGGCGCCTGCCGCGGCCGCCAAGCCTGAGCCTTCGGCCCCGGTGAAGCCGCAGGGGGGCAAGGAGGCCGAGCCTGTCGCCGAGAAGCCCGCGAAGCCGGCCGAGGCCAGCCTCGCGGAGACCGGGGGGAACTCGTCGACGCCGTACCTGCTGGCAGGCGGGGCTCTGCTGCTCGCCGGAGGCGGCGGCGCCGTGGTCATGGCCCGACGGCTGCGGAAGGGCTGAGGCCAGGGCGGGCCTCAAGCGCCGGACGGGCTGGATATAGCCCGTCCGGCGTTCGAGGACGAACTCGGCGAAACCGGTGATCAGCAGGGCCCAAGGCCCCCGCACCGAGCGGGTTTTCGGGAAGGGGCGGGGTTGGGGAAAGGCAAAGGCCTCAGCCACCCAGCTCCGCCCGCAACGCCCCGAGCAACCGATCCGTCGTCCCCCGACCTCGCACCGCCACCCGAAGCCAATCAGCCCCGAGCCCCGGAAACGTATCCCCCCGCCGCAAGGCGAACCCCCGCTCCCGGAGGCGGTCGCGAAGGGACGCGGCACCGGGAGCCCGGAGCAGGACAAAGGGCCCCTCCGCGGGCTCGACGGCCCGGACCCCGCAGGGGGCGAACTCCCGGAGCCCGCCCAGGAGATGGGCCCGATCGGCGGCGACCCGCAGCGCCGCCGCCGACGCCTCGGCCAGCGCCGCGGGCGCCACACACGCCTCCGCCGCCGCGAGAGCGGGTGAGGACACCGGCCACAACGGCTGCGCCCGCGACAAGCGGGCGATCGTCTCCGGGTCGGACAGGACGTAACCGATCCGCAGCCCCGCGAGCCCCCACGTCTTGGTGAGGCTCCGCAGAACCACCAGGCCCGGTACGTCCGTACGGCCCGCCAGCGCCTCCCGCTCACCCGGCACCGCGTCCATGAACGCCTCGTCCACCACCAACACCCGTCCAGGGCGCGCCAGTTCGGTGATCGAGGCGGCCGGGTGGAGGACCGATGTCGGGTTCGTCGGGTTGCCGATCACGACCAGGTCGGCGTCCTCGGGAACGTGCGCCCCAGCGAGACGAAACCCGTCCTCCTCGCGGAGCAGCACCCGCCCCACCTCGTGCCCCGCGTCCCGCAGCGCCGCCTCCGGCTCGGTGAACTGCGGGTGCACCACCACCGGCCGGCGCACCTTCAGGGCGCGGGCGAGGAGCACGAACGCCTCCGCGGCGCCCGATGTGAGGAGCACCCGGTCCGGCGTCACACCGTGCCGCTCGGCCACCGCCTCCCGCGCCGCCCGGCCGTCCGGATAGGCGGCGAGGCCGTCCAGCGAGGCGGCGATGTGCCGCTTCAGCCAGGCGGGAGGCGTGTCCGCGCGGACGTTCACGGCGAGGTCGGTGAGGCCGACGGAGCCCCGGACCTCGGCATCACCGTGATGCCGCAGGTCCGGTTCGCCACCGTGGCCGGCCCCCGCAGCGGCGTCGGTCTCAGTGGGAGTGCGCATGCGAACCGTGGTGGTGGCCGTGCCCATGACCGTGGCCGTGCCCGTGTCCGTGGTCCCCGTCGTCGTCCGGGTGGAAGTGCGGCTGCTGCGGGGCCCCCACCTTGTCCTCGAAGCCGGGCAGGGCGATGCGGTAGACGCAGGAGTCGCAGTTCATCCGCAGGTCGCCCTTGACCGCCTCCCGGTAGCGCTCCATGACGAGGTCGAGCAGCTCCTCCTCGGGGCCGATCACGTTCGCCGAGAGGACCTCGGTGCCGGGGTGCGCCGCCGCCCAGCCGTCCGTCTGCTGGCGGACCCGGTCGGGCAGGATGCCGGTGAACAGGAAGTAGGGCAGGACCACGATCCGCTTGGCGCCGAGGCGCACACAACGGTCCAGGCCCGACGGCACGTCCGGCGCCGCGAGCGACACGAACGCCGTCTCCACGCCCGCGTAACCGCGCCCCTCCCACAGCAGCCGCGCCGCCTTGTGCACCTCCGCGTTGGCGTCCGGGTCGGTCGAACCGCGGCCCACGAGCAGCACCGTGACGTCCGCGCGGTCCTCGGGCGTGCGGGCCGGGCCGCCGAGCGCCTCGTCCAGGCGGCGGTCGAGGACCTTCAGGAGCGAGGGGTGCGGGCCGAGCGGGCGGCCGTAGGTGTACGAGATGCCGGGGTGGCGCTCCTTCTCACGGGTGAGCGCCGCGGGGATGTCCCCCTTGGCGTGCCCGGCGGACACCAGCATCAGCGGGACCGCCGCGAAACGTTTGACGCCCCGGTCCACGAGGTCGGTGACCGCGTCGCCCAGCGGCGGCGGCGACAGTTCGATGAAGCCACCGGCGACCGGGAGTTCGGGGTTGCGGCGGGCGAGCTCCTGCACGAAGTCCCGGAAGGCGGCCGCCCCGGCGTCGTCACGGGTGCCGTGTCCGGCGATGAGCAGTGCGGGCGGGGTGGTCACTGGGACTCCTTGGATGCTTCGGTGATCGTTGCGTGCACGCCGGACGACGGCGTGGGGTGGGACGGTGTCGGCGCGGGGTGGTAGAGCAGCGCGTTCAGTGCCGCGGCGGCCACCGCGGAGCCGCCCTTCTCGGACACGTTGCTGACGGCGGGGAGACCGCTCTCGCGCAGTGCCGCCTTGGACTCGGCCGCTCCCACGAAGCCGACCGGCAGGCCGATCACCAGCGCGGGCGCGGCGTCGAGGACGAGCAGCTCCTCCAGGGCGGTCGGCGCGCAGCCGATCACCCAGAGCGCTCCGGGGCCCACTTCCTCGTACGCGAGACGGATCGCGTGGGCCGAACGCGTCAGACCGGCGGAGGACTTCGCGTCCTTGAGGCGGCAGACCGTCCGCCGCTTCGTGATGCCCGCCGCGACCATCTCCACGTCGGCGACCACGGGCGCGCCCGCGTGCAGCGCCGCGTGGGCGGCCACAAGGGCTTCCTCGTCGGTGACGAGGTCCGTCGCGTACTCCAGGTCGGCGGCGGAGTGGATGACGCGCTCCACGACCGCGCGGGTCAGCGGCGCGAAGTGCGAGGTGTCCAGACGGGCCCGCAGCCGCCGGAACGACTCCTGCTCGATGGGGTGGACGACACGGGTCACTTGGTCACCTCCGCCTGGTCCGCGTGCTGCCAGCGGTAGCCGCGCGGGGTCACCATGCGGCCCGCGATCTCGCGGGTCGCGGTGTTGCCGACAGTGACGACCGTCATCATGTCGACGACTCCCGGGTCGAGTTCGCCGATCGTGCTCAGACGCGCCGACTCGTCCGGACGGGAGGCGTTGCGCACGACACCCACGGGCGTCGTGGGCTCGCGGTGCTCCGCGAGGATCGACAGGGCCTTCGGGAGCTGCCAGTCGCGGCCCCGGCTGCGCGGGTTGTAGAAGGTGACGATGATGTCCGCCTCCGCCGCCGCGCGCACCCGGCGCTCGATGACCTCCCACGGGGTGTGCAGGTCGGACAGGCTGATGGACACGTGGTCGTGGCCGAGCGGCGCGCCCAGGATCGCCGCCGCGGCGAGCGCGGCCGTCACGCCGGGTACGCCGATGACGTCGATGTCGTCGCTCGCCTCGGCGAGCGCGGGTGACGCCATCGCGTACACGCCCGCGTCACCGGAGCCGATCAGCGCGACCGCCTGCCCCTTCTGGGCCTCGGCGACCGCGGTACGGGCCCGCTCCTCCTCGGCGCCGAGCCCCGACTCGATGAGCTTCGTGCCGGGCCTGAGCAGGTCGCGGATCTGGTCGACGTACTGGTCGAGGCCGACCAGGACCGAGGCCCTGCGCAGCTCCTCACGGGCGCGCGGCGTCAGCAGATCCCGTGCGCCGGGACCGAGCCCGACCACGGCGAGCCGCCCACGGGGAGCGCGGCGCACGACCGCGCAGGTCGCCATGGGGGCACGGCCCTCGGGCACCGACTTCCGCTTGGGTACGAGGAGTTCACCGCCGCCGTGCAGGGCCGCGGCCTCCGCGACCGAGGGCGTACCGACGGCGGCGAGCGGCGCGTCGGAGGGGTTCGGGACGTCGACAGCGGCCAGTTCGCCGGCCGCGTACGTCACGACCGGCACCCCGAGGCGCGCCGCCGCCTCGACGATGCCGGGCTCCTCGGCCTTCGCGTCCACGGTCGCGAGCGCGGTGACGGACGCGGGGGAGAGCCCCGCGTCGCGCAAAGTGTCCTCGATGAGCCCGAGGACTTCCTCGGTGGGCACGCCCTTGCTGGCTCCCACCCCCACGGTGAGGGACGGCGGCCGCAACACGACCTCACCCGGCCCGAGTTCGAGGACGCGGTCCGTCACCCGGATGACCGGATGCCCCTGCCCGGGTGTGACGTTGGGCGGCAGTGGAGGCAGCGGATATGCGAACTCCCCTGACAGAGCGACCGGTTCGCCGTCGAGTATCGCCCGGGACACCCCGGCGACGTCCCCCTCGACCGGCAGGCCCAGCGTGTCGAGCCCCGGCACGTCCACGGCATCGGTCGCCGTCGTCACGACGGGCATGGCCCCCAGGACGTCCGCCACCTCGTGGGCCAGCGCGTTCGCGCCCCCCTCGTGCCCGCCGAGCAGGGCGACGGCGAAACGCCCCGCCTCGTCGACGCAGACGACACCCGGGTCGACGTCCTTGCCCCGCAGGAGCGGCGCGGCAAGGCGCACCACGGCGCCGGTGGCGAGGAAGCACACCACCTGGTCGCACTCCGAGAAGGCCAGCTCCACGGCCTCCCGCACGGGACCCTCGTACACCCGCGTCCGCGAGGGCCACGCGGCGGCGACGCGGTCGCGTGCCGCGCCGCCCGCCGACGTGGCGGAGATCAGGCCGATCACTGAACTTCTCCTTCAGGCAAGGAAGATGAGGGGCGGGTGCCCCACACCAGGAAGACCGGGTTGGCCGCGGCCAGCCGCGAGACCTCTCCGGGCAGTGGCGCGAGCCGCGAGGACTGCAGCAGTACGCCGTCGCTGTCGTACCCGGCGCCGCTCAGCGCGGCCCGGACCGCGGGCACCCGGTCGATCGCCGCCATGGCGACCACGACGGTCCGCGGCGCCCGCCGGGCGCACGCGGTCACTATGGCGGGCAGCTCACGGCCCCCGCCCCCGATGAACACGGCGTCCGGGTCCGACAGATCGGAGAGGACGGTGGGCGCGGCCCCGTGCACCGCGCGTACGTCGACGCCGTGCGCGGCGGCGTTGGCCCGGACCCGCTCGACGCCGTCGGCGGTCTTCTCCACGGCGACGACGGCAGCGCCGAACCGCGCGCACTCCACGGCGACCGAGCCCGAACCCGCGCCGATGTCCCACACGAGGTCACCGGTGCGCGGCCCGAGCCGGGCCAGGGCAAGTGCCCGCACCTCGAACTTGGTGATCATCGAGTCGCGGTGCGTGAACTCGTCCTCGTCCAGGGCCCATCGGCCGGGGGAGAGGCGTGGTCCGGCCACGGTGCGCACGGGCGCGAGGGCCCGCTCCTCGTCCAGGCACAGCACGACGCTCACCGCGGCGCCCCAGTCGCGGCCCGCGGCCTCGGCCGGGGTGACCCGCTCGACGCGCTCGTGTTCCGGGTCGCCCAGGGCGGAGGCGACGACGAGGGTGCGGGTGTCGGCGCGGCGCATCAGCTCGGCGCCGAGCTCGGCGGGGCCACTGCCGGGGCCGGTCAGGACGGCCACCTTGGGGTGCGCGCGGCAGGCGTTCACGGCGGTGCGCGGATCGCGTCCGTGCGCGCTCACCACCACCGCGTCGTCCCACGGAAGCCCGACCCGCGCGAAGGCGGTGGCGACGGACGACACGCCGGGCCGCACGTCCAGGGCGGCGGACCCGAACCGCTCGGCGAGCGCCCGCACGATCCCGAAGAACCCCGGGTCCCCGGAGGCGAGCACGACGACTCCGCCGCCCGCCGCCCCCTCCGCCTTGGCCAGGTGCTCCTCGACGGCGTCGAGGGCAGGGGCGAGCGGCCCCATCACGACCCGGGCCGTCCCCGGCGGCACCTGGGCGGTGTCGATGTGCCGCCGGGCGCCCACCACGAGCCCCGCGGCGCGCACGGCGTCCAGGGCCGCCGCGTCGAGCGGCGCCCCCGTGCCCGTACCGACGACGGTGATCACGAGGTGGCCTTCTCGGCGCGTAGCGCGGCACGTGCCTGCGGGTCGGCCTTGCGGAAGCCGTGGAAGTGGCCCGGGTGGTACAGGTGCGAGCGGGTGCCGTGCGCGGCGAGGGCGGGGCCGACCAGGAAGAGGGTGTGCTTCCAGAGCTTGTGCTCCTTGACCGTCTCCTCGAGGGTCTCGATGGTGCAGTGCAGCACGAGCTCCTCGGGCCACGTCACCTGGTACGCGATGACGACGGGCGTGGTCGTCGGGTAGCCGCCCTCCAGGAGCTCCCGCACCAACTGGCCGCTGCGCGCCGTCGAGAGGAACAGCGCCATCGTCGTGCCGTGCCGCGCGAACTCCCGCACCTCCTCGCCGGGCGGCATCGGCGTCTTGCCGCCGCCGAGCCGGGTGAGGATCACGGACTGCGCGACCTCGGGGATCGTCAGCTCGCGCTGCGCTATCGCCGCGACCGCCGAGAACGACGAGACGCCGGGCACGATCTCGGTTGCCACGCCGATGTCGGCGCACCGGTCGACCTGCTCCTGCGTGCCGCCCCACAGGGCCGGGTCGCCGGAGTGGATCCGGGCGACCTTCAGGCCCTCCGCTGCGGCCCGCTCGTAGACGGAGACCACCTCTTCGAGGGACATCGTCGCCGAGTCGAGGATCTCTGCGCCTTCACGCGCGTGTTCGAGGACTTCGGCCTGCACGAGGCTGGCGGCCCAGATGACGACATCGGCGTCCGCGATCGCTCGGGCGGCGCGGAAGGTGAGCAGGTCGGCTGCGCCGGGCCCTGCCCCGACAAAGGTCACCTTGCCGGTGGTGGCTTCGGCGTCGGCCATGGGTGGGTTCCTCTCGTACGAAACAGAAAAACAATGGGTGTCGCCCCGCGCCGGATGTGCGGGGCGGGGGGTCAATCGGCTAGCAAGGGCGCATGGCGGTGTTCGTGGCGCTCGGCGCTTTTGTGATGACCCTGGTGGGCGGCTGGACGGCCCAGCGGGTCACCGACCGGCGCCACCTCGTCCTGGGGCTCGCGGGCGGTCTGATGCTCGGCGTGGTCGGCCTCGACCTGCTGCCGGAGGCGCTGGAGGCCGCGGGCACCCCGGTCTTCGGCGTACCGGCGGCGCTGCTCCTGTTCGTCGCGGGCTTCCTCGCCGCGCACCTGGTGGAGCGCCTGCTTGCGGGCCGGCACGCCGCGCACGGGGCGGACGAGCACACCAACGGCCGTGTCCCCCAGGTGGGTCTGACGGCGGCCGCCGCGATGGTCGGTCACAGCGCCATGGACGGCATCGCGATCGGCGCGGCCTTCCAGGTGGGCGGCGGCATGGGCCTCGCGGTGGCCGTCGCGGTCATCGCCCATGACTTCGCGGACGGCTTCAACACGTACACGCTCACCAGCCTGTACGGAAACGCCCGCCGCAAGGCCCTCGCGATGCTCTTCGCGGACGCGGTGGCCCCCGTGCTGGGCGCCGCCTCGACGCTCCTGTTCACCATTCCGGAGCAGCTGCTCGGCGGATATCTCGGCTTCTTCGGCGGAGCGCTGCTCTACCTGGCCGCCGCGGAGATCCTGCCGGAGGCCCATCACGAGCACCCGGCCCGCTCGACGCTGCTGTGCACGGTGGCCGGAGCGGCGTTCATCTGGCTGGTGGTGGGCATCGCGGAGTGAGGCGCCCGCGGAGGGTGTCACAGTTTCCCGCCCCGGCCGCTCTCGCGCCGTGCGGGAGCGATGAGGGTGGACAGGTAGGGCAGCGGAGCGTCGCCGAGTTCGCCGGCTCCCTGGATGGACTCCTCGGGAAGCCCGAGCGCGGAACCCCACACCGCGTCCTCGGTCCGCCCGGTCTCCCGCAGCGCGGCGGCCACCTCATGCGCGAGCCGGCCGAACTTGTAGGCGACGACCGTGCCGGGCCCGGCGAGCGCGTCCTTGAGCACGGCGGCGCCCGCGGTCACCGGCACCAGCGTCAGCGGCTCGGTGCCCTCGGTGAGGACGGCGCCGCTGCGCGCGGCGAGGTCCTGCATGGCGGTGATGCCGGGCACGGTCTCCACCTCGACGCCGGGCACGAGTTCGGCGATGGTCTGCGCGAGATAGGTGAACGTCGAGTACACGTTGGGGTCGCCGATCGTCGCGAACGCCACCGAGCCGTGCTCCCGCAGCAGCGCCGCGACCCGCTCACCGGCGGCGTCCCAGGCGGCCTCGCGGCGCTGCCGGTCACTGCGCTCGTTGAGCGCGAACACCACGCGCACGACCTTGTCCTCGGGGACGTAGTGCAGCACGGTCGACTCGGCACGCCCGCGCTCGCCGCCGTCCGTGCCGTCAGGAGCGGCCATGACGGGTACGACGACGACAGCGGCGGCACGCAGTGCGTTGACGCCCTTGACGGTGACGAGCTCGGGGTCTCCGGGACCTACCCCGACGCCGACCAGCTTGCTGCTCATCCTCTGCACCTCTCTACGAACCGACGGGCGATACCGGGTTCGGCGGCCCAATGCGTGTGCAGGTAACTCGCGTGCACACCTTGCTGTACGAAGCCTTCGAGGCGCCGCTCAGGAGCGTGCATCCCCCAGGCGGCGACCGCCCCGGCGCCCGGTTCGACGACGGTGCGGTGGAACTCGTGCCCGCGCATCCGGGTCCCGGCGACCGCGAGCGAACTGTCGGACACGGCCACGGCGTCGCGGTACCCGAGCGTGAGCCGCTCGGACATCCGCGCGTGCGCGTCCAGCACCCCGCACATCGGCTTCCCGTCCAACTCCCGGACCAGGTACAGCAGTCCGGCGCATTCGGCGGCCACGGGCGCGCCGCTCAGCGCCAGCTCGGCGACGGCCTCGCGCAGCGGCTCGTTGGCGGAGAGCTCGGGGGCGTACACCTCGGGGAACCCGCCCCCGATGACGAGCCCGGCGGTGCCGGGCGGCAGCTCTTCATCGTGCAGAGGATCGAAGGTGACGACGTCGGCCCCGGCGGCGGCGAGCAGTTCGGCGTGCTCGGCATAGGAGAACGAGAAAGCGGCGCCCCCGGCGATGGCGACGACGGACTTCTCCGTCCCTCCCGGTGGCACATCCAGGCCCTCCGGCGTTTGAGGAGCGGGGCCTGGGGCGGAGCCCCGGTTTCGGGAAGGGGCGGGGTCGGGGAGAGGAACGCCGCAGGCAAGAGCCGCACCCGCATCCCACGCGTCACCGGACAACGCAGGAGCGCTCCGGGCCAGCGTCAGAATCCCCTCAAGATCACACCCTTCCCGCACCCGCGAGGCCAACGCCGCAACGGACTCCACAGCCTCAGCCCGCCGCTCGGCAACAGGAACAAGCCCAAGGTGCCGCGAGGGAGTCCCCACTTCCCCCACCCGGGCAAGCGCCCCAAGCACCGGCACCCCCGACTCGTCAAGAGCCTCCCGCAGCAACGCCTCATGCCGCGCCGACCCCACCTTGTTGAGGATCACGCCCCCGATCCGAACCTCCGGATCCCACGAGGCGAACCCATGCACGAGCGCGGCAACGGACCGCGACTGCGAGGAGGCATCGACGACGAGCACCACCGGCGCCCGCAGCAGCTTCGACACCTGCGCGGTGGAGGCGAGTTCACCCTGCCCGGAGGCCCCGTCGTAAAGGCCCATGACGCCTTCGACCACGGCGAGATCGCACCCACGCGCCCCATGGGCGAACAAGGGCGCGACCAACTCCGGCCCGCACAGATACGCGTCGAGGTTCCGCCCCGGCCGCCCCGTGGCCAGCGCGTGATACCCGGGATCGATGTAGTCGGGCCCCACCTTGTGCGGCGACACGGCGAGCCCGGCCGCGGCGAACGCGGCCATCAACCCCGTGGCGACGGTCGTCTTCCCGCTTCCGGAGGACGGCGCGGCCACCACAAGCCGAGCTACCACTCGATGCCCCTCTGGCCCTTCTGCCCGGCGTCCATCGGATGCTTGACCTTGGACATGTCGGTGACGAGATCGGCGAACCCGACCAGAGCCTCGGGTGCGTTGCGCCCGGTGATGATCACGTGTTGGTTCCCGGGGCGCGCCCGGAGCGTCTCGATGACCTCGTCCGTGTTGATCCACCCCCAGTGCATGGGGTAGGCGAACTCGTCGAGGACGTACAGCTGGTACGTCTCGGCGGCGAGGTCACGCTTGACCTGCTCCCAGCCCTCGCGGGCCTTCTCCTCGTTGCTCTGCTCGCCCTCGGCCGGAGCGCGCTGGATCCACGACCAGCCCTCGCCCATCTTGTGCCAGTCGACGGACCCGCCCTCGCCGGATGCCCCGAGGACCTTGAGGGCGTTCTCCTCGCCGACCTTCCACTTCGCCGACTTCACGAACTGGAAGACCCCGATGGGCCACCCCTGATTCCAGGCCCGCAGCGCGAGCCCGAAGGCGGCGGTGGACTTTCCCTTGCCGATCCCGGTGTGCACGATCACCAGCGGACGGTTGCGCCGCTGACGCGTGGTGAGGCCGTCGTCCGGCACCACACTCGGCTGCCCCTGAGGCATCAGGCCACACTCCTCGTACGAGTTCCCTGTACGTCCTTGACGAGCCCCGCGATGGACTCCGCCCGCAGCTCGTCGAGCGTCACGGCGGTCCCGCCGAGCTCACCCGCGAGCTGCCCCGCGAGACCGAGCCACACGGGCCCCGACTCGCAGTCCACGACCACCGAAGCGATCCCCGCGGCCCCGAAGAGCCGCGCCGCACGCCCCGCGCGGGCCACCGGCTCCACGCCACCCGTGGCCCTGCCGTCCGTCACGACCACGACCAGCGGACGCCGCGCCGGATCACGCAGCCGCTCCACCCGCAGCACCTCGTGCGCCTTGAGCAGCCCGGCCGCGACCGGCGTACGCCCGCCCGTGGGCAGCGATTCGAGCCGCGCGGCGGCCGCGTCCACAGAGGACGTGGGCGGCAGCGCCACCTCGGCGTCGGCGCCCCGGAAGGTGACGAGCCCGACCTTGTCCCGCCGCTGATAGGCGTCGAGCAGCAGCGAGAGCACCGCGCCCTTCACGGCGCTCATCCGCTGCCGCGCGGCCATGGACCCGGAGGCGTCCACGACGAAGAGCACGAGGTTGCCCTCACGCCCCTCCCGCGTCGCCTGCCGCAGATCGTCACGCCGTACGACGAGCCCCCGCCCGGAGCGCCCGCGCGCCCGCTGATGCGGGGCCGCCGCCTGCACGGTGGCCGCCAGATGCAGCTTGGTGAGCGCCCCCTGGGGCCGCCGGGCCCCGGTGGTCCGCCCGTGCTCGGTCCGCGCCCGTGAGCGCCGCCCCGCGGCACCCTCGCCAAGGCCCGGCACGCTCAGCATCTTGGTGCGGAACGGCTCCGCGGCCCGCACGGGCTGCTGCTCGCCGCCACCGGCGGCCGGGGACTGCGCGGGGGAGGCGTTCTCGTCCTGTCCGGCCTCACCGCCCTCGCTCTCCGTGGCGGGCTCGTCGGAGGCGTCGGAGGTGCCCTCGGGCGCGTCGGGTCCGTCCTGCGGCGGCCGGCCGCCCCCGCCGGGGCCGCCGCCGTCGGGGTCGTCGTCCCCGCCGTCGCCCTCGTCGTCACCCGCGGACTGCTCCAGCGTGTCGTCGAGCTTGTCCTCGTCGAGTCCCGGCGCGTCGAAGGGGTTGCGCCGACGCCGGTGCGGAAGCGCCAGGAGGGCGGCCTGGCGCACATCCTCCGCGAGCACGTCCTCGCGTCCGGCCCAGGCGGCAAGCGCCGTCGCCGTACGCGCCATCACGATGTCGGCCCGCATCCCGTCGACCTCGAAGGCCGCGCAGGTGGCCGCGATCTGCCGCAACGCACCGTCGCCGAGCCGTACTCGGGGCAGCAGCGCGCGGGCAGCGACGATCCGGCCACGCAGCGCGGACTCCTCGTCGTGCCAGCGCGCGGCGAACCCTTCCGCGTCGTCGTCGTACGCGAGCCGCCGCCGTACGACCTCCACGCGCTGGTCGGTCTCCCGCGAGGCGGCGACCTCGACGGTGAGCCCGAACCGGTCGAGCAACTGCGGGCGCAGCTCGCCCTCTTCGGGGTTCATGGTGCCGACGAGCAGGAACCGCGCGGCATGCCGCACCGAGACGCCCTCGCGCTCGACGTACGAGGCCCCCATGGCGGCGGCGTCGAGCAGCAGGTCCACCAAGTGATCGTGCAGCAGGTTCACTTCGTCGACGTAGAGGATGCCGCGGTGGGCGTCGGCGAGCAGCCCCGGCTCGAAGGCCTTGACGCCCTCGGCGAGTGCCCGCTCGATGTCGAGCGCCCCGACCAGCCGGTCCTCGGAGGCGCCCACGGGCAGTTCGACCATCCGCGCGTCCCGCACGGAGGCCCCGCCCGCCTCGTGCGGGCCGTCGGGGCACGCGGGGTCGGGCGCGGCCGGGTCACACGAGAACCGGCAACCGGCCACGACCGGCACCTGCGGCAGCAGCGCCGAAAGGGCGCGCACCGCGGTGGACTTGGCGGTGCCCTTCTCGCCGCGTACGAGAACACCGCCGACGGCGGGTGACACGGCGTTGAGCAGCAGCGCGAGCCGCAGGTCGTCCTGCCCGACGAGGGCGGTGAACGGATAGGGGGTACTCACAAGGCCTCCATTGCGTGGTCCAGGGCGGGGCAGGGGACGGCGGGCCTCACCCGTCCCCCTCCAGCTCGCCCTCAAGCTCCAGGTAGGTGGCCCGCAGCCGCTCCAGCGTCCCCGCGTCCGGCTCGGCCCACAGGCCACGCTCGGCCGCCTCTAGCAGCCGCTCTGAAATGCCGCGCAGCGCCCAGGGGTTGGACTTCTGCATGAACTCCCGGTTCTCGGGGTCGAAGACGTACTCGGCAGAGAGCTTCTCGTACATCCAGTCGTCGACCACGCCCGCGGTCGCGTCGTACCCGAAGAGGTAGTCCACGGTGGCGGCCATCTCGAAGGCGCCCTTGTAGCCGTGGCGCCGCATGGCCGCCATCCAGCGGGGGTTGACCACGCGGGCCCGGAACACGCGGTGGGTCTCCTCGCCCAGGGTGCGGGTCTTCACCTGGTCGGGGGTGGCCGAGTCGCCGACGTACGCCTCGGGGGACTCGCCCGTGAGGTGCCGGACCATGGCGACCATGCCGCCGTGGTACTGGAAGTAGTCGTCGGCGTCGACCAGGTCGTGCTCCCGGGTGTCCACGTTCTTCGCCGCGACGTTGATCCGCCGGAACGCGGTCTCCATGTCGCCGCGCGCGGCCTTGCCGTCGAGGCCGCGCCCGTAGGCGTAACCGCCCCACACCGCGTACACCTCGGCGAGGTCGGCGTCGCTGCGCCAGTTGCGTGCGTCGATCAGCGGAAGCAGACCCGCGCCGTAGGCGCCGGGCTTGGAGCCGAAGATCCGGGAGGTGGCCCGGCGCCGGTCACCGTGCTCGGCGGTGTCCTCGTCGGAATGCGCCCGTACGTAGTTGGACTCCGGTGCCTCGTCCAGTTCCGCGACGGCCCGCACCGCGTCGTCGATCAGGCCGATGACATGCGGGAACGCGTCACGGAAGAAGCCGGAGATCCGCACCGTCACGTCGATGCGCGGCCGTCCCAGCTCCTCCACCGGCACGATCTCGAACCCGGTCACGCGCCGCGACGCGTCGTCCCACACGGGACGGCAGCCGAGGAGAGCCAGGATCTCCGCGATGTCGTCGCCCTGCGTGCGCATCGCCGACGTGCCCCAGACGGTCAGGCCGACCGACTTCGGGTAGTCGCCGGTGTCCGCCAGATAGCGCGCGATCAGCGAGTCGGCGAGCGACTGGCCGACCTCCCAGGAGAGCCGCGAGGGGATCGCCTTGGGGTCGACGGAGTAGAAGTTGCGGCCGGTCGGCAGCACGTTCACGAGGCCGCGCGTCGGCGACCCGGAGGGTCCGGCCGGGACGTACCCGCCGTCGAGCGCCCGCAGGATGTGCCCGATCTCGTCCGTGGTCTTCGCGAGCCGCGGCACGACCTCCTCGCACGCGAAGCCCAACACGGCCACGGCGGGCGGCAGTTCGACCCCGACAATCTCGCGTACCAGCTCACGCACCGTGCCGAGCTCCCAGCCGCGCTCCTCCATGCCCTCGGCGAGGCGGCGGCACAGCTGCTCAAGGAGGTCCAGGGCGTCCGCGCCGGTCCGCGCGGGCCCGTCGACCAGCGTCGTCAGGCCGTCCGCGACCTTCACCGCCGCGCCCGGCTCGGCGAGCAACTCCTTCTCGCTGAGCCCGAAGTGCTCGGCGAGGCAGGCCCGCAGACCGGGCAGGGCGTTCGCCCGGCCGCCCCACACCTGCGAGGCGCGCAGCACGGCGAGCACCAGATTGACGCGCGCCTCGCCCTCCGGGCCGCCGCCGAGGATGTGCAGGCCGTCACGGATCTGCACGTCCTTGATCTCGCACAGATAGCCGTCGATGTGCATGACGAACTCGTCGAAAGCGGTGTCGTCCGGCTGCTCGTCGACATGCAGGTCGTGGTGCAGCTCGGCGGCCTTCACCAGGGTCCAGATCTGCGCCCGTACGGCAGGAGCCTTCGTCGGATCCAGGTCGCTGACCAGCGCGTACTCGTCGAGGAGCTGCTCCAGCTTCGCCAGGTCGCCGTACGTGTCCGCGCGCGCCATCGGCGGCACCAGATGGTCCACCACCGTGGCGTGCCCGCGCCGCTTGGCCTGGGTGCCCTCGCCGGGGTCGTTCACGATGAACGGGTAGATCAGCGGCAGCTCGCCGAGCACCGCGTCCGGCGCGCAACCGCCGCTCAGGCCAAGGCCCTTGCCCGGCAGCCACTCCATCGTGCCGTGCTTGCCCATGTGGACGACCGCGTCGGCACCGAAGGACATCTCGAGCCAGCGGTAGGCCGCCATGTAGTGGTGCGAGGGCGGCATGTCGGGGTCGTGGTAGATCGCGATCGGGTTCTCGCCGAAGCCGCGCGGCGGCTGGATCATCACGACGACGTTCCCGAACTGCAGGGAGGCGAGCACGATGTCGTCGCCGTCCACGTACAGGTTGCCGGGCGGCTCGCCCCACGCCTCCAGCATGCCGTCGCGCAGCTCCGGGTCCAGCTTGTCGAACCACGCCCGGTAGTCGGCGAGCGGCACGCGCGCGGGGGCGGCGGCCAACTGCTCCTCGGTGAGCCATTCCACGTCGTGGCCACCGGCGTTGATGAGCCGGTGGATCAGCTCGTCGCCGTTGTCCGGGTGGCCCTCGACGACGTATCCGGCGTCCCGCAGCGAGTCCAGGACGCGCACCGCCGACGCGGGGGTGTCCAGGCCGACCGCGTTGCCGACGCGCGAGTGCTTGGTCGGGTAGGCGGTGAAGACCAGGGCGAGCTTCTTCTCCGCGTTCGGCTTGTGCCTCAACTGGGCGTGGCGCAGGGCGATTCCGGCCACCCGGGCGGCGCGCTCGGGGTCGGCCACGTACACCGGTACGTCGTCGGGGCCCTGCTCCTTGAAGGAGAACGGCACGGTGATGATCCGGCCGTCGAACTCGGGGATCGCCACCTGCATGGCCGCGTCCATGGGGGAGAGCGCGGCGTCCGACGCCTCCCAGTTGGCACGCGAGGAGGTCAGGCACAGTCCCTGCAGGACAGGGATGTCGAGGTCGGCCAGGGCCCCGATGTCCCAGGCCTCCTCGTCGCCGCCCGCGCTCGCGCCCGAGGCGTGGGTGCCGCCCGCCGCGAGGACGGTGGCGACCAGGGAGTCCGCCCGGCCGAGGATTTCGTACAGGCCCGCGTCCGCGCCGCGCAGCGAACCGCAGTACACAGGAAGGGCGTTGGCGCCCCGCGCCTCGATCGCGTCGCACAGCGTGTCCACGAAGCCGGTGTTCCCGGAGAGCTGGTGCGCGCGGTAGAAGAGCACACCCACGGTCGGCCGGCCCTCGACGTACGCGCGCGTGCCGTGCACCCCGTACTCGGGCATCTTCCGCGGCTCGGCGCTCTGCCGCTCGTGGGCGTCACCGGAGCGCGCGTGCCCCGCCGCGAGGACGTCCTCCTTGAGGAAGCGCGCCAGCTCACGCAGGTTCTCCGTGCCGCCCTCGACGAGATACCGCAGTGCCTCCGCCACCGACCCCGCGTGCACGGTCGACTCCGCCATCAGCTCCGCGTCCGGCACGGCCTCGCCGCCGAGCAGCACCGTCGGGATGCCGGCGGCCTTCAGCGCCGCGAGCCCGTCCTCCCACGCCCGCTTCCCGCCGAGCAGGCGTACGACGGCGATGTCGGCGCCCTCGATCAGCGCGGGCAGCTCGGCCTGCGCGTCGACCCGGGTCGGATTGCCGATGCGGTAGGGGGCGCCGGAGGCACGGGCGGCAAGGAGGTCCGTGTCGGCGGTGGACAGAAGCAGGACGGTCATGAGGGTGCCCCCGGTGCGATGAAGGGGAGACCTGCGGGTGCGCCGGTCTCGATCAGGCTGAGCAGCGCGTCCGTGTCCGCGTGTTCTTCGATCAGGTCGCCGAGCAGGTCGAGCTGCTCCTCGCGCAGGACGCCGAAGCTGGTGTCGGGCGCGGGCACGAAGCGGCGCCCGGCGGCGCGGGCCACCTCGGTGAGGAAGCGGCGCCGGAACGCGTCGGACTCCAGCGACCCGTGCCAGTGGGTGCCCCACACCTCGCCGACGCGGCACCCGTCCAAGAAGGGCTCCCCGCCCAGGACTCGAGCGACGCCGTGATGGATCTCGTACCCCTCGACGGGTTCACCGAGTGCCTCGCCCACCGGGCGCGCGAGGGTCTTCTCGCGCGCGAACCGCACGCGCACGGGCAGCAGCCCGAGCCCGTCCACGGCCCCCGCACGCGACTCGACGTCGTCCTCGATGTGCTCGCCGAGCACCTGGAAGCCGCCACAGATCCCGAGCACGGGCCGCCCCTCGGCGGCCCGGCACGCGATGGCGTCGGCGAGACCGCGCTCACGCAGCCACTCCAGGGCGCGCACGGTGCCGCGCGTCCCCGGCACGACCACGAGATCGGCGTCGACGAGTTCCTCGGCCCGGTCCACGAACCGCACGACGACGCCGGGTTCGGCGGCCAGCGCGTCGACGTCCGTGAAGTTCGACATCAGCGGCAGGGCACAGACGGCGACCCGCAGCACGTCATCGCCGACCGGGGGAGCGACGGCCGACTCCCGCACGGCACCCCGCAGGGACACCCGGAGCCCGTCCTCCTCGTCGATGCCGAGGCCGTGCTGGAACGGCAGCACACCGAACGTGCGCCGCCCGGTGAGCCCATGGAGCATGTCGAGCCCGGGTTCGAGCAGCGAGACATCGCCCCGGAACTTGTTCACGAGATACCCGGCGACCAGCTCCTGGTCCTCGGCACTCAGCAGCGCCGTCGTCCCGAAGAAGGAGGCGAAGACGCCCCCGCGGTCGATGTCTCCCACCACGACCACGGGGAAGCGGGCGGCCCGCGCGATCCCCATGTTCACGATGTCCGTACGCCGCAGATTGATCTCGGCGGGACTGCCCGCGCCTTCGCAGATCACGGCGTCATAGCTGCCCCGAAGTTCCTCCAGGCATCCCACGACGGTGGAGAGCAACGCTTCCTGCCGCCCACCGTGGTAGCCCCGCGCGCTCATCTCGCCCACCGGCTTGCCCATGAGGACGACCTGGCTGCTGCGGTCGCTGCCCGGCTTGAGAAGGACCGGATTCATCAGCGCGGTCGGCTCGACCATGGCGGCCTGCGCCTGCATGGCCTGGGCGCGCCCGATCTCGGCACCCTCGCGGGTGACGAAGGAGTTGAGGGACATGTTCTGCGCCTTGAAGGGCGCGACGGAGACACCCTTGCGGGCCAGCCACCGGCAGATACCGGCGGTGACGACGCTCTTGCCCGCGTCGGACGTGGTTCCCGCGACGAGGAGTCCACCACTCATGAGGCCCTGCCTTTCCGTAGCGTGCTCACGGCGGCCGCGACGCCCAGCGCAAGCAGCCCGACCCGCCGTGACAGCCGCACGGCCCGCTCGATGTCGGCGACTTCCACACCCCGCCCGCCGCCGTTGAGGACCGGCCGGTGCTCCACGCGTCCCGCGTACGAGAGCGTCCCCCCGAGCCGTACGCCCAACGCCCCCGCGAAGGCGGCCTCGACGGGCCCGGCGTTGGGGCTCGGATGCTTGGCGGCGTCCTGGCGCCAGGCACGCGCCGCACCGCGCGGGGCGTCCCCGGCGACGGCCGCGAGCACGGCGGTGAGCCGCGCCCCCGGCCAGCCCATGACGTCGTCGAGGCGCGCCGAAGCCCACCCGTAGCGCCGGTACTTCGTGGACTTGTGCCCGACCATGGCGTCGAGCGTGTTGACGGCGCGGAAGGCGACGAGACCGGGCACCCCGCCGATGGCGCCCCACACAAGGGCCCCCACCACGGCGTCGGACGTGTTCTCGGCGACGGACTCGACCACGGCACGCGCGATGCCGTCGGCGTCGAGGGCCTGCGGGTCCCGGCCGCACAGATGCGGCAGCCGTTCCCGGGCCACCTCGATGTCCCCGGCGGTCAGCGCCCCGCCCACGGCCCGCGCCTCACGTCCGAGGGAGGTCCCGCCGAGCACGGCCCAGGTCGTGGCGGCGGTCAGCGCGACGGATGCGGCACGTGAGTCACGTACGAGGGAAGAGGCCAGGGCGGCGGCACCGGCAGCGCCTCCGGCGCACACCACGGCATGCAGGGCGCCCCACCCGCGGTGGTCACGCCACAAGACACGCTCGACGGCACCGGCGGCCCGCCCGAACACGGCGACCGGGTGCCCGCGGCGAGGATCGCCGAGGAACAGATCACCGAGAAGGCCGGCGGCGGCGCCGTACGCGAAGTCGCGATCGGCACGCATGGCTTCAGCCGGTCGTTGTGCCGAGAAGTGAGCTCACGCTCGGGAACTGGTCCGGCAACGGGCGGCCGCGCATGGCGATATGTCCTCACTCAGGGTGTCCGCGCCCTGGTTCGACGTGATCGGCGGCGAGAGTTCCTGGCTTCCGAGGAGTCAGCTCCTCGATGACAGTGGCGGGACCGCGCCGGATTCGCACCGGCTTCCTCTCCTGCTGCCGTATTGGCTCCGGCAGTCCACCACGCCCCGCGAAGGCCCGTCAACTCGCCGTTGACCTGCGACGGGAGAGTGTGCGGAGGCCCACATACGAAGGTGGGGTGCGGGACGCAGACGCGTCCCGCACCCCACCGATAACTCCGGTCGTCGGGCGGCGTGGTCGTCAGGCGACGATCAGATAGATCCCGTACGCCACGGCCGCCGCGCAGAGCGCGAAGCACACGTACGCGCCCGTGCGTGCCGCCGCCGCGCCGCCGCCCGCGGCCGAGGAGGCGCCGGACGTGGCCGCCTCGTGCTTGGAGAGGCCGACGATGCCGAGGGTGAACAGGCCCACCAGGGCCACCGTCACCGCGAGGCTGACTCCGAAGACGGAGCCGAGAGCTGCCCAGTCGATGTCCATGCTGACTTGTCCTTACACCGTGGCGGGCCGGGCGGGGTCCGCCACGGTGCCGGTCGGGGCCGCGATGGTGGCCTTGACGAAATCGACGTCCGCGCTCGCCACGGCCGACCCGGTGGGGGGCGGTGTGACGGCGGCCATCGCGGTGGTCACGACGCCCGCGGGCTCGTCGACGGAGGAGCCGCCGATCTCGTCGTCGGCGACGTTCGTGTGGTCGACGGCGTTGCGCCGGGAGAGCACCCAGATCACGGCCGAGCCGGCCACCAGCAGCGCGGCGGTCACCGCGACGCCCCAGGGGCCCTGCTTGGTGAGGAACTCCGCGCCCGCGCCGACCAGACCGGCGGCCGGCAGCGTCAGGCCCCAGGCGATGAACATCCGGCTCGCCGTGGACCAGCGGACGACGCCGCCCTTGCGGCCGAGGCCCGCGCCCATCACGGCGCCGGAGCAGGACTGGGTGGTGGAGAGCGAGAAGCCCAGGTGCGAGGAGGCCAGGATGACCGTCGCGGCGCTGGTCTGGGCGGCGAAGCCCTGCTGCGGCTGGAGGTCGGTGAGGCCCTTGCCCATGGTGCGGATGATGCGCCAGCCGCCGAGGTAGGTGCCGAGCGCGATGGCGACACCGGCCGAGACGATGACCCACATCGGGGGGTTGGCGCCGGGGTTCAGGACGCCGCCGGTGACCAGGGCGAGCGTGATGATGCCCATGGTCTTCTGCGCGTCGTTCGTGCCGTGGGCCAGCGAGACGAGGCCCGCGGAGGCGATCTGGCCCACGCGGTAGCCCTTGGCGGTGGCCTTGGTCTCGGTGTTGCGCCCGATGCGGTACGTCAGGCGTGTGGCCAGCGTCGCGGCGAGACCGGCCACGAGGGGCGCGGCGATCGCGGGGAGCAGGATCTTGGTGACGACGGTGCCGCCGTCGATCGACGACCAGCCCATCGACATGACCGCGGCGCCGATCAGGCCGCCGAAGAGTGCGTGGGAGGAACTGGAGGGCAGGCCCACCAGCCAGGTCAGCAGATTCCAGAGGATCGCGCCGACCAGCGCCGCGAAGATCACCTCTGTCTTCAGTCCGTCCTCGTTGACGATCCCTCCGGAGATCGTCTTGGCGACCTCGACGGAGAGGAAAGCGCCGACGAGATTCAGCACGGCGGACATGGCCACCGCCGTCTTGGGCTTGAGAGCGCCAGTCGAGATGGTGGTCGCCATCGCGTTGGCCGTGTCGTGGAAACCGTTCGTGAAGTCGAACACGAGAGCGGTAACGATCACGATCCCGAGGAGAAGCGTGATGTGTTCCATTTACCCAGGCTTCTGTTGGACGTCAGTGGCAAGTGGAACGTAGGCAAGCAGAGTGAACGGAAAGTGAACTGGGTCGGGCTGTGCGGTGACCCAATCCGGGGCACCGCCACTCCGGTTCCTTTCGGGATCTGCCGGAGATCGCCCGGCGCGGCGCCCGGAGGCCCGCAATCAGGGCCTTCCGGGGTACCCGGCTACCCACGCGCGAAGCTCTTCCACTGGCTCGCCGAGCCGTTGAGGAGATTCTGATCACCCGGCAGTGCGCCGGCGTCGTCGTGCTGGTCTGCCGCTCCGCCTCGCCGCTGAAGGAACTGATCCAGGCGACCATGCCCGCTCGGCTGCCCGCGGTCGAAACCGGAATCTCGGCGAGGGCGGCGCCCCCGAGGGGTAGGGCCGTCACGGAGGCCGTGATGACGCGGGCGCGACGACGGGACGGTGCGTGGCCACGAGCCATATTTCCCCCGGATGGCGACGTGCGGGACAAATCACCCAGAGGCTAGTGGAAGATCACCGAACACGGGCCGACCGCGGGCCGGCCCGTGTCGGCCCCGCTGCTGGCAGGATCACGGCATGACGGAGCAGCGGGACGAGCGGGACGAGGACCGGCGGGACGCGATCGGGCGGGCCTGGGACGAGCTGGTGGCGGCGGCCCGCAGAACCGTGACGGACGGCCTGGTGGTCGGCACGTCGGGCAACGTCTCGGTGCGCGTCGGCGGCACGATCCTGGTCACCCCGAGCGGCGTGCCGTACGACCGCCTGACCCCGCGGGACGCCGTCGGTGTCGACACGGACGGCAACCGCCTCTTCGGTGACCTCGCCCCGACCAGCGAACTGCCCATGCACCTGGCCGTCTACCGGACCACGTACGCCGGAGCCGTGGTGCACACCCACGCGGTGCACGCCACCGCCGTCTCCACCCTGGTCCCGGAGCTTCCGCCCATCCACTACATGACGGCCGCCCTCGGCGGCCCGGTCCGCGTCGCGCGGTACGCGCCGTACGGCTCGGACGAGTTGGCCGAGAACATGCTCCGGGCCCTCAGGGAGCGCACGGGCTGCCTGCTGCAGAACCACGGAACCCTCACCTACGGAGACACGCTGGACCAGGCGTACGACCGCACGGCGCAGCTGGAGTGGATGTCCCGCCTCTGGCTCACGGCAAGCTCCGTCCCGGGCCACGCCCCGACCCTCCTGTCCACGGGACAGCTGAGGGAGGTGGAGGACAGGCTGCGGGGCTACGGCCAACGGTGACATCACCCCGCGGGCCCCGCCCACTGGCCTCAGCGGGGTCAGGGCCGGACACTGGGCAGGTGCGCCAAGCCAAAGCGACGGCAACGGCCGTCACCGCCGTCACCACCGCCCTCCTGGGCGGCGCAGCCGCCGTCGCCGCGGGCCGGTTCGCCAGCAACGCGGCCCTGAAAGCACCCGCGGGCCGCCCGCTGCCGAGCGAGCCCCGCCTCACGGTCCACTCCACGGCCGCCGGCCAGATCACCCTGACCCGCGCCTTCGCGAGCCTGCGCCCCGGCACGTACGGTCTCGGCGGCAACGGCAGCCACGCCGTGATCGGACCCGTTTTGGAAGCGGCGCCGCACGCGGCGGACACGGTCGTACGCCGCCTCGAACGCGTCACGCACGGCTCCCTGGAACCCGGGGCGAAGGTCTGGCTCACCCCGCAGGTCCACATCGGCGACCCGCACGCCGCCCTGGACATCGACCACGCGGACGTCGACATCCCCGGCGAACTCGGCGGCCTGCCCGCCTGGTTCGTGCCGGGCATCCGGGACACCTGGGTGATCACCGTGCACGGCCTGGGCACCACCCGCGAGCACCCCATGGTCGTCATGGACTTCCTGCACCACCAGCAGTTCCCGGTGCTCGCCCTCGCCTACCGGGGCGACCTCGGCGCACCCCGCTCCCCGGACGGCCTCGGGCACCTCGGCGAGACCGAGTGGCGTGACCTGGACGCCGCCATCCGCTACGCCGTGCGCAACGGCGCCCGGAACGTGATCCTGCACGGCTGGTCCACCGGCGGCGCCATGGCGCTGCACGCCGCCGCGTACTCCGCCCTGCGCGACCGGATCAGCGGCCTCGTCCTCGACTCCCCGGTGCTGAACTGGGAGACCACCCTGCGCGCGCTCGCCGCGGCCCGCCGCACGCCGGGCCCCCTACTGCCGCTCGCGGTACGCGCCGCCCAGGGCCGCACGGGCCTGCGCGGCGACCGCATCCTGGAGGCCGCCGACCCCGAGGTGCTCAAGGTCCCCACGCTCCTCTTCCACGGCCCCGACGACGTGATCGCCCCCTGGGGGCTCTCCCGTCAACTGGCCGAGAGACGACCGGAACTGGTGACTCTCCACACCGTTCCGGATGCGCCCCACGGCGCCATGTGGAACGCCGACCCCGCAGGGTACGAAGAGGCGCTGCGGCGCTTCCTCACGCCCCTCATGTAGCGCGCGAAAGCCCCCCGAGGCAGCGCTCCGGAGCCTTGCGCAAGCATTCCGTTTGGGTTTTCGGACCGTCAACAGGAAGACTGCTCCCGTGACGTCCCGTATCCCGCGCGACTCAAGGCTCCGACTCGTCCGCGCTCAGTCCCCCAGGGCCGAGAGGCGAGCGGGGGTGGAGCGCGGCACAGCGCGACCCCTGACCGCCCCCGGCGCAGTGACGCAGCAGCGCGCGCGCCGCCCCGCGCCCCGGCCACCCGAGGGCACGCCCGCCCCCGGCGAGCTGGCCCGGATGGCACGCAAGCGCCTCGCCGACGCCGTGCGGGTCGCGCGCTGGGCCGACGCGTCCCTGCGCTCGGGGCCCAGCCGCGGCGGGCCGACGCCCGACGGCCAGGGCACCCTCTCCGCCGCCACCGCCGAACGCGCCGCCGCCGAACTGGCGCTGACCCCGGATCAGGTCCGCGCCGACTGGGACACCGCACGGCTCGCCGGCCTCATCGAGGTGCACGGCGACAGCGCGCGCCCCGGCTGGCGGCTGCGCGCCTGGGACCGTGACGACGCGGCAGTACTGCGCGGCTGGGTCGCCCTCTTCGACGCCTGGTCGCTCACGCACGCCGCGTCGCGCGAACTGGCGCCCGCCACCGTGGCCGAGACCGTCGAGGCCATGCCGCAGCTCCTCACCCTGCTGCAGCTCTCCGCGGGCCCCGTGCCCGTCCCGCAGCTCCTCGACCTGCTCGACCAGCGCGTGAGCGAACTGCGCACGGAACGCTGCGAGATCCCCTACGGCCCGCAGCCCGAGCCGGTCGACCCGGCCGAGGCCCCGGCCCTGGCCACCCTCCTGGACTGGGCGCTGCGCGGCCTGGCAGCCGTCGGCGCGCTGACCTACGCCGACGGTCAGGCCACGCTCACGCCGCTCGGCTCCTGGGCGGTGTGGGTCAAGCTGGAGCAGATCTGCGTGGCCGCGCAGAGCCCGGCGGGCAACATCGAGCAGGCCGCCGAGGACATGCTCCGCGGCTGCGCCCGCCTGCGCCCGAACGCGGCCCGCTCCGAGTACCGCGCCTGGCTCGCGGCCCGGCCCGTCGGCAGCGCCGTCACCGAGCTCCTGGACGCCGCCCGCGGCGAGGACGCCCTGCTGCGCGGCCTCGCCTTCGAGGCCCTTCGGGTGGTCGGCGCCCCGGCCGAGGCGGAGGTGCGTGCCGTCGTGGACGAGACCCCGCTGCGGCCCTACGCCCTGATCTGGCTGGCCGAGCAGGAGGGCGCCGACCCCGAGGACGTCCACCTCGTCCTGACGCGGGACGAGTCGACGTGGCTGTGGGTCGACACCGCCGCGGCGGTCGCCGACCACGGGGAGACCCACCTCCTCGTACGGCACCTGGAGTCCGCGGTGCAGCCCACGGTGCCCGCGCTCCTGGACGAGCTCCGCCGCATCGGCCACCCCCGCACGGTCCAGGTCCTGGTCGCGCTGGCCGCCGCCCACCCCGACCCGGCGCTCGCCAAGGCCGTGCGCAGGGCGGCGTTCCAGGTACACACCGGCGGCGTCTGAGACCCGGGCCCGCGGCTCACCGGAAGGTGTCGCACTGCGCCATGTCGCCGGTCCGGTAGCCCTGGTAGAACCACTCCTGTCGCTGCTCGGCCGAGCCGTGCGTCCAGGACTCGGGGGTGACCCGGCCCTGGAACTTCTCCTGGATGCGGTCGTCGCCCACGGCGGCCGCCGCGTCCAGGCCGTCGCGGATGTCCGCGTCGGTGAGGCTGGTGATCAGCGGCTTGCCCGTCCGGTCGTCGGGGGTGCGGGTCGCGTGCCGCGCCCAGACACCCGCGTAGCAGTCGGCCTGCAGCTCCACCTTCACGGCGTTGCTGTTCTGCCCCGTGCGCCCGTCCTGGGAGCGCTGCAGCGTCCCCATCAGGTTCTGCACGTGATGCCCGTACTCGTGCGCCACGACGTACGCCTGCGCGAACGGGCCGCCGCTCGACCCGAACTTGGTCCGCAGCTCGTCGAAGAACCCCAGGTCCAGGTAGACCTTCCGGTCGCCGGGGCAGTAGAACGGGCCGACCGCCGACGACGCGGCGCCACAGGCCGTGCCCACCCGGCTGGTGTAGAGGACGGTCGGCGCGGGGGAGTAGGTCCCCTCCCTGCGCCGGAACTCGGGGCGCCAGTAGTCCTGGACGCTGTTGACCACGGCGACCATGCGGCAGTCGTCCTTGGTGTTCGCGTCCTCGCCCGTACGGCAGCTCTGCTGCACCTGCGCGAGGGACGAGGAGGTGGCGGCGGGCTCTTCCTCGCCGGAGGAGAGGCCGAGCTGGTCCGGGCCGACCCCGAAGAGCAGCCCGAGGACCAGCGCGATCAGGCCCGCGATGCCGCCGCCGACCGTCGCCTTGCCGCCGGGGATCCGGCTGCCCCGCACGTCCTGCACCTCGGACGTGTCCAGATCGGCGTCGTCGTCGAACTGCATGGGCGCACCACCCTCTGCCTCGCATCCGGGACGGCGTCGCGCCGCCCTGTGCCGAGATGTCGGCCTCTTCATCCTGGTGTGCCCCACCCTGTGCGGCGCCGGACGGAGGTCCGAACGGGGGACCCCGGCCGCTCGGTGCGTCGTGTCGCGGCCGTCGCCCGGGGCCGCACGGTGATGCCGCCGCTACGCTCTGCGCCTGTCCCAAGGGCAGAGGTACCGGCGGATGTGCCGAAGAGCGGCAGATGTGCCGAGAGGGGGGCGTTCGTGTCCGTAGTGCCGTTCGAGGTGTCCGGATCCGGGCCCACGGGACCGGTGCCCGCCCGCCGGGGCTCCCGCCTCGCTCTCCCGGTGGTCCTCGGCCTGCTGGCCCTGCCGCTGATCACCGCGGCCCACCACTCGCGGCCCGCCCCCTACGGAGACCACCTCACCGTCCACGCGCGCGTGGACGGCGGCGCACCGGCCCCCGAGCTCCGCACCAGGGGCCGCGCCGTCCAGGCGTACGACCCGGCGACCGGGCGCCCCCGCTGGACGTACAGCCGTGAGGGGGAGCGTCCGCTCGCGCTGCTGCCCGTCCCCGGGCACGCCGTCGCGCTCTGGAGCGACGGCATGGTCACCGACACCGCTCGTGCCGACGGCAGCGCCGTCCGCTGGCACCGCGCCATCCCCGGCAGCGCGTCCTGGCTGCGCACTCCCGCCGCCCGGGGCGCCGCCGGAGTCCTGCAGCCGCTCGACCCCCGCGGCCGCATGCTGGCCGTCGTCACTCCGCAGCGCATCGCCGCCTACCGCAGTGCCGACGGCGACCTGCGCTGGGTGCTGCCCGCGCACCATGGCTGCGCCTTCGAGCCCGCCCGCTCCGCGCGCCGCGGGCAGGCCCTGATGGTCGCCCAGCCGTGCGGCGACCCCGGAACACCGTGGACCTCGCAGCTGATCGCCGTGGACGACCTCGGCCGGATCGTGCCCCGGCGCACGCCGCTGGGCAACGAGCTGCCGGGCACCGCCCCCGACGACGTACGAACCCGGGCAGAAAAAGCGGTTGCCCCGCCCCGTTAGAATTGGCCGCATGGCCATTCTCCTCGTGCATTAGACGGCGTGATCGCCTTCAGTCCTTCCGCCGTCCGAACCCACCCCTGCCCAGGAGTCTGTCCGTGATCACCGCTTCCGGCATCGAGCTGCGCGCCGGCGCCCGCATCCTCATCGAGAACGCCACCTTCCGCATCGCCAAGGGCGACCGCATCGGCCTGGTGGGACGCAATGGAGCGGGCAAGACCACGCTCACCAAGTGCCTCGCCGGTGAGGGCATCCCGGCCGGCGGCACGATCAGCCGCTCCGGAGAGGTGGGCTACCTCCCGCAGGACCCGCGCACCGGCGACCTGGACGTGCTCGCACGCGACCGCATCCTCTCCGCCCGCGGCCTCGACACCCTCATCCGCAAGATGCGCGAGAACGAACAGCGCATCGCCACCGGCTCGGGCGGAACGCGCGACAAGGCGATGAAGCAGTACGAGCGCCAGGAGACGGAGTTCCTCACCAAGGGCGGTTACGCCGCCGAGGCGGAGGCCTCCACCATCGCCGCCGCGCTCAGCCTCCCCGACCGCGTGCTCGGCCAGCCCCTGCACACGCTCTCCGGTGGTCAGCGCCGCCGCGTCGAGCTGGCCCGCATCCTCTTCTCGGACGCCGACACCCTGCTCCTCGACGAGCCGACGAACCACCTCGACGCCGACTCCATCGTCTGGCTCAGGGACTACCTCAAGTCCTACCGCGGCGGCTTCATCGTGATCTCCCACGACGTCGACCTGGTCGAGACGGTCGTGAACAAGGTCTTCTACCTGGACGCCAACCGCGCCCAGATCGACGTCTACAACATGGGCTGGAAGCTCTACCAGCAGCAGCGCGAGTCCGACGAGAAGCGCCGCAAGCGCGAGCGGCAGAACGCCGAGAAGAAGGCCTCCCAGCTCCACTCGCAGGCCGACAAGATGCGCGCCAAGGCCACCAAGACCGTCGCCGCGCAGAACATGGCCAAGCGCGCCGACAAGCTCCTCGCCGGTCTGGACGAGGTGCGCCAGAGCGACAAGGTCGCCAAGCTGCGCTTCCCGGACCCCTCGCCCTGCGGCAAGACACCGCTGATGGCCGAGGGCCTGTCGAAGTCGTACGGCTCCCTGGAGATCTTCACGGACGTCGACCTGGCCATCGACAAGGGCTCACGCGTGGTCATCCTCGGCCTCAACGGCGCGGGCAAGACCACGCTCCTGCGCCTCCTCGGCGGCGCCGAGAAGCCCGACACCGGACAGGTCATCGAGGGCCACGGCCTCAAGCTCGGCTACTACGCCCAGGAGCACGAGACCCTCGACCCCGAGCGCACGGTCCTGGAGAACATGCGCTCGGCCGCCCCCGACCTGGACCTCGTGGCGGTGCGCAAGACGCTCGGCTCGTTCCTCTTCTCCGGCGACGACGTCGACAAGCCCGCGGGCGTCCTGTCCGGTGGCGAGAAGACCCGTCTGGCGCTCGCCACCCTGGTCGTCTCCTCCGCCAACGTCCTGCTCCTCGACGAGCCCACGAACAACCTCGACCCGGCGAGCCGCGAGGAGATCCTCGGCGCGCTGCGCACCTACAAGGGCGCGGTCGTCCTCGTCACGCACGACGAGGGTGCGGTGGACGCGCTCCAGCCGGAGCGGATCATCCTGCTGCCCGACGGCATCGAGGACCTGTGGGGCCAGGATTACGCGGATCTGGTCGCGCTCGCCTGATCCGGCGGGGCGGCGGCCCTTGCCGCCGAGGCGTCCACATTGGTTGATCGAATAACTGATCCACAGCGTATGGATCATTCGGCCGAGCCGTGATCCTTCATCTGTGTGAGGTCTCCTCGTACCGAAGTGTGGGATACACGGATTTCCGCGGTGGGCGGGGCATCGCCCAAGACTCTCGCCCGCCACCGCGCTGACCTGGCACTTCGGCCCACAACCCATTCGGCGGCACGGAATTTCATACGCGGAATCGTTAATTCCGCTCGTGATGTCGCCTTCCCCGGCGGGAAACCTCGTCGTACGGACCTTGCCGAATGGGTGGCCAGGAAGCCCGGGAGGGGTGATCATGAGAAGTCCAGAGCGCACTTCCCATGAGGAGGCACGGGTGGCCGAGACTCTGAAGAAGGGCAGCCGGGTAACCGGCGCCGCGCGCGACAAGCTCGCGGCAGACCTGAAGAAGAAGTACGACGGCGGTGCGAGCATCCGGGCGTTGGCCGAGGAGACCGGCCGTTCGTACGGCTTCGTGCACCGCATGCTCAGCGAGTCCGGAGTCACGCTGCGGGGACGCGGCGGGGCGACGCGAGGCAAGAAGGCCGCAGCCGGCTGACGGCTGCGGGCGGTTCACCGGCTTCGACGGTGGCCACCCGGTCGATCGTCCCCCGGAGCCCTTAAAGGGACCTGGGGGGTCCCCCTGTCGGCCGGGTGGTTACTGTGCAGTCACTTACGGGCGCGTCCGCGCGTCCGCACCGACTGCACACCACCATCGGAGGCTCCCATGGTTTCGCCCGGCAGTGAACTCGGCGGACCCGCACCGGTACTCGACAAGGACGGCGTACGCCTGACTGTCGACGAGGCCGTCGCCACGGTGACGCTGGCCAACCCGGCCAAGCGCAACGCCCAATCTCCCGCGCTGTGGAGGGCGTTGGCCGAGGCAGGCCGGATGTTGCCGGGCAGTGTCCGTGTCGTCGTGCTCCGCGGTGAGGGCAAGTCCTTCTCCGCGGGCCTCGACCGACAGGCGTTCACGCCCGAGGGCTTCGACGGCGAGCCGTCCTTCATCGACTTGGCGCGCGGCGACGACGACGTCCTCGACGCGACGATCGCCGAATACCAAGAGGCGTTCACCTGGTGGCGGCGCAGTGACATCGTGTCCATCGCCGCCGTCCAGGGGCATGCCATCGGCGCGGGCTTCCAGCTCGCGCTCGCCTGTGACCTGCGGATCGCCGCGGACGACGTGCAGTTCGCCATGCGCGAGACCAGCCTGGGCCTGGTGCCCGACCTCACCGGCACGCACCCCCTCGTGGGGCTTGTCGGCTACGCCCGCGCGCTGGAGATCTGCGCCACCGGGCGATTCGTCCACGCCCCCGAGGCCGAGCGCGTGGGCCTGGCCAACCTTGTCGTGCCCGCCGACCAGCTCGACGCGTCCGTGAACGACCTGGCGGCCGCGCTGCTCACCGCGCCGCGCGACGCCGTCATCGAGACCAAGGCCCTCCTCCAGGGCGTCGCCGGTCGCACGTACGAGGAGCAGCGCGCCGCCGAGCGTGCCGCCCAGGGGCGTCGCCTGCGGGATCTGGCGGGCCTCGGCGACTGACGCCGTCACTCCACCGCGGTGACCACGACCGTCACCGAAGGATGGTCCGGCAGCGCGGCACCGACCGCGGAACGGACCGCGAGCGCCACGTCGAGGGCGCGGTGTTCGCGGTCCGTGGCCAGCTCCACGCGCGCGTGGCGACGCGGCAGGGAGGCGTCCGCCGCCGGATCGCTCACGGTCTCGTCGAGGTGGACGGCGTGGCCGAAGCCGCCGAGTGCGCCGGTCAGCCGCCGTACGCCCGGCACTTCGAGGGCGGCGCTCGCCACGCGTGCCTCGTCGCCGCGCCCGGCCGCCTGCGCCCCGTCCGGCGGCGTCCTGCCCGGCTCGGCCGGTACCTCCACGGGCGCCTGCCCCGCGTCGAGCAGCGTCGTCACGCTCAGGTCCACCTCCGCGACCACCAGACCGAGCCGCTCACCGGCCGCCGTGAACAGCGCCGTCCGCAGCCGGGCCGCCGCCGCGGGAAGCGGCTCGCTCGGCTCGGCCGCGAACTCCGCCGTGATCCGCAGCGGCCCCGGCGGCAGTGCGCTCGGCGGCGCGGGCACGCAGGGGGCGGCCGCCCCCGACGGATCGGCGAGCGCGAGCCGCAGAGCGCCGAGCCGCACGCCGCTCACCCGCTCCGCCGCATGGCGCAATACCCCGTCCGCGCACGCCTCGGTCAGCCAGGAGCCGTCGGCCGGGCCGCCCAGGGGGAGGACCCGCCCCAGGCCGAGCTGCCGCCGTACCGCCTCGGTCCATCCGTCACCCGTCATGGCCCCAGCCTGCCCCATCCCTGGCGCGCGAGTACGTAACCGCACTTAGTGTGGGCGAAGGAGTAGATCCCCTTTCGAAAGGGACGGACGGCGATGACCGACACCGGACAGCGGAACCTGCCTCAGGGAACCCTCGCGAAGGAGTCCACCGACGAGGCGGCGGGGAAGAGCGGCACGACCAAGAGGGGCGGCGGCGACCCCGCCACCCGGGGGCGCACCACCATCGCGGACGGTGTCGTCGAGAAGATCGCCGGGCTCGCCGCCCGCGATGTCGACGGCGTGCACGCGATGGGCGGCGGACTCGCCAGGACTTTTGGGGCCGTACGCGACCGGGTGCCCGGCGGTTCGGGCTCCAAGTCCGTGTCGCGCGGCGTGAAGGCCGAGGTCGGCGAGGTGCAGACGGCACTCGACCTGGAGATCGTCGTCGAGTACGGGGTGTCGATCGCGGACGTCGCGCGCGACGTGCGGGAGAACGTCATCGGGGCCGTCGAGCGCATGACCGGGCTCGAGGTCGTCGAGGTCAACATCGCGGTGAGCGATGTGAAGCTCCCGGACGAGGAAGACGATGAGCCGCAAGGCCGCCTCCAGTGACATCCCCGTACGCCTCCGTGTACGGGACCTGCCCCACCCCAGCCGCGTCTTGCTAAGGAGCGCACGATGAGCATGGCCGTGATCGGCATGGTGGCCGGAATGGCGCTCGGCTTCGCCGGGTATTTCGGTGGGTTCGGGGCGTTCCTGCTGGTGGCCGCGTTGGGCGCCATAGGGTTTGTCGCGGGCCGGTTCCTCGAGGGGGACCTGGAGCTCGGCGACTTCTTCCGTACCCGTGGCGACGACCGGCGGCGGTGAGCGGTGGCGGCACAGGTCGGGCCCGGGGAGCGCGGCGCGACCCTGATCGCCGACCGGGTCGTCGCGAAGATCGCGGCGCAGGCGGCACGCGAGGCGCTCACGGAGCTGCCCGCGGACTGCTCGCCGCCGCACGCGACCGTCACCGTGCGCCATGACGTCGCCCGCGTCCGGGTCAGCGTCGAGCTGGACTACCCCTCGGACATCGGCGGGCAGTGCGGCGCGGTGCGTCGCCAAGTCGCCCAGCGGGTAAAGGCGTTGGCGGGGATGGAAGTGCCCGAGGTCGCGGTCCAGGTCGAGCGGCTGCACTCGGCACACGTGCGCGCCGCGACGCAGGGGAGGACGCGATGAGCGAGTCTCAGGGGCCGCAGGGCGCCGGCGGTGGTGGCGGCACGCAGCCGCTGCCCGTCGTCGAGCGCGCCGAGAGCGAACTCGACCAGTCGGCCTCCGCGGCGGCCTACGACCCGCCGCCCACTCTGGCCGACGAGACGAAGGCGACCCGCTTCTGGTCACCGCGGCGCGTGCCCGCCACCGTCCTCGCCCTGCTGATCCTCGGCGGCGCGGGGCTTTTGCTGTACGACGTCGCGGCGGTGCGGGCCGGGCACTCGGCCATGGCCGTGCGGCGCGACCTCTCCCGCGAACTCGGCGAGCGGCCCCTGGATGACACGGCGGTCCTCATCGGCGCCGGGGTCGCCGCGGCCGCCGGGATCTGGCTGCTCGTGCTCGCCGCGACACCCGGGCTCCGGGCGATCCTGGCCATGCGGCGCGGGGACGCGGACGTACGGGCGGGGCTGCACCGGGGCGCCGCCGCGATGGTGCTGCGGGACCGGGCGATGGACGTGTCAGGGGTGCAGTCGGTGCGGGTGCGCATGACGCGCTCGAAGGTGGACGTCCACGCGGTCTCGCACTTCCGTGAACTCGACGACGTACGAAGCGACTTGGACGCCACGCTGGCCGACGGCATCCGGGACCTGGGCCTCGCCCGCGGCCCCGCGCTCACCGTCCGGGTGGCACGGCCGGGCAGGAAGGGCTGAGCGCGATGCTGAAGACGGTCAACCGTGTGGTGCTCGGCCTGATCGGCCTGGTGCTCGTGGTCGGGGGCGGCTCGGTCCTCGCGGTCGGGCTCGGGGCGTCGCCGCCGTCGTGGTGGGTCCACGACGGGAAGCGTGACGTGCTGTTGAGCGACGCGGACCGGTCGCGGTGGCGGGACGAGGGCTGGTTCTGGCCCACGGTGATCGCCGTGCTCGCGGTGCTCCTGCTGCTCGCCCTGTGGTGGCTGGTGGCGCAACTGCGGCGGCGCAGGCTGGCCGAGGTGCTCGTGGAGACGGGGGACGGCGAGGGCGCGCTGCTGCGGGGGCGGGCCCTGGAGGGTGTGCTCGTGGGGGAGGCGGAGTCGCTGGAGGGCGTGCAGCGGGCCGGGGTCTTCCTGACGGGCCGCCGCAACGCCCCGGAGGCGCGGGTGTCGCTGCTCCTCGAGCCCCAGGCGACGCCCGGTGAGGCGCTGCACCGGCTCTCCGCGGAGGCGCTGGCGCATGCCAGGGACTCGGCCGGCCTGGCCCGGCTGCCCGCGGTGGTGCAATTGCGGGCCGTGAAGCACCGGGCCGAGCGGGTCAGTTGAGGGGCCCCGGCGGCTAGAAGCCGTGCCGTGCCCCGCCGTCCACCGGCAGCATGACGCCCGTCAGGTAGGAGGCCGCGGGCGAGAGGAAGAACGCCGCCGTGCGTCCGAACTCCTCCGGGGTCCCGTAACGCCGCAGCGGGATGCGCGACTCGTGGCCCGCCCGCGTCGCCTCGGGGTCCGCGGAGAGCCCGTCGAGCTGCCGCACCCGGTCCGTGTCGATACGGGACGGCAGCAGCCCCACGACGCGGATGCCCCGGGGGCCGACCTCGTCGGCGAGCGACTTCGCGAAGCCCGCGAGGCCGGGCCGCAGCCCGTTGGAGATGGTGAGCCCCGGGATCGGCTCGTGCACGGAGGCGGAGAGGACGAAGCCGATGACGCCCCCCTCGCCGAGCTCCGCCGCCGCGGAACGGGCCAGACGTACCGCCCCGAGGAACACGGACTCGAAGGCCGACTCCCACTGCTCGTCCGTGTTGTCGGCGGCGAAACCGGGCGCGGGCCCGCCGACACTGATCAGCACACCGTCGAGGCGGCCGAAATACTCACGCGCGGCGGCGATCAGCCGCCCCGCGACGGCCGGATCGGCGTTGTCCGCCGCGATGCCCCGGGCGTTGTCGCCGAGCTCGGTCGCCGCCTCGGCGACGGTCTTCTCGTCCCGGCCGGTGATCAGTACCTTCGCGCCGTCCGCGACCAGCGCACGCGCGGCGGCGTTGCCCAGGCCCCGGGTGGCACCGGTGATGACGTAGACGCGGTCCTTCAGTCCAAGATCCATGGCCCCATCCTGCCGCGTACCGGCCATGGAACGCGAGGGCCGCTAGACGGCGGCCGGCGTCGACTCCGTGGCGGGCGCCGTCTGCGCGGCAGCCGCGCGGCGGTCCCGCACCTCCCTGCGCACCAGGACCACCCAGCCGATGGGGACGCCCGAGCAGAACAGCCACCACTGGACGGCGTACGCCATGTGCGGGCCGATGTCGCCGTGCTCGGGCTCACCGATCAGCTGCGGGGAGCCGTCGGCGGGCTCCGGCGAGGTCAGCTCGATGTAGCCGCCGAGAACTTCCTTGCCGAGGCTGTGCGCCTGCTGGCCGCTACTGATCAGCATGATCTGACGTTCCGGCAGCCCCTCGAGGTCCTTGATGCCGCTCTGCGCGGACGTCTCGTCGGCCATCAGGCGGCCGGTGACGGTGATCTCGCCCTTGGGTGCCGCGGGGATCTTCGGGAACACGGTCTGCGGTCCGTTCGCCGGGATCCAGCCCCGGTTGACCAGCAGGACCTTGCCGTCGTCGAGGACGAACGGGGTCAGGACATGGAAGCCGATCTCCTCGTCGGAGTTCGTGCGGCGCCGCACGACGACCTCGTCCTTCGTGTCGTACGTCCCCTTGGCGCTCACCCGGCGGTAGCGCTCGGAGTCCGCCACGGAGTGACCGGGCGAGGTCAGCCGCTCGGCCGGGACCGGATCGGCGTCCAGCGCCTTGGAGATCTCCGCGTTCTGCGCGACGCGGTGCTCGTGGCGGTGCAACTGCCAGAAGCCCAGCTCGATCATCGTGGGGATGAGAACGAGGCCGATGAGGGTGAGGATCACCCACTGCCGGGACAACAGGAAGCGGTACACCCCACGACGGTACAACTCGGTCGTGGGGTGCACGGGGGTGGGGTACTCCGGAACGGAGCCGGGGCGGGCCGCGGAGGCCCGGCGGGAGAGCCCGGGTCACACCCTGTCGACGATGCCCACCTGCCCCTCCGCCCGTGAGCAGTGCGCACCGCAGTACCACTGTCCGTCGGCCTCCACGCCCTGGCCGATGATCCGGCAGCGGCAGTGCTCACAGATGGGCGCCATGCGGTGAATGGCGCAGGAGAAGCAGTCGAAGACGTGCACCGCGCCTTGCGCGTGCACCTCGAACGACATGCCGTAGTCGTTTCCGCAGACCTCGCAACGTGCCATGCGCCACAGGGTGGGACGCGAGGCGCCCGCATGCGAGCAAGCAGGCGGGCGCCGGGCCGACAATTCACCCGTCTGACGCCCCGGGCGACTCAGCCCTCCGCCGCCGGAGCGACGTCCTGGAGGAGCTGGCCGAACGCGGCCTCGTCGATGACGGGGGTGCCGAAGGACCGTGCCTTCACGGTCTTGGAGGTGCCCGAGTCCGGGTCGTTCGTGACGAGCAGACTGGTCAGGCGTGACACGCTCGTCGCGATGTGCAGCCCGGCCTCGACCGCGCGGTCCTCAAGGAGGTCGCGCTCGACGGAGGTGTCACCGGAGAACGCGACACGCATGCCCTGTTGGAGCTGTTTGCCCGGTTCGTACCGACCTGGGTTGGGGTACGGGCAGGCGGGCCGCTTGCGGGAGGGGCGCCAACTCGTCGGGCCGTACGAGGAGTACGACGAGCCTGCCGCGCCGGGCCCGGTCGGCTGGCGGACGATCCGGGGCGCGCCGTCGGACCACTCGGTGAGCGGACGGCACTCCAGGAGCGGCAGCCGCACCCCGCCGGTGGCCGCGGCCTTGAGGCTGGGACGGAAGGCCTCGGCGAGCACGCGCGCGTCGTCGAGGGCGTTGTGCGCGTGGCGCTGCTGGACCCCGAAGTGCGCGGCGAGCGACTCCAGCTTGTGGTTGGGCAGCGGGAGCCGCAGCTCCTTGGAGAGGGCGATGGTGCACAGACGCTGGCGCACGGGTGCGGTGAGCTCGGCGCGTGCGTACTCCCTGGCGATCATCGACCAGTCGAAGACGGCGTTGTGCGCGACCAGGACGCGGTCGGCCAGGCGCGAGGCGAACTCCTCGGCGATGTCCTTGAAGAGCGGCGCGTCCGCGAGGAGGGCGCTGGTGAGGCCATGGATCCACACGGGTCCTGGATCGCGCTGGGGGTTGACCAGCGTGTACCAGTGGTCCTCCACCTCGCCTTGCGCGTCCACGCGGTAGACGGCAGCCGACACTATGCGGTCGTCGCGGGCGAGACCGGTGGTCTCGACGTCGACGACCGCGTACCCCGTTGGGTACGCGGCCGGCCAGGTGGCTGCGGACGCTGCGGTCGTCTGGTCTTCGAGCATGGTCCATGAGGATACGGGCCACGACTGACAGTCAGGTCCCTGGGCTGTTCGCCTCGTCGAGAAGTCCGGACACCAGTGCCTTGACCGACAGGGTGAACAGCGCCTCGTGGTCGGCGGGTCGGGCGAGCGCACGGGCGAGCGCCGGGTCCTGCTCGGCCGTCTGCGCGCTCCACAGTTCCTCCTCGCCGGGGCGTTGCACGGGGGCGCGTTCGCGGTTGCGCTCGACCAGGAGGTGGCCGACGACGTGGACCTGGACGGCGCGTACGGCGTCGGCGGCACGGGCGCCGCGCAGGCCCGCCGCGTGCACTTCGTGGACCAGGGCCTGCTGGGCGGGCAGGAACATCCGCTCGGTGAGGCCGCGTTCGTGCACCATCGCGATGAGGTGCGGGTGGTCGCGCAGGCGGCGGCGCAGGGCGCGCGCGACGGAGACGATGCGCCGGTCGGGGGTGCGGCCGGTGGGGTGGATAGCGCCGAGGTCGGCGAGGGTGCGCTCGACGAGGGCGTCCAGGAGCGACTCGCGGTTGCCGACGTGCCAGTAGATCGACGTGACGGCGGTGCCGAGCTCGGCGGCGAGCCTGCGCATCGTCAGGGCCTGCGGACCGTGCTGCTTGACGAGCGCCGCGGCGGCGGCGAGTACCTGTTCCCGGTCGAGATGGCCGCGTTCCCGGTCCGGATGCGTACGCGTCTCTTCACTCTTCACGCCTCCTGTTGTAACTGTGTTACAGAACCGCCCGCAAGACCTCTTGTAGTCCTGACGAAGGGTGGTACGGCATGGCACGCGTACGTTATGGAGCGCGCACCGAGGCGGAGATCGCCGCGGCGCGCAGCGCGAGTTCGAAGCTGCCCGACATCTGGTCCACGGGTGTGGTGGCCGTCTGGGAGAGCGACCCGGACGCGGTGGCGGCCGTTCTGCCGCCGCCGCTGAAGCCCACGGACCGGCCGCTGGTGCGGGCCAACATCAGCAAGGTCGACCTGCCGGGATACCCGCTCGGCGCGGGCTCGGTGGCCGTCGCCGCCGAGCACGACGGAGTGGCCGGCTGGTATCCGCTCGTCATGCCGATGACCCACGAGCGGGCGCTGATCGGCGGACGCGAGGTCTTCGGGGAGCCGAAGAAGCTGGGTGAGGTCGAGGTGGAGCGCGACGGCCTGGTCGTGCGCGCCCGGCTTGCCCGGCACGGCATCGCCTTCGTCGAGGTGCGCGGCGCGGTCAGCGGCGCCCTGCCGATTCCGGAGCCGGTCCGGAAGACCGACTTCTACTTCAAGTTCCTTCCAGCTGTGGACGGTTCGGGCTTCGACGCGGATCCGGTGCTGGTGCACTGCGTACGGAACGAGAAGGTCCGCAAGCTGGAGGGCGTCACCGGGGACGTCGTCCTGCGCGAGTCGATGTACGACCCGGTCGCCGATCTGCCCGTACGCCGGGTCGTCGAGATCACCATCGGGGAGAAGACCACGGACCAGAAGGGCCGGGTGGCCGAACGGGTCAGCGCGCAGGCGCTGCTGCCCTACATCCACCAGCGCTACGACGACCCGCAGCAGATCCTCGACGGCCCGCCCGAGGGGAGCGTCTGAGATGGAGCTGCGGGAAGGGCAGGTCGCCGTCGTCACGGGCGCGGCGAGCGGCATCGGCCTCGCGATGGCGCGGCGGTTCGCGGCGGACGGCATGAAGGTGGTCCTCGCGGACGTCGAGGAAGGTGCCCTGGAGAAGGCGGCCGCCGGTCTTCGCGAGGACGGGGCGAGCGTCCACGCGCGCGTGGTCGACGTCGGCTCGCGCGAGCAGGTCTTCGCGCTGGCCGAAGCGGCGTACGACACGTTCGGCGCCGTCCATGTGCTGTGCAACAACGCGGGGGTCGGCTCGGGGGCCGAGGGCCGCATGTGGGAGCACGAGCCGAACGACTGGAAGTGGGCCTTCGAGGTCAATGTCTGGGGCGTCTTCCACGGCATCCAGGCCTTCGTGCCGCGGATGATCGAGGGCGGCGACCCCGGCCACGTCGTCAACACCTCGTCCGGTGACGGCGGCATCGCGCCGCTGCCGACGGCGTCCGTGTACGCGGTCACCAAGGCGGCCGTCGTGACGATGACGGAGTCCCTGTACGCGCATCTGAGGGCGGAGCACGCGCGCGTGGGTGCATCCGTGCTCTTCCCGGGGCCGCACATGCTGCGCACCGGGCTGTGGGAGTCGCACCGCAACCGCCCCGACCGGTACGCCAAGTCCCGTCCGCGCAGGACTCCTTACCGCTCCCTCGACCAGTGGGAGTCCGCCATGAAGGACGCGGGCAAGGAGGTCGAGTTCACGCCCGTCGAGCAGGTGGCGGACTTCGTGGCGGAGGGGATCGCGGCCGACCGCTTCTGGCTGCTCCCGGAGAGCGAGCACAGCGACCGGCAGATCAAGGCCAGGTCGCGGTCGATGCTTGACCGCGCGAACCCGGCGTATCTGGAGAGCTTCATTCTGGACTGAAGGGCATGTGATGACCGACCAGGACCCCTACCTGATCATCTCCTCCGACTGCCACGCCGGGCTTCCCACCGAGGAGTACCGGCCCTATCTCGACAGCCGATTCCACCGGGACTTCGACGGGTTCCTGGGGGAGCGCGACGCCCGCCGCGCGGAGGCGACGCGGCTCGGCATCCGCAACGACGCGTTCGCCGCCAAGTGGTTCCAGGACAACGAGGAGGGCCTGCGCGGCGGCTGGGAGACCGCGCAGCGCCTCAAGGAGCTCGACGGCGACGGGGTGGCCGCCGAGGTCGTCTTCCCCGACGCGGACGCCGTGGACAGCCAGACGGCCGCGCCCTTCGGGGTGGGCCTCGGGCTCTCCGGCGACCAGGACCCTGAGCTGGGCATGGCGGGGGCGCAGGCGCACAACCGCTGGCTCGCCGACTTCGTGTCCGAGCACCCCGAACGGCACTGCGGGGTCGCCCTGTTGCCCGTCACCGGGGAGGTGGACAGGGTCGTCGCCGAGGTCCACCGGGCCAAGGAGTCCGGGCTCGGCGCGCTGATGATCCCCTCCATGTGGGTCGACAAGGCGCCCTACCACGACCGGCGTTACGACCCCGTGTGGGCGGCGGCGGCAGAGTGCGCGATGCCCGTGATGACCCACTCCGGGGCGGCGCCACGGCACGAGTACGGCGACCACCTGGGAATCTACGTCTCCGAAGTGACCTGGTGGCCCGCGCGGCCGCTGTGGTTCATGCTCTGGTCGGGCGTGTTCGAGCGTCATCCGGGGCTGAGGTTCGGCGTCGCGGAGTCGGGCTGCTGGTGGCTGCCGAACCTCCTGTGGTTCATGGACCGCCTCTACCTGGGCGCGCACGGCGGCAAGAAGCTCTCCCCGTTCGCGGAGCTGAAACGGCCCCCGCACGAGTACCTGGACCGGCAGATCTTCATCTGCGCGACCAACACCAAGCGCCGCGAACTCGCCCAGCGCTACGAGATCGGCGTCGACAACATCCTCTGGGGCAGCGACTTCCCGCACCCCGAGGGAACCTGGCCGGACACGCGCGCGTGGCTGCGGAAAACCTTCCACGACATCCCCGTGGCGGAGACCCGCAGGATGCTGGGTCTGGCGGCCGCCGAGGTCTTCGGCTTCGACACGGAGCGGCTGGCGCCGCTGGCGCGCCGGATCGGCCCCACCCCGGCCGACCTCGGCCAGGACGCCGACCAGGGCGCCGTCGAGTCCTCCTGGGCGCGCTCGCGCGAGGTGGGCCGCCACTGGCTGACCGACCACGACTTCCCGGTACTGGGGGCCCAGACATGACCACTCGTCCGACCGAAGAGCGCTACACCGTCATCTCGGCCGACTGCCACGCGGGCGCAGATCTCCTCGACTACAGGCCCTACCTGGAGACGCGCCACCACGACGCGTTCGACGCGTGGGCCGCCACGTACGTCAATCCGTACGAGGACCTGCTCGCCGACACCGCCGACCGCAACTGGAACTCGGACCGCCGCGTCGCCGAGCTGGAAGAGGACGGCATCGTCGCCGAGGTCGTCTTCCCGAACACCATCCCGCCCTTCTTCCCGAGCGCTTCCCTGATGGCACCGGCGCCCACCCGCGAGGAGTTCGAGCAGCGCTGGGCGGGCCTGCGCGCCCACAACCGCTGGCTGGCCGACTTCTGCGCCGCGGCTCCGGGGCGCAGGGCGGGTGTCTTCCAGATCCTCCTGAACGACGTGGACGCGGCCGTCGAGGAGATCAACTGGGCGGCCGACGCGGGCCTGCACGGCGGTCTTCTGCTGCCCGGCACGCCGCCGGGCAGCGGGCTCGCGGAGCTCTACTCGGCGGCGTACGACCCGATCTGGGCGGCCTGCGCCGAGCGGGGCGTGCCGGTCAACCACCATGCGGGGTCGGCCTCTCCGCCCCTCGGCGACGAGCCGGCCGCGCGGGCGGTGTTCATGGTGGAGACGACGTGGTTCTCGCACCGGGCGCTGTGGCACCTGGTGTTCGGCGGCGCCTTCCGCCGCCACCCGGAGCTGCGGCTGGTGCTCACCGAGCAGGGCTCGGGGTGGATACCGGGCGTGCTCGACATGCTGGACTACTACCACGGGCGTCTGGTCGCGGCGGCCTCCAGGAAGGACGGCTCCGGGACGGCCGAGTCGAAGTTCGGTGCGGGTCTCGCCGACTCGATGGGCAAGGGCCCCTCGGAGGTCTGGCGCGAGAACTGCTTCGTCGGCGCGAGCTTCATGCGCCCGCACGAGGCACAGATGAGGGACCGGATCGGCCTCGACAAGATCATGTGGGGCAGCGACTACCCGCACGACGAGGGCACGCACCCCTTCTCGCGCGAGGGTCTGCGCATCGCCTACGCGGGTCTCCCCAAGGACGAGATCGCCGCCATGGTCGGCGGCAACGCGGCCCGGGTGTACGGCTTCGACCTGGAGCGCCTCGACGCGATCGCGGCGAAGGCCGGACCGACCGTCCAGGAACTCGACGAGCCCCTCAAGGAGACACCCGCGGGCGCGACAAGCCCGGTGTTCGCTCCGGGAGGGTCGGTACGCGTCTGGTGACATACGGGGTGGGGTGTTCCCCGCGCGACGGAGGCGACGCTCGGTGCGGCGTGCGATGTCTGAGCGTCCGCTTTTGGCGGGGATCACCAACATCCACTTCTTTACCGCTGGTAATACTTGTCGGTAACTACGTCTAGCGGCGGTCGGCCGGGGGCCCTTACGGTGCACGCATGCCGCCGAACCTGCCCGATGTCGTGCTGTGGTCCATACCTGCTTTCGTGCTGCTCACCGTCGTGGAGATCGTCAGCCACCGCATCCATCCCGACGAGGACGAAGCCGGGTACGAGACGAAGGACGCCGCCACCTCCGTCACCATGGGGCTCGGCAGTCTCGTCTTCGACCTCTTGTGGAAGATCCCCATCGTGGCGATCTACACGGCGGTGTACGCGCTGACGCCGCTGCACATCCCCGTCCTGTGGTGGACGATCCCGCTGATGCTGCTCGCCCAGGACTTCTTCTACTACTGGTCGCACCGCGGGCACCATGTGATCCGCATCCTGTGGGCCTGCCACGTCGTGCACCACTCCAGCCGCAAGTTCAATCTCACGACGGCGCTTCGCCAGCCCTGGACGAGCCTGACGGTCTGGCCGTTCTATCTCCCGCTGATCGCGCTCGGCGTGCATCCGGCGGCGCTCGCGTTCTGTTCGTCGGCGAACCTCGTCTACCAGTTCTGGATCCACACCGAGCGCATCAACAAGCTCCCGCGCCCCTTCGAGTTCGTCTTCAACACCCCCTCGCACCACCGCGTCCACCACGCGTCGCAGGGCGGCTACCTGGACCGCAACTTCGGCGGCATCCTGATCATCTGGGACCGGATGTTCGGCTCCTGGGTCGCGGAGACGGACCGGCCCGTGTACGGCCTCACGAAGAACATCACCACGTACAACCCGCTGCGGGTGGCCACGCACGAGTACGTGGCGATCGCCAGGGACCTCAGGAAGGCCACCAGTTGGCGCGAGCGGGGCGGAAGGGTGTTCCGGGGGCCTGGCTGGCAGCCGCGGGAATCCGTGCGGCCTCAGATCGCGCAGGAGGCCACGCCGGAGCCGGTGACGGAGCCGGTGACGGAACCGGTGAGGGAGGACGCGGCATGAGCCCTGGCCCCGCGGCGGGCAGGCACGCGGCGGCGAAGCTGCTCCTGGCCGCGTTCGCCCTGGCGGCGGCGGGCGACCTCACCGCACTCCTGGCCGACTTCGACATCGGGCACACGGTCTTCAAGCCCCTGCTGATGCCGCTCCTGGCGGCGTACGTCCTCACGGTCAAGGGTCCGCGCCTGCTGGTCGCGGCCCTGCTCTTCGGCTGGGGAGGCGACACCCTCCTGCTCTTCGACGCGGACCCCGCGTTCCTGGCGGGAATGGGCTCCTTCGCGGCGGGGCACGTCTGCTACCTGATCCTCTTCAAGCGCCACGGCACGCCACGCGCGCGTGGCGCCTGGTTGGTCGCCTTGTACGCCGCCGCACTCGTCGGCACGGTGGCCCTCCTCTGGCCGGACCTTCCGCCGGACATGCGCGGACCGGTGGCGGGCTACAGCCTCCTGCTCACCGCGATGGCGTTCGGTGCGACGAGGCTGGGCCTCACCGCGGCGGCGGGCGGCGCGCTGTTCCTCCTGTCCGACACCCTCATCGCGACCGGCGTCGCCGAGTGGCCCCAGGCCCCGCGCCCCGACTTCTGGATCATGCTCACCTACATCGCCGCCCAGTTCCTGCTGGTCCGCGGCGTATTGGCGGCGCAACCCCAGCAGCCCCACCACCCCCACACAGCTCAGCAGCTCACCAGCGAATCGGCAGCGGCAACGCGGTCAGCAGCGCCGACACCGCCACCACGACCCCGAGCATGATGACCTCCCAGCGTGCGGGGGAGTACGCCGAGATCGGATCGGGGGCCCTGCGCAGCCTGAGGCGCGCGAGCAGCGCCAGGACGGCCACGGCCGCCACGAGGAGCACCTTGGCGAGCAGCGTGCGTCCGTAGGCCGTCTCCGTCAGCTGGTCGACGACCGTGCCCGGCGGCATCCGGCGCAGCGTGCTGAACACGCCCGTCACCGTGATCGCGGCGAGGAGAACGGCCGCCACGCGCGCGTAGAGCCCCAGTACCGCCGCGCCCGCCTCCGGGGCGAAGGTCCGCCACAGCCGCAGCATCCGAAGGACCTGCAGCAGGCCGCCCGCCCACAGCACCCCGCAGGTCAGATGCACCAGGGTCAGACCGGTGCCGATGAGCGGGGTGTCCTCCACCGGGGGATGGGCCCGCAGCGCCTCCGCGACGATCACCGCGGCCAGCGGAAGCGCGGCGGTGGAGGGGCGGCGTGAGCGCGAGCAGAGCAGCGCCACGATGAAGGCGTTGACCTCCATGAGCGCAAGCCTGCCGTCCCGCGTCGCGTAGAGGCCGCCGACGTCCATGTCGGAGAGCTGGTGCGGGACCAGATTGCCGGTGGCCACCACCGAGGCCAGGCCGAGCGCGGCGACGAGGCCCGCGCCCGCCGCGTACGCCGCCCAGCTGCGCGGCTCACGGTCCAGCGGCGCCCCCGGCACGCGGCGCGCGAGCCGGATCGCGTACACCTCGCCCAACTGGACGCAGAGCGCGGCGAACATGACCATCCGCAGGAACGTGATCCCGGCCGTGCCGGGCGCCTCGGCCTCCCCGGTGCCGCTCAGCGCCGCCGGAGGGCCGAGCAGCGGGACCGCCGCGGCTACGGCCACCAGGATCAGCACGGCGACGGCATGACGCGTCGCGGGGCGGCGCGGGGCACGGTGCGAGGCGCGGGACGTGGCGGCTGCCGCGTCGGCCGGGACATCGCCACCGGGGTCGGCGGACGGTTGTATGGAGCTCACCACATGATCTTCACCAGGTGCACCCTTAACGGGCAAGTCCTGGCAAACAACTGGCGGATCCCCATTCCGCCCCACGGGAGTCACGCGGGCGCTCCGGTCGCGTGCGCGCACGCGAAGGGCCGGACGGTCCATGACCGCCCGGCCCGGCGCCTCCCGGGGGAGGGCTACTTCCGCACGGCGTCCAAGGCGTCGATCATGCCCACGCCGTAGAAGCCGTTCTTGTTCTTGCCGCCCGCGCACACCGCGTCGACCTTGCCGTCGCCGTCGAAGTCGTACGGATCGGTGCACTTCATGGCGTCGGCCTCGCCGTAGAGCAGCGCCTTGATCTTCGCCGACGACGCGTGCGGGTGGGCCGACTTGACGAGCGCGGCCACGCCCGCGGCGTGTGGTGACGCCATCGACGTACCCGCCTTGTAGCCGAACTTGCCGCCCGGCAGGGTCGACAGGATGCGGCCGTCCGTGGCCGGCGCGTCCGGCGTCTGGAACCTCGTCGAGTCACCGCCCGGCGCCGCGATGTCGATGACGCCCTCGCCGTAGTTCGAGTACGAGGACTTGATGCCCTTCGCGCCCGTGGCCGAGACGGTCACGACACCCGGAAGCTGCGACGGAAGGTCGAGGCAGTCCGCGGTCTTGATGACCCGCTCCGTGGGCGTCGTGTCGTCCGGGCTCGAGTCGTCGACGATCTCGTCCTGCGCGAGGTCCGTCTTGGCGTTGCCGGCCGCCGCGACGTTCACCGCACCCTTGCGCTCCGCGTACCGGGTGGCCCGCCCGACGGCGTCGACCAGGGCCTTCTGGTCGTCGTCCGTCTTGCAGTTGAAGAGCCACGGGTCGGTGTAGTAGCTGGAGTTGGTGACGTCGACTCCGTGATCGGCCGCCCACATGAAGCCGCAGACCACGGCCTCCGTGTAGTACATGCCGGTCTCGGGCTCGGCCACCTTCAGGCTCGCCACCTTCACGCCCGGAGCGACACCGGTGACGCCGGTGCCGTTCTTCGCGGCGGCGATGGTGCCCGCCACGTGCATGCCGTGGTCGCTCTCCCCGCTCACCGGACGCCACGCGCTGTCCTTCTGCACGGGCACGCCGCCCAGACAGCTCGCGGACGCCTTCGCGTCGAAGTTCGGCGCGATGTCCGGGTGCGTGTCGTCCACGCCGGAGTCCAGGACGCCGACGGTGACCCTGGAGCTGCCGAGCGACTCCTTGTGGGCCTTGTCCGCCTTGATGGCGGGCAGGTCCCACTGGAGCGGCTCGAGCTCGTCCTGGCCCGCGCCCGCCTGCCCGGCCGCCTGCTTCGCCTCGGCGGCGGTCAGCGGCCGGTCGGCCTCGAGCGCGTCGTCGGACTGCGCGGACAGCGGAGCCGTACGAGTGGCCCCCGCCGAAGCGACGCCCTTCGCCCCGCGGATCTTCCTGGCGAAGTCCGCGTCCGACGAGTGGACGACGATCACGCCGATCCTGTCGTACGCGATGACGACCTTGCCGCCCGCCTTGGCGATGGCCCTCTTCACGTACGCCGACGTCTTGGCGGACGGCGAACCGCCGTGCCCGGCGCGGACGTTGACGACGTAGCTCATCGACGTGCCGTCCGTGAGCGCGCCCAGGGCGGACACGGCCGACGACACCGGGGTGCCGGGACGGGCCGCGGCATCGGGCTGCGCCGAAGCCGTGCCCGGCAGGAAGGCGACGGCCGAGGCCACCGCCATGCCGAGCGGGAGTGCGAGCACGCGGCGGGAGCGCGTGAAGGGTGCGGTCATGCTGCGCGCGCCCCTCACTTCTTCTTCACGGCGTCGAGCGCGTCGACGATCCCGCTGCCGTAGAAGCCGTTCTTGTTCTTGCCGCCCTCGCAGACCGCGTCGACCTTGCCGTCACCGTCCGGGTCGTACGGCTCCGTCGGGCAGCCCGGGTTGTCGGCCTGCTTCTTGAGGAGGCGCTGGATCTCGGCGGGGCTCGCCTTGGGGTGCGTCGACTTCAGGAGTGCGGCCACGCCCGAGGCGTGCGGCGAGGCCATCGAGGTGCCCTGCAGCCAGCCGTACTGGTTGCCCGGCATCGTGGAGAGGATGCGGCCGTTCTTCGACGGGGTGTCGGCCGGGATCTGGCGGGCGTCGCCACCGGGGGCCGCGACGTCGATGACGCCCTTGCCGTACGTGGAGTAGTACGACTTGAGGTTCTTCACGCCCGTGGCGCTGACCGTGACCACGCCCGGCAGCTGCGTCGGGAGGTCGAAGCACTCGGACGGGTCGATGGTGCGCGGCACCGGCGTCGAGTCGTCCGGGCTGGAGTCGTCCAGGATCTCGTCGGCGGCGAGGTCGTGGTTGGAGTTGCCCGCCGAGGCGAGGTTCAGGGTGCCCTTCTTCTGGGCGTACAGCTGGGCGCGGTTGACCGCGTCGACGATGGCCCGCTGGTCCGGGTCGTCCATGCAGTTGTAGAGCCACGGGTCCACGTAGTAGCTGTTGTTCGTGATCTCGATGCCCTTGTCGGCGGCGAACACGAACGCGCAGACGACGCTCTCCGGGTAGAACAGCTCACTGACCGGGTCGGCCACCTTGATGCCGGCTACCTTCACGCCCGGGGCGACACCCGCGACGCCCACGTTGTTGCGGGCGGCGGCTATCTCGCCGGCGACGTGCGTGCCGTGGTAGTGGTCGGGCTTCTCCGGGCGCCAGGCGCCCGCCGAGGTGTCCGCCTTGCCGCCGACACAGCTCGCCGACTGCGAGGCCGAGAAGTTGGGCGCGAGGTCCGGGTGGGTGTCGTCGACTCCGGTGTCGATGACGCCGACGGTGACCTTCTTGCTGCCCGGGTTGATCTTGGCTGCCTTGTCGGCGCCTATCGCACGCAGGTCCCACTGGTCGGCCTCGAGGGGCTCGGCGGCCGAACCGCCTGCCTGCGCCTTGAGCGCCTTGGCCTCGGACTTCGACAGGAGGGTCGGTGCGCCCTCCTCCGTGGTGCCCGCCGCCGTCAGGGGCGAGGTGCGGGTGGCGCCCGCGGACTGCACGCCCTTGACCTTGCGCAGCTGCTTGCCGAAGTCGGGGTTGGCCGAGTGCGCGACGATCACGCCGATCTTCGGGTAGGCGACGACGAGGGTGCCGTCCGCCTTGGCGATCGCCCTCTTGACGTACGCGATCGTCTTGGAGTCCGTACGGGTGTTGACGACGTAGGCGAGCTTCGGGGCCTCGGCCTTCGCGGACGCGGTGGCGGGGGCGTCGGGGGCCGCGGTCGCGACACCGGGAGCGAAGCCGACCGACGCCGCGAGCGCGATGCCGAGGGGCACGGTGAGCGCGATGCGGCGTCTGGAACGCAGATGAGCCATGGGATCTCCACATCATCCGGATACGTGAACTGCCCGAACACAACAAGTGATCGGGCAGGTACATGACGGGCTGTGCAGGGTGAAGCTATCCCCCGAACTCCCAGGCCAGCAATGGATTCCAGAAGAAAACGATCCGTCACACCGCGCCGGGCGCGCCATCGAGACGTTGAACAGGTAACGGAAGCAACATCGACCCCTGTCGGATCACGTCCCGTGGCCTTAGCATCGCCATCCGTGGCTCACGTGATCCGCGTCACTGCTGGATCGAAGAGAGCCAATGGATCAGCTGTCCGTCCCCACCGCACCCGCACCACGAGGAGAAGACTCCGTGGCCCCCGAAGCATCCCCACCGTCCAAGGACGGAGCAGCCCCCGCCCCGCACGCGCCGTCCACGGAAGAATTCCTCCAGGAGCAAGCGAGTCCCGAGTTCGGTGAACTGCGCAAGGCGCACCGCTCGTTCGCCTTCCCGCTGACCATCGCCTTCATCGTCTGGTACCTCGCGTACGTCCTGCTCTCGAACTACGCGGGCGACTTCATGGGCACCAAGCTGTTCGGCAACATCAACGTCGCGCTGGTCCTCGGCCTCGCACAGTTCCTGACCACGTTCCTCATCGCCTGGTTCTACTCGCGCCACGCCGCCGCGAAGCTCGACCCCAAGGCCGAGGCCATCAAGTCCCGTATGGAGGCCGGCGCATGAGCCCCGCGCTGAACACCACTGTCCTGGCGGCCACGTCCGACGCCTCCGAGCACCGGGCGCTGATCATCAGCCTCTTCGCGGCCTTCGTCGTCGCGACCCTCTTCATCACCGTCTGGGCGGGGCGCCAGACCAAGAGCGCCGCCGACTTCTACGCGGGCGGCCGCCAGTTCACCGGCTTCCAGAACGGCCTGGCGATCTCCGGCGACTACATGTCCGCCGCGTCCTTCCTCGGCATCGCGGGCGCCATCGCCCTCTTCGGGTACGACGGCTTCCTGTACTCCATCGGCTTCCTGGTCGCCTGGCTCGTGGCGCTCCTGCTGGTCGCCGAGCCGCTGCGCAACTCCGGCCGCTACACGATGGGCGACGTGCTGGCCTATCGCATGCGCCAGCGTCCGGTGCGCACCGCGGCGGGCACCTCCACGATCGTCGTCTCGATCTTCTACCTGCTCGCGCAGATGGCGGGCGCCGGTGTCCTGGTCTCGCTGCTGCTCGGCATCACCAGTGACGCGGGCAAGATCCTGATCGTCGCCCTCGTCGGCGTCCTGATGATCGTCTACGTCACCATCGGCGGCATGAAGGGCACCACCTGGGTGCAGATGGTCAAGGCCGTGCTGCTCATCGCGGGCACCATCCTGATCACCTTCCTGATCCTGCTCAAGTTCAACTTCAACGTCTCCGACCTGCTCGGCACCGCCGCCTCCAACAGCGGCAAGGGCTCGGCCTTCCTGGAGCCCGGTCTCAAGTACGGCGTGAGCGGCACCTCGAAGCTGGACTTCCTCTCGCTGGGCATCGCCCTGGTGCTCGGCACGGCGGGACTGCCGCACATCCTGATCCGCTTCTACACGGTGCCGACCGCCAAGGCCGCGCGTAAGTCCGTGAACTGGGCGATCGGCATCATCGGCTCCTTCTACCTGATGACGATCGTCCTCGGCTTCGGCGCCGCCGCGCTGCTCAAGCCCGGCGACATCATCGCCTCGAACAAGGCGGGCAACACGGCGGCACCGCTCGCCGCCCTGGAGATCGGCGGCGGTGGCGACTCCACCGGCGGCGCGCTCCTGCTCGCCGTGATCTCCGCGGTCGCCTTCGCCACGATCCTCGCGGTCGTCGCCGGTCTGACCCTCGCCTCGTCCTCGTCGTTCGCGCACGACATCTACGCCAACGTCATCAAGAAGGGCAAGGCCACCGAGAAGGAGGAGATGAAGGCCGCTCGCTGGTCGACCGTCTTCATCGGCATCGTCTCCATCGCGCTCGGCGCCCTGGCCCGTGATCTCAACGTGGCGGGTCTGGTCGCCCTCGCCTTCGCCGTCGCGGCCTCCGCGAACCTGCCGACGATCCTCTACAGCCTGTTCTGGAAGCGGTTCACCACCCAGGGCGCGCTCTGGTCCATCTACGGCGGACTGATCGCGGCCGTCGGCCTCGTGCTGTTCTCGCCCGTCGTCTCGGGCAAGCCCACCTCGATGTTCCCCGACGCGAACTTCGACTTCTTCCCGCTGGAGAACCCGGGCCTGATCTCCATCCCGCTGGGCTTCCTGCTCGGCTGGCTCGGCACGATCCTGTCGAAGGAGAAGGCGGACAAGGGCAAGTACGCGGAGCTGGAGGTACGGTCCCTCACGGGAACCGGAGCGCACTGATCCTCCTGAGTTCCACCTGAAACACGCACGTCAGCGGCCGCGTCGTAGATCGTTGGTAGATCTCTACGACGCGGCCGCACCGCTCCTCGTGGGATCGGGCCCCCGACGATGTCGGTCCCGTCACGTAGGCTCGTGGTATCTGAACCGAACGGCTGAACAGGATCAGGGAGGGGGCCCACGTGCTCATCGACACCTACGGCCGAGTGGCCACCGATCTGCGGGTTTCGCTGACCGACAAGTGCAATCTGCGCTGCACGTACTGCATGCCCGAGGAGGGCCTGCAGTGGTTGTCCAAGTCCGAGCTCCTCAGCGACGACGAGATCGTCCGCCTCATCAGGATCGCCGTGACGCAGCTCGGCATCACCGAGGTCCGCTTCACCGGCGGCGAGCCGCTCCTGCGCCCCGGCCTCGTCGGCATCATCGAGCGCTGCGCCCAGCTGGAGCCGCGCCCCAGGATGTCCCTGACGACGAACGGCATCGGGCTCAAGCGCACCGCCGCCGCCCTCAAGGCCGCGGGCCTGGACCGGGTGAACGTCTCCCTGGACACCCTGCGCCCCGACGTCTTCAAGACCCTCACCCGCCGCGACCGCCACAAGGACGTCCTGGAGGGCCTGGAGGCGGCCCGTGACGCCGGCCTGACCCCGGTCAAGGTCAACACGGTCCTGATGCCGGGCCTGAACGACGACGAGGCCCCCGACCTCCTCGCCTGGGCCGTCGAGAACGACTACGAGCTGCGGTTCATCGAGCAGATGCCCCTGGACGCCCAGCACGGCTGGAAGCGCGACGGCATGATCACCGCCGGTGACATCCTGCAGTCGCTGCGTACGCGCTTCGAGCTCACCGAGGAGGGTTCCGGCGAGCGCGGCTCCGCGCCGGCCGAGCGCTGGGTCGTGGACGGCGGCCCGCATCGCGTCGGCGTCATCGCCTCCGTCACCCGCCCGTTCTGCTCGGCCTGCGACCGCACCCGGCTGACGGCCGACGGCCAGGTCCGCACCTGCCTGTTCGCCACCGAGGAGACCGACCTGAGGGCGGCCCTGCGGGCGAACGACGAGGAGAGCTCCGAGGGCTCGGACGAGGCGATCGCCCGCATCTGGAAGCTCGCGATGTGGGGCAAGAAGGCGGGCTCGGGCCTCGACGACCCGACGTTCCTGCAGCCCGACCGGCCGATGTCGGCGATCGGCGGCTAGCGCGCTAGCTCTCCGGGGCTTCCCACTCGGCGAGCGGCACGACGTCCTTCAACATGCTGCGTACGCCCAGGAATTGAGAGAGGTGCTCGCGGTGTTCCTCACAGGCGAGCCACGTCTTGCGGCGCTCCGGGGTGTGGATCTTCGGGTTGTTCCACGCCAGTACGTACACGGCGGCGGCGCGGCAGCCCTTGGCGGAACAGATCGGTGTTTCGTCGCTCACGAATGACGTCCAAGTGCGTTCAAAACAAGGCGACGCCGAGCAGCCACGGGGGGAGCTGCCCGGCGTCGGTCTGTCGCTCCGACGGGGGATGCGGAGCGCGTACGAAGTATGTCACGGGGGACCCGGTGCCTGGCACCGGAACCACATGATTGATCTGAGCTTTTCTTGAGCTTGGCGCAACGTCGACGGTCAGTTCTGCCGCCCTGACGGAGCGTTGGGCTCGCCCGGAACGGGGCCCGTGCCGGCTTCCGGGACGGGTTCCGTGGACTCGTCGCGCGGGGGCGGCGGCGCGAGCATCGGCCGGGACGGTGCCGGTACGAAGGTCGACGGCAGCGAAGGGATGTTCTCCCGCCCCGCGTTGGCGATCACGACGGAGATGTACGGCAGCAGGATGCCGAGCACCAGTGCGACGAGGGCGACATGCCGCTCGACGTTCCACAGCACCGCCGCGGCAATGACCGAAAGCGTACGGATCGACATCGAGATCACGTACCGCCGCTGCCTGCCCCGCACGTCGTCCGCGAGTCCCTGCCGGGCCCCTGTGATCCGGAAGACCTGGGCATCGCTCTGCTTCCGCATCACATTCCACCGCCTGCTCACAAGAAGCCGGGCGCTCCCCGGCCCGGACCCGGTCCACGTTACGCCGGGGCTGCGCAGCCTTCGAGACCGGGGCACGGTCCTTCTCGGTGTCCTGACTGCGTCATGCCACGTATGGGGGTGCCCGACATGCGCCGTATGGAGGATCGGTCGAGACTTGCCGTAATGCTCATGTTGAGCCGAATGAGGAGGCAGCTATGAGCTGGTTGTGGGCCATCGTCGTGGGATTCGTGCTGGGACTGATCGCCAAGGCGATCCTGCCCGGGAAGCAGCACAGTCCGCTCTGGCTGACCACGATCTTCGGCATCATCGGCGCGATCATCGGCAACTCGCTTGCCTCGGCGTTCGGCATCGATGACACCAAGGGCATCGACTGGGGTCGGCACGCCCTGCAGCTCGTGGCGGCGCTCGTCGTCGTGGGCGTCGGAGACATGGCGTACAAGATGATCAAGGGCAACAGGCAACGCGCCTGACCTGAGCGAACGCGGCACGCGAGAGGGGCCGGCCCCGACGGGCCGGCCCCGACGGGCCGGCCCCGACGGGCCGGCCCCGACGGGCCGGCCCCGACGGGCCGGCCCCGACGGGCCGGCCCCTCTGGCGCACACAGGGGAACGCGGGTCAGCCCGCCGTGACCTCGACGGCCGCCAGGTTCTTCTTGCCCCGGCGCAGCACGAGCCAGCGCCCGTGCAGAAGCTCGTCGCGGGACGGGACGGCGTCCTCGGAGGCGACCTTCGCGTTGTTCACGTAGGCACCGCCCTCCTTGACCGTGCGCCGCGCCGCCGACTTGCTCGCCACCAGGCCGACCTCCGCGAGGAGGTCCACCACCGGGCCGACCTCGGCGACCTGGACGCGCGGCAGCTCCGAGAGGGCTGCGCTCAGCGTCGCCTCGTCGAGGTCGCCGAGCTCACCCTGGCCGAAGAGCGCCTTGGACGCGGCGATGACGGCCGCGCACTGGTCGGCGCCGTGCACCAGCGTCGTCAGCTCCTCGGCGAGCGCGCGCTGGGCCGCACGGGCTTGCGGGCGCTCCTCGGTGAGCTTCTCGATCTCCTCCAGCTCCTCGCGGGACTTGAAGCTGAGGATGCGCATGTACGTCGAGACGTCCCGGTCGTCCACGTTCAGCCAGAACTGGTAGAACGCGTACGGCGTGGTCATCTGCGGGTCGAGCCAGACGGCGCCGCTCTCGGACTTGCCGAACTTGGTGCCGTCCGCCTTGACCATCAGCGGCGTGCCGACGGCGTGCACCGTGGCGTCCGGCTCCAGGCGGTGGATCAGGTCGATGCCCGCGGTGAGGTTGCCCCACTGGTCGCTGCCACCGGTCTGCAGCGTGCAGCCGTGGCGACGGTAGAGCTCCAGGAAGTCCATGCCCTGCAGGAGCTGGTAGCTGAACTCCGTGTACGAGATGCCCTCCTGGGACTCCAGGCGGCGGGCCACGGAGTCCTTGGTCAGCATCTTGTTCACGCGGAAGTGCTTGCCGATGTCCCGCAGGAACTCGATCGCGGACATCCCCGCGGTCCAGTCCAGGTTGTTGACCATCACCGCGGCGTTCTCGCCCTCGAAGGACAGGAACGGCTCGATCTGCGAGCGCAGCCGCGCCACCCAGTTCGCGACCGTCTCCGGGTCGTTCAGGGTGCGCTCGGCGGTCGGCCGCGGGTCACCGATCTGGCCCGTCGCGCCGCCGACGAGCGCCAGCGGGCGGTGGCCCGCCTGCTGGAGCCTGCGGACGGTGAGGACCTGCACCAGGTGCCCGACGTGCAGGCTGGCCGCGGTCGGGTCGAAGCCGCAATAGAACGTGACGGGGCCGTCCGCGAGCGCCTTGCGCAGTGCATCTTCGTCCGTGGACAGGGCGAAAAGTCCCCGCCACTTCAGCTCGTCGACGATGTCCGTCACGGTCTTGTGTCTCCTTGAAAGGTTTCTGGCCGGTCGAAGGGCTTCTGGCCGGTACCGGCTGGCACCGGCCAGTCTATGGGGGTCACACGCCTTGGCTGACCGAGCTCATGTTGAAGTCGGGGATGCGCAGGGCGGGCATCGCGGCCCTGGTGAACCAGTCGCCCCACTCCCTGGGCAGCGTCCTCTCCGTCCGCCCGGCCTCCGAGGCCCGCGAGAGCAGGTCCACCGGCGACTCGTTGAAACGGAAGTTGTTCACCTCGCCCACCACCTCGCCGTTCTCGACGAGATAGACGCCGTCCCGGGTGAGCCCGGTGAGCAGCAGGGTCGCCGGGTCGACCTCGCGGATGTACCAGAGGCAGGTCAGGAGAAGGCCCCGCTCCGTGCCCGCGACCATCTCCTCCAGGGTGCGGTCGGTACCGCCGTCCAGGATGAGGTTGTCGATGGCCGGCGCCACCGGAAGGCCGGTCAGGGCGGCGCTGTGCCGGGTGCTGGTCAGATGCGCCAGCTCGCCCGCGCGTACCCAGTCGGTCGCGGCCAGCGGAAGCCCGTTGTCGAAGACGGAGGAGTCACCGCCCGAGGCGTGCGCCAGGACGAACGGCGCGGACTGAAGGCCCGGCTCGTTCGGGTCGCTGCGCAGCGTCAGGGGCAGCTCGGCAAGCCGGTCGCCGACGCGGGTACCGCCGCCCGGCTTGGAGAACACCGTCCGGCCCTCGGCCGCGTCCCTGGCCGACGCCGACCACAGCTGGTAGATCAGCAGGTCCGCGACGGCGGTGGGCGGCAGCAGCGTCTCGTAGCGCCCCGCGGGCAGGTCGATGTGCCGCTGGGCCCACCCCAGGCGCTTGGCGAGCTCCGCGTCGAGGGCCGCCGGGTCGACGTCCTTGAAGTCCCGGGTCGCACGCCCCGCCCACGCCGACTTCGTGCGGTCGGGGGACTTCGCGTTGAGCTCCAGGGTGCCGTTGGGCTGGTCGTGCCGCAGGCGCAGGCCCGTCGACGTCCCCAGGTAGCTCGACACGAGCTCGTGGTTCGCGAAGCCGTACAGCTCGCGTCCGCCCGCGCGGGCGGTGGCGAACGCCTCGCCGAGCGCCGGGGCGAAGTCCGTGAAGACCGCGGAGGACGTTTCGAGGGGTGCGTCCCTGAAGTCCGCGGACTCCTTGCCTCCGGCCACCAGGGGCTGCGCGTCCTCGGCGGGACCCGCCCCGCGCGCGGCGTGCTCGGCGGCGCGGACCAGGGGCTCCAGTTCGGCGGCGGTCACCGCCGAGCGCGAGACGACGCCGGACGCGGTGCCTTCCTTGCCGTCGACGGTCGCGACGACGGTGAGGGTGCGGCCGCGGGTGACGCCGTTCGTGGTCAGGGCGTTGCCCGCCCAGCGCAGGTTCGCGGTCGAGTGCTCGTCGGCGATGACGACGCAGCCATCGGCGGTGGACAGTTCGAGAGCACGCTCGACGATCTCGTGCGGCTTGTTCGTACGAGGGCTCATCGACCCGCCTCCTGCGTGGTGTTCAGAATGTTCACGCCTCGGAACAGGGCCGAGGGGCAGCCGTGCGAGACCGCCGCGACCTGGCCCGGCTGGGCCTTGCCGCAGTTGAAGGCGCCGCCGAGCACATACGTCTGCGGGCCGCCGACCGCGGCCATCGAACCCCAGAAGTCGGTGGTCGTCGCCTGGTACGCGACATCGCGGAGCTGGCCGGTGATGCGGCCGTTCTCGATGCGGTAGAAGCGCTGTCCCGTGAACTGGAAGTTGTACCTCTGCATGTCGATCGACCAGGAACGGTCGCCGACGACGTAAATGCCCCGGTCCACGCCCGCGATCAGATCCTCCGTGCCGAGCCCGCCCGGATCCGGCTGGAGCGAGACGTTCGCCATGCGCTGCACCGGCACATGGCCGGGGGAGTCCGCGTACGCGCAGCCGTTGGACCGCTCGAAACCGGTGAGCTTCGCGATGCGCCGGTCCAGTTGGTAGCCGACCAGGGTGCCGTCCTTCACCAGGTCCCAGGACTGCCCGGCCACGCCCTCGTCGTCGTACCCGATGGTCGCGAGGCCGTGCTCGGCCGTCCTGTCACCCGTCACGTTCATGATCGACGAGCCGTACGCGAGCTTGCCGAGCTGGTCGAAGGTGGCGAACGACGTGCCCGCGTACGCGGCTTCGTAGCCGAGCGCGCGGTCCAGCTCCGTGGCGTGGCCGATGGACTCGTGGATGGTCAGCCAGAGGTTCGAGGGATCGACCACGAGGTCGTACGAGCCGGCCTCCACGCTCGGCGCCCGCATCTTCTCGGCGAGGTGCTCCGGGATGCGCGCGAGCTCGGCGTCCCAGTCCCAGCCGGTCCCGGTGAGGTACTCCCAGCCGCGCCCGACCGGCGGCGCGATGGTCCGCATCGAGTCGAACTCGCCGCTCGTCCCGTCGACCGCGACCGCGGTGAGCTGCGGGTGCAGCCTGACCCGCTGCTGCGTGGTCACCGTTCCCGCCGTGTCCGCGTAGAACTTGTTCTCGTGCACGGTGAGCAGCGAGGCGTCGACGTGCGAGACGCCGTCGGCGGCGAGCAGACGCGAGCTCCACTCGGCGAGCAGCCCGCTCTTGTCCTCGTCCGGCACGGAGAAGGGGTCGATCTCGTACGCGGACACCCAGGTCCTGTCGGCGTGCACGGGCTCACTCGCGAGCTCCACGCGCTCGTCCGACCCCGCGGCCCTGATGACCTTCGCCGAGAGCTTGGCCATCGCCACGGCCTGGGACGCGACCTTCGCCGCCGCGTCCATCGTCAGATCCACGCCCGAGGCGAACCCCCAGGTGCCGCCGTGCACGACACGGACCGCGTAGCCCAGGTCCGTGGTGTCCGACGTGCCGGCCGGCCTGGCGTCCCGCAGCCGCCAGGACGCGCTGCGCACCCGCTCGAGGCGGAAGTCCGCGTGGTCCGCGCCCAGCGCACGCGCGCGGGCGAGCGCGGCGTCGGCGAGAGCCCTGAGCGGCAGTGCCGTGAAGGCTTCATCGATGGAATGAGGCACGGGTGTCTCCCTGCTGTCGGCACCGGTCGCTCAGATCATGTCGCGCGTGAGGGCCCGGCGGCCAGAGATTTCTGTAGGGACCCGACAGTGAGTCCGGTACGCCACTGTCGGTCGTCGATTCTCCGTATGGAGCACGGTACCGATAGGTTTTCGAGGTACCAGACCGCTATCGAAAGGGTGATCCGTTGAGCCGCTCGGTTCTCGTCACCGGAGGAAACCGGGGCATCGGCCTCGCCATCGCCCGCGTCTTCGCCGACGCCGGCGACAAGGTCGCGATCACCTACCGCTCGGGTGAACCGCCCCAGGCCCTCACGGAGCTCGGAGTCCTCGCCGTCAAGTGCGACATCACTGACGCCGAGCAGGTGGAGCAGGCCTACAAGGAGATCGAGGAGAAGCACGGTCCGGTGGAGATCCTGGTGGCCAACGCCGGGATCACCAAGGACCAGCTCCTCATGCGGATGTCCGAGGAGGACTTCACGTCCGTCCTCGACACCAACCTCACGGGCACCTTCCGTGTCGTGAAGCGCGCCAACCGCGGCATGCTGCGCGCCAAGAAGGGCCGCGTCGTGCTGATCTCCTCGGTCGTCGGCCTGATGGGCGGCCCGGGGCAGGCGAACTACGCCGCCTCCAAGGCGGGCCTGGTCGGTTTCGCGCGCTCGCTCGCCCGTGAGCTCGGTTCGCGCAACCTCACTTTCAACGTCGTGGCGCCCGGTTTCGTCGACACCGACATGACCAAGGCGCTGACCGACGAGCAGCGGTCGAACATCATGGCGCAGGTGCCGCTCGGCCGTTACGCGCAGCCCGAGGAGATCGCCGCCGCGGTGAAGTTCCTCGCCTCGGACGACGCGTCGTACATCACTGGAGCCGTCATCCCCGTTGACGGCGGATTGGGCATGGGTCACTGATCACCATGAGCGGAATTCTCGACGGCAAGAAGATTTTGATCACGGGCGTTCTGATGGAGTCCTCCATCGCGTTCCACGCGGCCAAGGTCGCGCAGGAGCAGGGCGCCGAGATCATCCTCACCGCCTTCCCGCGCCCCACGCTCACCGAGCGCATCGCCAAGAAGCTGCCCAAGCCCGCCAAGGTCATCGAGCTCGACGTGACCAACCAGGAGCACCTCGACCGGCTCGCGGGCCTGGTCAAGGACGAGCTCGGCGGCCTCGACGGCATCGTGCACTCCATCGGCTTCGCCCCGCAGGGTGCCTTCAACTTCCTCGAGGCGACCTTCGAGGACGTGGCGACGGCGATGCACGTCTCGGCGTTCTCCCTGAAGTCGCTCACCATGGCGTGCCGTCCGCTGATGCCCAACGGCGGCTCCGTCGTGGGGCTGACCTTCGACGCGCAGTTCGCCTGGCCGAAGTACGACTGGATGGGCCCGGCCAAGGCCGCCCTCGAGGCCACGAGCCGCTACCTCGCCCGCGACCTGGGCAAGGAGAACATCCGCTGCAACATGATCTCGGCGGGTCCGATCGGCTCCATGGCCGCCAAGTCCATCCCGGGCTTCGCCGACCTCGCCGACGTGTGGAACACCCGTTCCCCGCTGGACTGGGACATGGCCGACCCGGAGCCCGCGGGCCGCGGCATCGTCGCGCTGCTCTCGGACTTCTTCCCGAAGACGACCGGCGAGATCATCCACGTCGACGGCGGCGTGCACATGATGGGTGCCTGACGTCCGACCAGGCATTTCGTACGTTCCTGACGCCCCGTCCCCCGCACCGCGCGGGAGGCGGGGCGTCGCCCGTTCGGCCCACTGACCGGGCGAGGTCGGGGCAAGGCCGCGCACCCTGAAGTGATGCGCCCGTCACCTCCTGCGGTGCTCGCCGCTCTCACCCTGCTGATCGCCCTGTCGTACGGCGCCGCCTCACACGCCGTCGGAGGAGCGAAGCCTCCACGCGCGCGCGTGGAGGCCGCCGAACCGCGGCCCTTCGGCGCGGAGTGCCGCACCAGCGTCGAGGGCTCGGACGCCGTCGTGCACTGCCACAACCCGTACCCCGAGACCGACCGGGTCCGGCTGCACGTGGAGTGCGAACAGTGGTGGGACATCGACAGCGACGGCGTGTCCGTCGAGGCGGGGCCCGCGCAGACCGTGCGGCTCACGGGACGGTGCTGGAAGGAGATCCGGGCCGTCTGGGTCAGCCACGAGAGGTGACGGCCAGGGGCGCGCGAGACCCTCGGCGGGTCACGGCCGTGCGGGATCGTCGAACAGTTCCCTGCGGCACATGAAGGGGTAGCCCGCGGCCTCCTTGGCCGCCGCCTCCGCGTCCTTCTCGCGGATCGCGTCGACCAGCCGGGCGTGGTCCATGTGGCTCTCGGGGGTCAGCTCCTCGCCGATGTCCTCGCGCAGCCAGTCCACCATCACCTCGCCGAGGTCGGCGTACATCGCCGTCATCGCGTCGTTGTGCGACGCGGCCACCACGGCCAGGTGGAAGGTCGCGTCGGCCGCCACGAAGGCCTCGGCGTCACCCGACGCCCAGGCCGCCTCACGGCGCTCCAGGAGGGCGTCAAGCTGCTTGAGGTCGCGTTCCGTGCGGCGCTGCGCGGCCAGCTTCGCCGCGCTCGACTCCAGTGTGCTGCGCAGCTCCGCGATGTGCCGCGGGTCCGTCTCGGCGAACCTGCGCTGCATGACGCCGGCCAGTTCGCTGGTCGCGACCACGTAGGTGCCCGAGCCCTGGCGGATGTCGAGCAGGCCGTTGTGCGCGAGGGCGCGGACCGCCTCCCGGACGGTGTTGCGCGCCACGCCCAGCTGCTCGACCAGCTCGGGCTCGGTGGGGATGCGGGAACCGACCGGCCACTCGCCCGTGGAGATCTGGTTGCGCAGCTCGGCGATGACCTGCTCGGAGAGCGCCGATCGGTGAGGGGTGGTCAGCGGCATGACGTTCCTTCGTGCGCGGGATGACGGACGGGGCCGTGCGGGACGAGGTTACGGGCGATGTGACGCGAATGGATTGGACAGCCAATCATCCCATGATTCTATGATGGCTCCATGGCTAGTGAGGAAACCTCGACGATGACACCGACACCGACGACACCGATACGCACCGGCGCGGCCAACGGGGCAGCTGAGAAACAGCCCCCCACGCGCGCGTGGGCGACGCGTCTCGTCATGGTCGGCATCGTCCTGGCCGCCCTCAACCTCCGTCCGGCCATCACCAGCCTCGGCTCCCTCCTCGAAGAGGTGCGTGACGGGCTCGGCATGAGCGGCACGCTCGCCGGGCTGCTCACCTCCGTGCCGCCGCTCTGCTTCGCGGTCTTCGGAGTGATGGCACCGCGCCTCGCCCGCCGCTTCGGCCCCAGCGCGGTCGTCTGCGCGGGCATGGTCGCCATCGCCACGGGCCTGGCGATCCGCCCCTTCCTCGGCGGCACCGTCGGCTTCCTCGCCGCGAGCGCGCTCGCCCTCATGGGCATCGCGGTCAGCAACGTCCTGATGCCGGTGATCGTCAAGCGCTGGTTCCCCGACCGCGTCGGCTCGATGACCGGGCTCTACTCGATGGCGCTCGCCCTCGGCACCTCGCTGGCCGCGGCCATCACCGTGCCCATGACCGATGCGCTGGGCGGCAGTTGGCAGAACGGACTCGTGGTGTGGGCGGCGCTCGCCGTCGTCGCCGTCGTGCCGTGGGTGCCCCTGGTGCGGGACCGCAGCGCCGCGTCGGCCGCTCCGGAGCACGTCAGCTCCGAGGTGCGCCAGGAGGACGCGGGGCTGCGCATCACACGCAGCCGTACGGCATGGGCGCTGGCCTGCTTCTTCGGACTCCAGGCCACCGCCGCGTACATCACGATGGGCTGGATGCCGCAGATCTTCCGCGACGCCGGCGTTCCGGCGGGGGAGGCCGGCGTGCTCCTCGCCGTCACCATGGCGATGGGCGTGCCGCTGGCCTTCGTGATCCCGCGGGTCGCCACCCGGCTGCCGAACCAGGGCCCCGTGGTGGTCGTGCTCGGCGTCTGCGGTCTCGCCGGATACGCGGGCCTCTACCTCGCCCCCGAGGGCGGCGCCTGGGCCTGGGCCCTGCTGCTCGGCGTCTCCAACTGCGCCTTCCCGCTGGCCCTCACCATGGTCGGCATGCGGGCCAAGAGCAGCGTGGGCGTCGCCAAGCTCTCGGCGTTCGCGCAGAGCACGGGCTACCTGATCTCGATCCCGGGGCCGCTCCTGGTGGGCGTGCTCTACCAGCACAGCGGCGGCTGGGGGCTGCCGATCGCGCTCATGGCGGGCCTGATGGTGCCGCAGATCGTGGTGGGCATCCTGGCGGGCCGCAACCGCACGGTCGAGGACGAGGTCGCGGCGGCTGCCTGACCCCGGCCGGGGTTGCCCGGACCCCCGGCGGAGACTTCCGGGGAGACTCCCGCCGGAGTCTTCCCGGACCCCCGGCGGCGACCCCTCGGACAAAGGGTGCGAGACTCTCCCCATGCCAGTGCTCGACCCGAACCCCCAGAACGGCCAGAAGAAGCTGCTGCTCGTGCTCGGCGCGATGCTGGCCATCACCGTGATCATCGGCGTCATCGCCTCCATCGCCTCACCGTGAACTGACCCCGGCGGGGCCGATGGTGGGGCTAGCACCACCATCCCCTAGGGGGCCAGTGTCAGGGTCAAGTGGGTGGATCACCGGATGTGCTGAGGGTCGCCGAATCCGTACCTTCGAGATGTGCCCGCGAGGACGCGGCACGCAGGACTCGAAGATCACGGAGGCGCCATGTCGGCCCGTTCGCACACTCGGCGCCACCCGGGAGCCCCGCAGGATTCCGCGAGCGTCGAGATCCAGCTTCCGTGGTGGGCCATCGCCCTCCCCGCCATCGCCTTCGCGGCCCTGCTCCTGCTGATACTGAACCCCGCCGACGCACACGCCGCGAGCGGCGAGCCGGTGGTCTCGCACGTGCTCGAGCGCATCCAGGAGACCGTGTTCCGTTCGGCCCAGTGACCTGCCCCTGCCGGACGCCGTCACCCGTCGCGGGGGAGCACACCAACTCCCTGCGCCCGCTGGCGGGTTTCATGCGAAGCTGGGACGCATGAGCGTCGCAGAACCCCGCAGGATTGTCCTTTTCCGGCATGCGAAGGCCGACTGGCCGCAGGTGACCGACCACGAGCGGCCCCTCGCGGAGCGCGGCCGCAAGGATGCCCCCGTCGCCGGGCGCAAGCTCTCCGACAGCGGCATCCCTTTCGACCTGGCCCTCTGCTCGACCGCCGCCAGGACCCGCGAGACATGGAAGCTCGCCGTCCACGAACTGCCGCACCGGCCCAAGACCGTCTACGAGGAGCGGCTGTACGAAGCCTCTCCGGGCGAGCTGATCGCCGTGCTCAACGAAACCCCGGACGACGTACAGAACGTCGTACTGATCGGCCACAACCCCGGAGTGCAGGGGCTCGCCGACATCCTCGCGGGCAAGGCCGAGGGCGACTCGCGCACGCGGATGGACCGTCGCGGCTTCCCGACCGCCGCCTTCGCCGTCCTCACGTACTCCGGCTCATGGAAGGCCCTTGAGCCGGGCGTGGGAACCCTCGCCGACTATTGGGCGCCCTCCGACTGACCCCCTGACGCACATACACCGATGGCCCCCGTACCGCAGCGGAACGGGGGCCATCGGTGTAGGGCACGACGAGTGCCGTGGCTCGGACCTCAGTCCGTATGAGTGTCCGCGGCCTCGACCTCTTCACGGGTGACCCCGAGGAGGTAGAGCACGGTGTCGAGGAAGGGGACGTTCACCGCGGTGTGCGCGGCCTCCCGGACGACGGGCTTGGCGTTGAAGGCGACACCGAGCCCGGCCGCGTTCAGCATGTCGAGGTCGTTGGCGCCGTCGCCGATCGCGACGGTCTGCTCCAGCGGGACCCCGGCCTCGTCGGCGAAGCGGCGAAGGAGCCTGGCCTTGCCCGCGCGGTCCACGATCTCTCCGGTCACCTTGCCGGTGAGCTTGCCGTCGACGATCTCCAGGGTGTTGGCCTGGGCGAAGTCGAGGCCGAGACGTTCCTTCAGATCATCGGTCACCTGGGTGAACCCGCCCGAGACGACGCCCACTTGATAGCCGAGGCGCTTGAGCGTGCGGATGAGGGTGCGGGCGCCCGGGGTGAGGCGTACCTCCGAGCGGACCTTGTCGACGACCGAGGCGTCGAGCCCGGCGAGGAGCTCCACGCGGGCGTGCAGGGACTGCTCGAAGTCCAGCTCGCCGCGCATCGCGGCCTCGGTCACCTCGGCGACCTTGTCCTCGCACCCCGCGTGCGCCGCGAAGAGCTCGATCACCTCGTCCTGGATGAGGGTCGAGTCCACGTCCATCACGATGAGCCGCTGGGCGCGACGGTGCAGGCCCGCGGCGACGACGGCCACGTCCACGCCGAGCTTCGCTGCCTCCAGGGCGAGGGCGGTGCGCAGCGGCTCGGTCTCCGTGCCGGAGACGGCGAACTCCACCGCGGTGACGGGGTACTTGGCGAGCCGGAAGATGCGGTCGATGTTGCCGCCGGTCGCGGTGATGCTGGCGGCGATGGCGGCGGTCGACTCGGCGGTCAGCGGGTGACCGAGCACGGTGACGTGGGAGCGGCCGAGGCCACGCGGGCGGTTGTCACCGATGCCCGAGATGATCTCGGCCTGCATCTTCAGGGAGTCGGCCCAGCTGTGGACGGTGGACCGCAGGTCGCCCTCCAGGCCGGCCGGCGGCTCGGTCACGAGCGCGCACAGCACTATGCGGCCACGGGTGACGACCTGCTCGATGTCGACGACGTCGACGGAGTAGGCGGCGAGGGTGTCGAAGAGGCCTGCGGTGATTCCGGGACGGTCCTTGCCGAAGATCTTGACGAGGAGCGTGGGGACATCGGCGGGCTGCGGGGGCTGCGAAGCGCTCATGGTGAGGCCCACGGTATCCGGCGCCCCGCGGGGGCGTGCCGCCGGTCCGCTTGGCGGACACCTGTTCATCCGGGGGAGGGGCCGCTGTTCATCCGGGGCGAGGGGCCCCTTCGCCGGCCTACCGCCCCTGGCCGCCCCGAGGCCCCCGCGGCGGGGGTGGTGGGGGCGGCGGGGGAGGAGGCGGCGGCCAGTCGCCGTTGCCCGAGGAGCGAGGCCGTGGCTTCGGCTGCGGAGGCGGAGCGACCGGCCCGATGACCGTCGGCGACCCGGACACATCGCGCGGCGGCCGAAGGTAGGGGTTGGTGTCGGGGTTCGAGGGCCGGAAGGGCGCACCGGGACTGTACGGCCCGGCAGCCCCAGGAACACCGGCCCCAGGAACACCGGCCCCAGGAACACCAGGGCCAGGAACCCCCGCACCGGCCGCCACCTCAGCCGATGGCGCCATCCCAGGCACCGCCCCAGCCGCCTCCCCCGTAAGAGCAAGTGGCGAAACCCTGCTCCCCGCGGCTCCACTGGCCGCCGCGAGCAACGCCCCCACCGCCCCCGCACCGGCGCCCCATGCCGCACCCAGCAGCAACGCCATCCCCAGCTGTCCGTGCAGCTCGATCCCCGCCCCGAACGCGTCGAAGCCGAGCACCGACAGCGAGGCGTCCGCGGACACCCCCGTCAGCCACACCATCAACGGCAGCGCGAGTGCCGTAAGGACGCCGAGCCGCACCGCGCACTGCCCGGCGAACCGCAGGGCGCCCGTCTCGCCACGTGAGTAAGGAGTGCGGACCGCGGTGAGCACGCCCGCGAACAGGATCATCAGCGCCGCCGCGACCCCGAGGAGCCAGACCCTGCTGTCGAGTTCCGCGAGCCGCCCCAGCGTCACCGCCTCGTTCCCCGCGGCGCCCGAACCGGCCAGCAGGTCGTCCATCGGATCCGGCAGGAGCTTCGCCAGCTCGCCCGTCGCCTCGCCGTCCCACGGCACGAACAGCCCGACCGGCACCCCGAGCCACACCCCGTTCGGCGCCCCGAGCAGCGCGGCGCCCGCGATCCGCTTGGGGTTGGCGTCGCCGATCATCGCGTACAGCGCCGCCGCGAGCCCGGCGAGCACCGCCACGAGCGCCACCGTGACCAGCGCGGACGCGGCGGGCCGCACCACGCGGTGCACGGCGTCCCACCCGCGCGGCAGCGGCGTACGACGCGAGGCGAGCAGCGCGATCAGCAGGACGCCGATCACCCACACCGCGCCCCCGAGCAACGTCGGACCCGTGTCCACGGTGAAACCGACGGCTGCCTTCGCCTGTGCGAGATCGCCGAGCCGGTCGGGCAGCAGACCGCCGATGTCGCCGAGCCCGTCGGGAAGTTTGTCCGTGATGTCATCGGGGAGCTGGTCGACCCCCTCCTCGATGCCCTTGTCGATCCCCAGCTGCTCGCCGTCGATCGTGATGATGTCGTGACCCGCCCACGCGAGCCCCCCGAGCATCGCGAGAAAGAGGACGATCACCGCACTCGCGCGCGCGGCCAGTTCGGCCGGAGTGATCACAACTCCCGCCCCGCGCAAGGAACGTAGGAAAAAATACGCAAGGAGGAGCGCGCCGGCGAGCCCGACGCCCAGCAGCGCGACGTCGATCGCGGTGGTCGCCTCGGCGCCTTCGAGTCCGAACGCCGACACGTCACCGGACGGGGTGACCGAGCCACCCGCGCCGAGAGCCACCACGGCAGCCGTCATCGGCCCCAGGGACCCCACCGAGTCCGCGCCGAGGAGATGCAGGCCGAGCGCCGCCGTACCGGCCATCCCGACAAGAGCCCAGCTCACGGCGGCAATCGCGGAGAGCAGCACATCGCCCCACCGCACGCCCCGGCCTTCGGCCCGCTTCCCGCCGGTCTCCATCTGGACCCCCCGCCTCGCACTGCGCCGCCCGATTAGTGCGGGATGTGCGCAATGCTCATGATCCGTATGCACTCATGGGCGGTTACTACTCTCCGGGGCGGTTTCTGCCCCGTCAACGGGGCGGTCGCGCAGGCCCGTACGCAGTCTTCACAAGGCCCGACTTTCGGTCAGAGGCCTCCGCCTGAAATAGTTCCTCCCGATGTTCGACATCCCTAGACTCCCCATGACGGGGGCTAGCTCGGGGGACAACTCAGTGGGGCTGGAGTGCCGGAACTCGTACTGGAATTGAATGGAAGGACCTGGACGCTCGATCCGTCCAGGTCGTACACCCTCGGACGTGATCCGCAGGGGGATCTCGCGCTTGACGACGCCAGGGTGTCCTGGCGTCACGCCACGATCAGCTGGAGCGGTCGCAGTTGGGTCATCGAGGACCACGGCAGCACCAATGGCACCTATGTGCAGGGCCAGCGGATCCACCAGATGGAAATCGGCCCCGGCTCGGCCGTGAACCTCGGCAACGCGACCGACGGTCCGCGGCTGAATCTGTCCGGCAGCGCCTCGGGCGCCGCCGTGTCCGCACCGCAGCAGGCCGCTCAGCAGGCCCCGGCCCATCAGGCGCCGCAACACCAGGCACCGCAGCACCACGCGCAGCAGCAGGGCGGACCCGGCTGGGCCGCCAAGGCACCCGAGCCGCAGGCGTCGCAGTACCCGGCGCAGCAGCAGATGCCCCAGCAGCAGGGCTGGCCGCAGCCCCAGCAGGCCGCTCAGCACCAGCGGCCACAGCAAGCACAGCAGCCGCAGGTCCCGCAGCAGCAGGGTCCCGGTGCGGGTTCCGGCGGTGTCGCGGGGGCCCCGCCGGTCTACGGTGACCGCAGCCCGACGACGTTCCACCAGCTCTCGCTCGGCCGCAAGATGCGCATCGGCCGCGCCCTGGAGAACGAACTGGTCGTCTCCGACCTCCAGGTCTCGCGCCACCACGCCGAGTTCACGGCCACTCCGGACGGCCGCTTCGAGATCCATGACCTCGGCTCGCACAACGGCACGTACATCAACGGCCAGCCGGTCGCGAAGTCGGGCACGGCCCTCATCGGCCCGAACGACATCGTCAGCGTCGGCCACTCGACGTTCCGGCTCGTCGGCGACCGGCTCGAGGAGTTCGTCGACACCGGCGAGATCTCCTTCTCCGCCCGGCACCTGACGGTGACGGTCGACGGCGGCAAGGACATCCTCAAGGACGTCTCCTTCGGCGTCCCGGAGAAGTCGCTCATCGCGGTCATCGGCCCCTCGGGCTCCGGAAAGTCCACCCTCCTCAAGGCGCTCACCGGCTACCGGCCCGCCAACAAGGGTGACGTCCTCTACGACAACCGGAACCTCTACAAGCAGTTCGCCGAGCTGCGCCAGCGCATCGGTCTGGTCCCGCAGGACGACATCCTGCACAAGGAACTGACCGTCAAGAAGGCCCTCAAGTACGCCGCCAAGCTGCGCTTCCCCTCGGACACCAGCGAGCAGGAGCGCGAGCAGCGGATCGACGAGGTCCTGCGCGAGCTCAAGCTGGACATCCACAAGGAGAAGAAGGTCACCTCCCTCTCCGGTGGCCAGCGCAAGCGCGTGTCGGTGGCCCTGGAGCTCCTCACCAAGCCGTCGCTGATCTTCCTGGACGAGCCCACCTCCGGCCTCGACCCGGGCATGGACCGCGACGTCATGCAGCTCCTGCGCGGCCTCGCCGACGACGGCCGTACGGTCCTCGTCGTCACGCACTCGGTCGCCGAGCTGGCGATCTGCGACAAGCTCCTGGTGATGGCGCCGGGCGGCTCGGTCGCGTACTTCGGTCCGCCGGAGGAAGCGCTCAACTTCTTCGGCTACCAGACGTGGGCGGACGTCTTCTCGGCGTTCGAGAACTACCGCGACTACGACTGGGCGGGCCGCTGGAAGGGCTCGCAGCACTACCAGATGTACGCCGCCGACATCGACGCCGTGGCCGCGCAGTCGGTCCACATGCCGCCGGCGCAGGCGATCAAGCCGCCCAAGCCGCAGGGCTGGGGCTCGCAGCTGTGGACCCTGATCCGCCGCTACACCTCGGTGATCGCCTCCGACAAGGGCTTCCTGGGCCTGATGGTGATCCTGCCCGCGGTCCTCGGCATCGTCAGCGTCGTCATCCCGGCCGAATTCGGGCTCGGCCCGCCCAAGCCGCCGGTCAAGTTCAACGGCGACGCCGGAACGATCATGCTGATCCTCGCGGTCGGCATGTGCTTCTCGGGCGCGGCCAACTCCGTACGTGAGCTGATCAAGGAACGGGTCATCTACGAACGGGAGCGGGCCACCGGCCTCTCCCGCTCGGCGTACCTGATGTCCAAGGTCATCGTCCTCGGCGTGATCACGGCCCTGCAGGGCGTCATCATCTGCGGCATCGGCTTCGCGACGCGCGATCTCCCGGAAGAGGGCCTGATCTTCCCGCCGGCCGTCGAGATCTGCCTGGTCATCATCGCCCTGGGCTTCACCTCGATGATGTTCGGCCTGGTCATCTCCTCGCTGGTGAAGACCGCGGAGAAGACCATGCCGCTCCTGGTGATGTTCGCGATCGTCCAGGTCGTCTTCACCGGTGTGCTCTTCCAGGTCTACGGCTCGCCGGGCCTCGAACAGTTCGCCTGGCTGATGCCGTCGCGCTGGGCCATCGCCGGTGCGGGAGCCACGCTGGACCTCGCGCACCTCATGCCGCCGTGGGACCCGAAGAAGCCGGGCGACCTCGACCCGCTGTGGGAGCACACGGCCGGCCAGTGGGGCATGAACATCACGATCCTGCTCCTGATCGGCGTCGCCTGCGGCTTCGCGGTCGCACGGCTGCTGCGCCGCCACGAGCCCGAGGTCATGCGCAAGTAGCGGACCCGCGGGAACGACGAGAAGGGCGGCACCCCCCAGGGGGTGCCGCCCTTCGGCGTCCGCAGAGCCTCGGTGAAGAGGTCCGTTGATCAGGAGATCAGGCTCAGTAGGCGCTGTTCACGTTGTCCATCGAGCCGTAGCGGTCGGCCGCGTAGTTGGCCGCGGCCGTGATGTTGGCGACCGGGTCGTAGATGTTCGTGGACGTGCCCTGGACGTGGTACGCGTCGAACGTCGGCTGGATGACCTGGAGCAGGCCGACGGACGGGGTGCCGTTGATGGCGTTGATGTCCCAGCCGTTCTTGGCGTTCGGGTCGCCCGCGGACTCACGGATGATGTTGCGGTGCAGTCCCTCGTAGGAACCGGGGATGCCCTTGGCCTTCATGATGTCCAGGGACTGGCGGATCCAGCCGTCGAGGTTGTTGGCGTAGACCGGCTTGCGCGCGGCGGCACGGCTCGCGGCTTCCTTGGCCTTGCGCTCGTCCTCGGCCTTCTTCTTGGCCGCGGCCTCCTCGTCGGCGCGCTTCTTCGCGGCGGCGTCGGCCTCGGCCTTCGCCTTCGCGGCGGCGGCGTCCTTGGCCTGCTTGTCGGCGGTGTTGTGCTGCTTGATGACACCGGCGCGGACAGCCTGCTGGGCGTCGACGTTCTGCTTGAAGGCCACCGGGGCGGCCTCCAGGCTCCGGGTCTCGGTTCCGGCATCGGCGCTGCCCGGCACGAGGGAGAACGCGAGGGCGGCGGCGCCGAGCGTGGCGACACCGGCGATCGAGAACTTCTGGGTCTTGGTCGGCGCGGGGCGACTATGACCAGGGGTGCTGAGCTTGGACATGGCTGATGGACCTCTTCGAATCGCGGAGGTCGCTCTGGCCGGCGGGGACATTTGCTTCTCCGGCACAAACGCCGCGGTGCGAGACCGCGGCGCCGAGCGACGGGTGCAATTCTTAGCGGCCGCAAAATTCTGTGGCAAAGCAGTGACGTACGATGCCGCATAGTGGATCAGGGGGCGCGACGTCCGCATTTATGGCATTGCAACCCATGCGCATAGAGGACTTTCCCCTCCACTAGGGACCTTCGTACGTGATGCACGCCCTATGTGCGGGCTCACATCGGACACGTGACAACCTCACCGATCGTTGCCGCCGCAATTCTCTGCGTGAGCAAACTCCTTCGGAAGTAGGAGATGTACGTCGCCGAACTCGTGCCACAGGTAGAGACGGCGTACGGCCTCCGTATAACCCCGGTCCACGGCGGCCCGGCCCGCGACCGCCTCCAGCATCAGCAGATGCGAGGCCTGCGGCTCGTGCAGACCCGTGAGCAGCCCGTCCACCACGCGCACACCCCGCTCGGGCGTCACCACGAGCTCCGTGCGGCCCGCAGCCGCCCGGACCACCCCGTCGGGGCCCACGGCCGACTCGACGGCGCGCACGGCCGTCGTACCGACCGCGATGACGCGCCCGCCGCCCGCCGCGGCGGCGTTGATCAGCCGCGCCGACGCCCGGGGCACATCGAAGAGCTCGGGGTAGGGCGGTTCGTGCGCCTCGGGGGACGCCACCCCCGTATGCAGGGTGACCGGCGCGAACTGCACACCCCGGCTCACCAGGCGTGCCACCAGGTCCGCGGTGAAGGGCCGGGCCGCACTCGGCATCTCCGCGCTGCCCGCCCCGTCGGCCGACGGCAGCGCGAAGACGGTCTGGTGCGCGGAGAGCGGCTGGTCCCTCTCCGTATGGGAGTAGCGGATGGGGCGCCCGTGCCGCCGCAGCAGCGACGGCACGTCGGCCGGCACCCGGGCCCACCACAACCGCCCGCTTCCCGGGCTCAGCGGCTCATCGAGGACCAGGCGTACGCCATCGGGGAGCCGTACGACTGACTTCGCGGGCCCGCCCGCCCGCGCACGCGTGGTGCCCCTGCCGTCCGGGTCCCGCAACTCGACGGCCCACCGTCCGTCGTCACCCCGCGTCGAGAAATGCACCACCACGCGCGCGTGCCCCACGGTTCCGTCGACCGCGGCGGGCAGTGTCTGTGAGGTGTTCACGATCAGCAGGTCCCCGGTCCGCAGCAGCGCGGGCAGGTCGGCGAACGCGTGATGCGAGACCTCCGTCCCGCGCGACAGGAGCAGCCGCACCGCGTCCCTGCCGAGCCGCGGACCACGCTGCTCGGCGGGGACGCGCGCCGCCAGCTCGTCGGGCACCCGCACGGCCAGCGTCATCGGGCGGCCGACAAAGACGGGGCCGTGTATCGCCCGCTCGCCGGTCGCTCGTCGAGCAACCGCAGGAAGGCGGGCACCACCGTCTCGGGTGACGGCCGCCCCGAGGCGTCATCGACCGGGACGGCCGCCTGGTAGAGATCGGTCCGCATGTCACCGGGATCGACCGCCCACACCCTGATATCCGGTTCCTCCACCGCGAGAACCGCCGACAGATGATCAAGAGCGGCCTTGGACGCCCCGTACCCGCCCCACGTCTCGTACGCCTCGACGGCCGCGTCGGAGCTGACATCGACCACCGCCCCCGCCCCCGAGGCCCGCAGCAGGGGCAGCGCCTCGCGGATCAGCCCCAGCGCCGCCACCACATTGGTCTCCAGAGCCAGCCGCAGTCCGTCGGGCGTGAGCTCCTCGAGCCGTACGAGAGGCTCCGCGCCCAGCGCGCTCGCGTTGTTCACCAGTAGATCGAGACCGCCCAGCTCGTGCGCCGCGGCCACCAGATCAGCCCGGTGCCCGGCATCGGTGACATCCCCGGCGACGGCCTCCACGCGCGCGCCGCGCCCCGCCAGATCGCGGGCGGCCTCATCGAGCGCGGCCGCCGTCCTGGCGTCCAGCACCAGACCCCAGCCCCGCTCGGCGAGCGCCGCCGCCAGCGCGCGCCCCAGCCCCTTCGAAGCCCCCGTGATGATCGCTACCGGCATGACATCCGTCCCCTCGGGTCACCCTGCGTCCGCTTCTGTGGCGGATGACCCCACGGTAGGAACGGCACCGCTCCCGGCGCCTCGTGCGCCGGCCGCAACAGCTCAGGGCCCTTGGGCCTACGCCGACAGCCCTAGGCGGTGGCCACCACAGGTCCGATACGCACTGTCACACCCCGCCGGTACGGTGAGGTCATGAGTCAAGGTCCCCGGTCCGGCCTGAACGCGGTGAGCTCCGCGCTTCTCGCCATGAGCAGGCAACTGGAGGTGCGCGACGTCCTGAAGACGATCGTCGCCTCGGCCCGCGAACTGCTCGACGCGGAGTATGCGGCGCTCGGTGTCCCGGACGACCACGGAGGGTTCGCCCAGTTCGTCGTCGACGGCGTCAGCGACGAACAGTGGCGCGCCATCGGCCCGCTGCCCCGCCAGCACGGCATCCTCGCCGCGATGCTGCACAAGGCCGAGCCCGAGCGCCTCGCCGACGTACGCAAGGACCCCCGCTTCGAGGGCTGGCCGACCGCCCACCCGGACATGTCCGACTTCCTGGGCCTGCCGATCCGGTACGGGGAGGAGACCCTCGGCGCGCTCTTCCTCGCCAACAAGAACTGCCCCAAGCCGGACGGCGGTTGCGGATTCACCGCCGACGACGAAGAGCTCCTGTCGATCCTCGCCCAGCACGCCGCGATCGCCCTCACCAACGCCCGCCTCTACGAGCGCAGCCGCGAGCTGACCATCGCGGAGGAGCGCTCGCGCCTCGCCCACGAACTGCACGACGCCGTCAGCCAGAAGCTGTTCTCGCTGCGCCTTACCGCCCAGGCAGCGGCCGCCCTGGTGGACCGCGACCCCTCGCGTGCCAAGGGCGAACTCCAGCAGGTGGCCGCCCTCGCGGCCGAGGCGGCGGACGAATTGCGCGCCGCCGTCGTCGAGTTGCGCCCCGCTGCCCTGGACGAGGACGGCCTGGTGGCCACCCTGCGCACCCACACGCAGGTCCTGGACCGCGCGCATTCCGCCGCGGTCACCTTCGACAGCCACGCCGTCCGCGCCCTGCCCGCGGCCCAGGAGGAAGCGATGCTGCGCGTCGCCCAGGAGGCGCTGCACAATGCCTTGCGGCACTCCGGCGCGGAACGCGTCTGCGTGACCCTGGTGCGACGCGGCGCCGGAGCCGCGCTGCGCGTCACCGACGACGGCTGCGGCTTCGACCCGCGCGTGATCAGGCGCGCGGGGCGGCACTTGGGCCTGGTCTCGATGCGGGACAGGGCCGGCGGGGTCGGCGGACGGCTGACCGTGGAATCGGAGCCCGGCAAGGGCACGACGATCGAGATGGAGGTTCCCGGTGGCTGACGCTGTGTTCAAGACGAAGACGGGGATCCGGGTGCTGTTGGTCGACGACCACCAGGTGGTCCGCCGCGGTCTGCGTACGTTCCTCGAGGTGCAGGACGACATCGAGGTCGTCGGAGAGGCGTCGGACGGCGCCGAAGGGGTCGAGCAGGCCGAGAAGTTGAGGCCGGACGTCGTCCTCATGGACGTCAAGATGCCGGGCATGGACGGCGTCGAGGCGCTGCGCAAGCTCCGCGAACTGGCCAACCCCGCGCGCGTGCTCATCGTCACCAGCTTCACCGAGCAGCGCACGGTCGTCCCGGCCCTGCGCGCGGGCGCCGCCGGGTATGTCTACAAGGACGTCGACCCGGACGCACTGGCGGGCGCCATCCGGTCCGTGCACGCGGGCCATGTGCTGCTGCAGCCCGAGGTGGCGGGGGCACTGCTGTCCCAGGAAGAGGCCAACACCGGGCAGGGGAGGGGCGGTTCGCTCACCGAGCGGGAGCGCGAGGTCCTCGGGCTCATCGCCGACGGCCGCTCGAACCGCGAGATCGCGCGCGCCCTCGTGCTCTCCGAGAAAACCGTCAAGACCCACGTCTCGAACATCCTGATGAAACTGGACCTAGCCGACCGCACCCAGGCCGCCCTGTGGGCCGTACGACATGGTGTGACCGGCTGATCAGCGTTTCTGCGTACTCCGTCAACCGGCGGAGCGGATGGATGCGTTCCGGTCTGAGATTCATACCGTCGTGTCAATGTCCCCCGTTCGGCGCAACCTGTGAGCCCCCGAGCCGTTCTTCAGTGCGTGCTGCGGCGGCTGGCCGCGGCGATCGCTAGGAGGGTCCAGAAGTGAAGAACCTGAAGAAGGCCGCTGCTGTCACGATGGTGGCGGGTGGCCTCGTCGTCGCCGGTGCCGGTCTCGCCTCCGCCACGGACGGTGCGCACGCCAACGGCAAGGCCGTGAAGTCGCCGGGCGTCGGCTCGGGCAACCTCGTCCAGGTGCCGGTGCACATCCCCGTGAACGCCGTGGGCAACACCGTGTCGGTCATCGGCGCCCTCAACCCGGCCTTCGGGAACGACGGCCTCAACGCCTGACGCGAACCCCAGGTCAAGCAGTGACCACCGGCCTCCCGGGCATCCCCGGGGGGCCGGTCTGCTGTGCCCCCGGCAGGGGCGCGGGGAACTGCGCGCCGGTCCACGAAGCACCCGCGGCAGAACCGAGGCACCCCCAGGGCTACCGCTCCCGCTCCTCCACATAGGCGTTGTACGCGGCCACCTGCGCCCGCCGTGCCGTCCGTTCCACCGGCCGGAGCGCCTCACCCCGCGCGGCCATCTCCGAGGCGCTCACGGCCCCGCCATGGCCGTTCTCGTACGCCACCGAGATCAGCAGGCCGACCCGCTGGGCCAGCTCCAACACCCGTACCGCACGCGGCGGATATCCGGGAGCGAGCACCTCACGCCCACGCTCGGCCCGCGCCCGGTAGGCGTCCACCGCGGCCTCGGCGACCGGCCCCGACCCCGCGACGTCGAGCTTCGAGAGCATGTCCGTCGCGTCCCGCAGTGCCTCGGCGAGCTCACGCTCCGCCTCGCCCAGCGAGGGCACATCGGCGGGCGGCGCCTCCCGCACGGGCAGACAGTGCCAGAGGACCTCCACGTGCACGTCGCCCTCGGGGCCCGCCTCGGACACCTCGGGCACCAGGCCGTACGGCGCCCCGAAGGCGACGACGGCCTCCTGCGCGTCCAGGGCGCGGGCATTGAACGCGGGCGGGCCGCTCAGACCGAGCGGATGGCCCGGCGCGGGCAGCGCGACCCGGAGTCCGGTCACCCCGAGCGTGCGCAATCGTCCGACGGCGAGCGTGAGACCGACGGGCCCCGACTCGCCGGGGAGACCTTCGACCCGGTGCACGGCGTCGTCACCGACCATCGCGTGCACCGCGTCATCCGGCGAGACAAGTCCGGCAAGAAGGGCATTTCCCCATGCGGCCAGGCGTCCTGAGCGTGGTTCCGAGAGCATGCGTACAGCCTAAGGACCGGGCTAAGGGCTGGAGCGCTCGACCGGTGGCGTAGGTTTTCTCCCAGGGGACTGCGTCCACAGACGCAAGCGACAGCCGAGACTGCAATGGGAGACAACGCGCTCATGAGCGATGTACTGGAGCTGGAGGACGTATCCGTGGTCCGCGAGGGCCGGGCTCTGGTGGACCAGGTCTCCTGGTCGGTCAAGGAGGGTGAGCGCTGGGTCATCCTCGGACCGAACGGCGCGGGGAAGACCACCCTCCTGAACGTCGCGTCCAGCTACCTCTACCCGAGCACCGGCACCGCCACCATCCTCGGCGAGACCCTGGGCAGGCCCGGCACGGACGTCTTCGAGCTCCGCCCGCGCATCGGCGTGGCCGGCATCGCGATGGCCGAGAAGCTGCCCAAGAACCAGACCGTGCTCCAGACGGTGCTCACCGCCGCGTACGGCATGACCGCCGGCTGGCACGAGAACTACGAGGACGTCGACGAGCAGCGCGCCCGCGCCTTCCTCGACCGCCTCGGCATGACCGACTACCTGGACCGCAAGTTCGGCACCCTCTCCGAGGGCGAGCGCAAGCGCACCCTGATCGCGCGCGCCCTGATGACCGACCCCGAGCTGCTCCTCCTGGACGAGCCCGCCGCGGGCCTCGACCTCGGCGGCCGCGAAGACCTCGTACGCCGCCTCGGCCGCCTGGCCCGCGACCCGATCGCCCCCTCGATGATCATGGTCACGCACCACGTCGAGGAGATCGCCCCCGGCTTCACCCACGTCCTCATGATCCGCCAGGGCAAGATCATGGCCGCCGGCCCGCTGGAACTCGAACTGACCTCCCGCAACCTCTCCCTGTGCTTCGGACTGCCCCTGGTGGTCGAGGAGCGCGGCGAGCGCTGGAGCGCACAGGGCCTCCCGCTCGGCTGACCGTTCGCATCGCACCGGCGCGAACTGCCGGGCCCGCTCCGGTCGGTAGATCACGTGCCCTGTGCGGAAGAGTCCCGCGGTCCTACCATGACCACGTGGACATCGACGCATGGGTGTGGTGGCTGATCGGCGCCGCCGCACTCGGAATCCCGCTCGTACTGACCGCGATGCCGGAGTTCGGCATGCTCTCCGTGGGCGCCGTCGCGGGCGCCGTGACCGCGGGCCTGGGCGGCGGCCTCGTGCTCCAAGTCGTCGTCTTCGCCGCGGTGTCGGTCGCGCTCATCGCGGTCGTACGCCCGGTGGCGGCGCGGCACCGCTCCCAACGACCCGAACTGGCCACCGGGGTCGAGGCGTTGAAGGGCAGGACGGCCGTCGTCCTGGAACGCGTCGACGCCTCCGGCGGCCGGATCAAGCTCGCCGGCGAGATCTGGTCGGCCCGAGCGCTCGACACCGCCCAGAGCTACGAGGCGGGACGCGAGGTGGATGTCGTCGAGATCGACGGAGCGACGGCCGTCGTCATGTGAATGCACCACGGGGTGTGCGACGGTCTGTCAGACTCGACGAGCAAGATCTTCGCCGACCCGCGTTCTGGCTCTGCGGATCTTCCGGGAACACCGAGGCAAGAGGGGTACGGGGAACAACGATGCAGCCAATCATCATCGTCCTGATCATTCTGGTGGTGCTGGTCTTCATCGCCCTGATCAAGACCATCCAGGTCATCCCACAGGCCAGCGCGGCGATCGTCGAGCGCTTCGGCCGCTACACACGGACGCTGAACGCGGGCCTGAACATCGTCGTCCCGTTCATCGACTCGATCCGCAACCGCATCGACCTGCGTGAACAGGTCGTCCCCTTCCCGCCCCAGCCGGTGATCACCCAGGACAACCTCGTGGTGAACATCGACACCGTCATCTACTACCAGGTGACCGACGCCCGCGCCGCGACGTACGAGGTCGCCAGCTACATCCAGGCGATCGAGCAGCTCACCGTCACCACGCTGCGCAACATCATCGGCGGCATGGACCTGGAGCGGACCCTCACCTCCCGCGAGGAGATCAACGCGGCGCTGCGCGGCGTCCTCGACGAGGCCACCGGCAAGTGGGGCATCCGCGTCAACCGCGTCGAGCTCAAGGCGATCGAGCCGCCGACCTCCATCCAGGACTCGATGGAGAAGCAGATGCGCGCCGACCGCGACAAGCGCGCCGCGATCCTCCAGGCCGAGGGTGTACGGCAGTCGGAGATCCTGCGCGCCGAGGGCGAGAAGCAGTCCGCGATCCTGCGCGCCGAGGGTGAGGCCAAGGCCGCGGCCCTGCGCGCCGAGGGCGAGGCCCAGGCGATCCGTACGGTCTTCGAGTCCATCCACGCCGGAGACCCGGACCAAAAGCTCCTCTCCTACCAGTACCTCCAGATGCTCCCGAAGATCGCCGAGGGCGACGCGAACAAGCTCTGGATCGTCCCCAGCGAGATCGGCGACGCCCTCAAGGGCCTCGGCGGCGCACTCGGCAACTTCGGCCCCCTGGGCGGCGGCTCCGGCAGCGCGGGCAACTCCGCCGGCGTGCCCGCCCCCGCCACCGAGCGCCGCGAGCAGCCGCGGATCGACTGAGGCCCCGACCGGCACGCGGTGCGGAACTAGGCCGCAGGCTGAGCGAGCCACTCGGGCAGCGAGGCCAGTTCCTCCCGGCCGAGCGCGAGCAGCATCGCGTCCGCGGGCGTCGGCTCGAACGGCTGCCGCAGCAACGGCATCCCGGCCTCCTCCGGAGTACGGTCCGCCTTGCGGTGATTGTCCATCGCGCACGAAGCGACCGTGTTCAGCCAGGTGTCCGTACCGCCCTGCGCCCGCGGCACCACGTGGTCCACGGTCGTCGCCCGCCTCCCGCAGTACGCGCACCTGTGCTGGTCCCGCACGAGGACACCCCGCCGCGACCACGGAGCCCGTCTTCGGAAAGGCACCCGTACATACCTGCAGAGCCTGATCACCCGAGGCACCGGTATCTCGACCGCCGCCGCGCGCACACGGAGTCCGGGGTGGGCGTGTTCGACGACTGCCTTGTCGCTGAGGACCAGCACGACGGCACGGTTCAGCGTCACCGTCGACAGCGGCTCGAAGCTCGCGTTCAGCACCAGCGTGTCCCGCATTTCGCCCACCTCCCGTATGCACACCGACCCACCCCTGGCGGGCTGGGATCAACTCTGGCCGGGCACGCCGAGATGGACAACGCAATAAAAAATGCCCGCCCCTGATCACTTCCATGACCAGGGGCGGGCAAACGTTCAGTGAACGCTCAGCTACCGGCGGGAGCCGCGTACTCGGCGAGCACCTGCGCGCGCCCGACCGTGTGGAACCGGAGGTTGAACCCGATGACAGCAGGCGAAGCGTCGGAGTCCGGCCCGAGCTTCTCCTGGTCCACCGCGTACACGGTGAACACATATCGGTGCGCCGGGTCCCCGGGAGGCGGCGCCGCGCCCCCGAATTCCTTCGTCCCGTAGTCGTTGCGCACCTGCACCGCACCCTCGGGCAGCCCCTCGAACTTGCCGCTGCCCGCACCGGTGGGCAGCTCGGTCACCGACACCGGGATGTCGATGACCGACCAGTGCCAGAACCCGCTGCCCGTGGGCGCGTCCGGGTCGAAGCAGGTCACGGCGAAGCTCTTGGTCTCCGGCGGGAAGCCCTCCCACCGCAGGTGCGGCGAGGTGTTCCCGGCCGCCTGGACCTGAGCGTCCTTAAGGACCCCGCCCGGTTCGAAGTCCTCGCTCACGACCGTGAAGGACGCCACGGGCGGATGGAAGTCATGCGGAAGCGGCGGCCTCTTGAGCTCGGTCACGTCGGCACCTCCTGGTTGGTTCCTGATCGGCGGTAGCTCTACAGCTCTTCCGTTCCGAGCCTAGAACCAGTTGCGCTTGCTGCCGACCTGGGACAGCCACTCGTTCAGGTACGCCGCCCAGTCCGTGCCCTGGAAGTCGTTCAGACCGACCTTGAACGAGCGGAACGAGTCACTGCCCTCACTGAAGAGACCCGGCTTCTTGTCCATCTCCAGGATGACGTCCATCTCGCGGTCGTCGGCCACGAAGCTCAACTCGACCTGGTTGAGGCCGCGGTACTGCTGCGGCGGGAAGAACTCGATCTCCTGGTAGAACGGCAGCTTCTGCCGCGTACCACGGATGTGACCGCGCTCCATGTCCGCGCTCTTGAAGCGGAAGCCCAGCTGGATGAACGCGTCCAGGATGGCCTGCTGCGCCGGCAGCGGGTGCACGTTGATCGGGTCCAGGTCGCCGGAGTCCACGGCCCGCGCGATCTCGAGCTCGGTGGTCACACCGATGTTCATCCCGCGCAGCTGCTGCCCGTCGATGGAGGTGACCGGCGTCTCCCAGGGGATCTCGAGCCCGAACGGCACCGCGTGCACCTGACCCGCCTGGAGCGTGAAGGCCCCACCGAGCCGCAGCTTCGTGAACTCGATGTCCTGCTTCGTCTCCTGGTCCTGGCCCTCGACCTCGACCCGCGCCTGGAGGCCGACGGAAAGACCCTCGATCTCCTGGTCCACGGACCCGCCCTGGATCCGCACCTCACCCTGGACGACACCACCCGGTACGACGTTGACCTCGGTCAGCACCGTCTCCACCGACGCACCGCCGGCACCCAGGCTCGCAAGCAGCTTCTTGAACCCCATGACTCTCCTCCCCAGGCCCCGCCTGTGGTTCGACTCGACTTGAATCCTTGATCCATACAAACGCGGTGAACCCACGTCCGGTTCCGCGTCCTCGCCCGGGCAATTCGCCCGGCAGGTGACCACCTGCCCGTACGGGCCGTCTCCAGTACGCTCGGACGCCATGATCGAGGCCCCTGACCGTACGCCCCTCACCCACGACTTCTTTGCTCGCCCTGTCCTCGACGTGGCCCCTGATCTGCTGGGCCGCGTCCTCGTACGCAGCTCACCGGACGGTCCGATCGAGCTGCGCCTGACAGAGGTCGAGGCCTACGCGGGCGAGGCCGACCCGGGGTCACACGCCTATCGCGGCCCCACCGCCCGCAACAGCGTGATGTTCGGTCCGCCCGGATACGCGTACGTCTACTTCACCTACGGCATGTGGCACTGCCTCAACGTGGTGTGCGGCCCGGAAGGCCAGGCGAGCGGAGTCCTGCTGCGGGCCGGGGAGATCACGGCCGGAGCCGAGACCGCCCGCAAGCGTCGACTCTCGGCCCGCAACGACAGGGAACTCGCCAAAGGCCCGGCACGGCTGGCCACAGCCCTTGACGTGGACCGCAGCCTGAACGGCTCCGACCTCTGCGCGGGCGGGGACGCTCCCCTCACTCTCCTCGCGGGCACCCCTGTCGACCCCGACCAGGTCAGCAACGGCCCGCGTACGGGAGTCGGCGGCGAGGGCGCCGTCCACCCCTGGCGCTTCTGGACCTCCAACGACCCGACGGTGAGCCCTTATCGGGCCCATACGCCCCGACGCCGCCGAACTTGACGCGGCCCTGGGCGGACCGTAATGTGGCCCGAGCCGCTTAACCCGGTTACGGCAATCTGCCAGCAGCCGAGAGCGGCCAACCACTACCTACGACTTCCCCTCAGCGGGGGCGCATTTCGCATGCTCGCATGCCGGAATTCGAACTCGCGGAACTCGATTATGAGTTGCAGAGGGAATCCGCTAACGTAGTGAACACGCCGAAAGGCAAAGGCCCCCAACGGCCACCGGAAATGAAATCCGAACCGGGAACGGAACGGAAAGCGGATCTGGTAGAGTTGGGAACGCAAGACAGCAAGACAAAATGAAACACCGAAGGGAAGCGCCCGGAGGAAAGCCCGAGAGGGTGAGTACAAAGGAAGCGTCCGTTCCTTGAGA